>VGDZ01000032.1 GCA_016869515.1 Alphaproteobacteria bacterium | reverse complement strand
CCCAGCTGTCGGGCGGCCAGCAGCAGCGCGTCGCCATCGCCCGCGCCCTGGTCAACAGCCCGGCGCTGATCCTGGCCGACGAGCCGACCGGCGCGCTCGATTCCCGCACCAGCCTCGAGATCATGGCGCTGTTCCAGGACCTCAACCGCCAGGGCATGACGGTGGTGGTGGTGACCCACGAACCCGACGTCGCGCGCTTCGCCCGCCGGCTGCTGCGCTTTCGCGACGGCAAGCTGGTCGCCGACCAGGCGCAGGAACCGGCCGATGCGGCGACGCTGCTGGCGGCGCTGCCGCCGGGAGAGCTGGCGGCATGAACCTGCTCGAAGCCGTCCGCTCCTCGCTCGAGGCGTTGCGCGCCAACCTGCTGCGCAGCCTCTTGACCATGCTCGGCATCTTCATCGGCGTGGCGGCGGTGATCGCCATGGTGGCGGTGGGCTCGGGCGCACGCGAACTGGTGCTGCAGCAGATCAAGAGCCTGGGCTCGAATCTGATGATCATCGTCTCGGGCAGCGTCACCTCGGGCGGGGTGCGGATGGGTTCGGGTTCGCGCCTGACCCTGTCCGAGGACGACGCGGTGGCGCTGCAGCGCGAGATCCCGAGCATCCAGGTTTCGGCCGGCATCATGCGCGGCACGGCGCAGCTGGTGGCCGGCAACCTCAACTGGTCGACCGTCGTGCAGGGCGTCCATCCCGGCTATTTCGAGGCGCGGGAATGGGAGATCGATCAGGGCCGCGGCTTCAATCCCGAGGAATTCGACTCTGCCGGCCAGACGCTGCTGATCGGCTACACCGTAGCCTACAACCTGTTCGGCGAAAGCGATCCGGTCGGCCAGCAGGTGCGGGTCAAGAACGTGCCCTTCACCGTCATCGGCGTGCTGCAGCGCAAGGGCCAAAACACCTTCGGCCAGGACCAGGACGACACCGTGATCGTGCCGCTGACCACCGCCAAGCGCCGCGTGCTGGGCACCAGCCAGGCCAATGCCCGTGCCGTCGGCACCATCCTGGTCAAGGTGCGCGACGGCGACGACATGGCCGAAGCCGAGCAGCAGATCCGCAATCTCCTGCGCCAGCGCCACCGGCTGCAGCCGCATCAGGACGACGATTTCTGGATGCGCAATTTGTCGGAAGTGGCCGAGACCCGCGATGCCTCCTCGCGCACGCTGGCGCTCTTGCTGGCGGCGGTGGCGGCGGTGTCGCTGATCGTCGGCGGCATCGGCATCATGAACATCATGCTGGTCAGCGTCACCGAGCGCACGCGCGAGATCGGGTTGCGGCTGGCGGTGGGGGCGCGACGGCGCGACATCCTGGCCCAGTTCCTGATCGAGGCGGTGTCGCTGTCGATGATCGGCGGCGTCGCCGGCGTGGCGCTGGGGGCGGGGGCGGCGGTGGCGATCGCCCGGGTCGGCGGGTGGCCGATCCTGATCCAGCCCGAGGCGGTGGCGCTGGCGGTCGGCTTCAGCGCCCTGGTCGGTATCTTCTTCGGCTTCTATCCGGCGCGGCGTGCGGCGCAGCTCGATCCGATCGAAGCATTGCGCCACGAGTGAGTGCTTGCTTATAGTCCGCCGGGTTCGACGGAGGCATGGTCCATCATGAAAGTCCTGATCACCGGCGGCGGCGGTTTCATCGGCCAGCGGCTGGCGCGCGCCTTGTCGGCACGCGGCAGCCTGGCGGGGCCGGGCGGGCGCGAGACGCCGATCGAGGAACTCATCCTGCTCGACGTCGAGGCGCCGCGCACCGAGGGTCTCAAGCTCAAGACCCGCGCCGTGGCGGGCGACATTTCCGATGCGGCCCAGATGCGCGCCCTGATCGATCCCCAGGTCGGCGGGGTGTTCCATCTCGCCGCGGTGGTGTCGGGCGGAGCCGAGCAGGATTTCGATCTCGGCTATCGCATCAATCTCGACGGCACGCGCTACGTGCTCGAAGCCTGCCGCCATTCCGGCGCCAAGCCGCGGGTCGTGTTCACCAGTTCGGTCGCGGCCTATGGTGGCGCCATTCCCGAGACCGTGACCGACGACACCCCGCCCACGCCCGAGACCAGCTACGGCGCGCAGAAGGTGATGGGCGAGCTCTTGGTGTCGGATTATTCGCGCAAGGGCTTCCTCGACGGCCGCTCGCTGCGGCTGCCGACCATCGTCGTCCGCCCGGGCAAGCCCAACAAGGCGGCCTCGTCCTTCGCCAGCGGCATCATCCGCGAGCCGCTGACCGGCCAAGAGGCGATCTGCCCGGTCGATCGCGAGGTGCGCCATCCCATCCTCAGCCCGCGCAAGGTGGTCGAGGCGCTGATCCGCGCCCATCAGGTCGATGCCAAGGCTTTTCGAGCCACGCGTACCATCACGCTGCCGGGGCAGATGGTGTCGATCGGCGCCATGGTCGAGGCGCTGGCGCGCGTCGCCGGCGCCAAGGTGGCGGAGCGGATCAAGTTCGTGCCCGACCCCTTCATCCAGCGCATCGTCGCCACCTGGCCCAAGGGCTGCGATTCCTTGCTGGCGCGCAAGCTGGGTTTCGAGCACGATCCCGACATCGACAGCGTCATCCGCGGTTTCGTCGAGGACGAACTCGGCGGCCGTATCGCCGTCTGACGCCACACCAAGCAGGAGACCGAAATTGGCTGGACGTCTTGCCGGCAAACGAATCTTGGTGACGGCCGCGGCCCAAGGCATCGGCCGCGCCAGCGCCGCCGCCTTCGCCCGCGAGGGCGCGCGCGTGATCGCGACCGACGTGGCCGCGGACAAGCTTTCGGCCTTGGCCGGGCCCGGGCTCGAGACCCGCAGGCTCGACGTGCTCGATGGCGCCGCGATCGAGGCCTTGGCCAAGGAGCTTGGCGCGCTCGATGTGCTGATGAACTGCGCCGGCTACGTCCATCACGGCACGGTGCTGGACACCTCGGACAAGGACTGGGATTTCTCGTTCGATCTCAACGTGCGGGCGATGTTCCGGGTCTGCCGCGCCTTCCTGCCGGCGATGATCCAGAAGGGCGGCGGCACGGTGGTCAATGTCGCCTCGGTGGCGGGCTCGCTCAAGGGCATCGCCAACCGCTTCGCCTACGGCGCCTCCAAGGGCGCGGTGATCGGCCTGACCAAGGCGATCGCCGCCGACCTGGTGGGCAAGAACGTGCGCTGCAACGCGCTCTGTCCGGGCACGGTCGACACCCCGTCCTTGCACGAGCGCGTCGCCGCGCAAGGCGGCGGCGAGGCGATCTGGAAGGCCTTCATCGCCCGCCAGCCGGCGGGTCGCCTCGGCACCGCCGAGGAGATGGCCGACGCCGCGATCTACCTGGCCAGCGACGAATCCCGCTTCATGACCGGCCAGACCTTGATCGTCGACGGCGGCATCATGATTTGAGGCCTGCGGTCAGGCTTGAACCCGCCAGTTGAAGGCGGTGTTGACGGCGAAGTTCCACAGGGCGCCGACCAGCGCGCCGAGAGTGCCGGCGAACCACCAGGCCGCGCCTTTGTCGAAGGCGCTGCCGGCGACTTCGAGGTTGATGTAGAGCCCGGCCGAACACAGCAGGTAGAACACCACCAGCCCGCGCAGCAGCGCCGC
Organism: Alphaproteobacteria bacterium; assembly: GCA_016869515.1. Classification (GTDB taxonomy): domain Bacteria; phylum Pseudomonadota; class Alphaproteobacteria; order VGDZ01; family VGDZ01; genus VGDZ01. Next base: position 28,580 of record VGDZ01000032.1, on the reverse strand, counting down.
GCCCTGCTTGCGCTGATCGCGGTAGGTCACGGCGTTGTTGAGGAAATAGTTGACGGTCATCGCGGTGCCGGCGGCGATGAACTGCGCCGGCCGGAAGCCCTGGCCGACCAGGACATGGAACAGGCCCAGCACCGCGAGATGGAAGGTCAGGCCGACCATGCCCATGGCCACGAACAGCACGAAACGGATCGGCACCCATTGGCCGACCAGCCTGTCGGCCAGCATGATCAGATAGTCGAGGACGACGCGCGAACTCAGCTTGCTCTCGCCCGCCTGGCGGTCGCGGAAGGTGTAGGGGATCTCGACCAGTTTGACGCCGGGGCCGGCGGTGGCGACCAGGTCGAGCAGGATCTTGTAGCCGCGCGCGCTGAGCCTGGGTGCAAGACGGCGAGCGACCTCGCGTCGCAGCATGAAAAAGCCGCTCATCGGATCGGCCAACGGCACCGGCAGCACGAGGCGGCCCAACTGACTTGCGAAGCGGCTGACGGTCAGGCGGCCGGCGCTCCACTCGCCGACCCCGCCGCCCGGCACGAAGCGGCTGCCGATGGCCAGGTCCAGCGCCGAATCGGCGGCAAAGGCCGCCAGCATCCGCGGCAGGATCGATTCGTCGTGCTGCAGGTCGCCGTCGATCACCGCTACCAGCTTGGCAGTGCTGGCCAGCATGCCCTCGATGCAGGCCGAGGACAGGCCGCGCCGGCCGACGCGCTCGATCAGCCGGACATTGGGTCGCTCGGCCGCGACCGCCGCCACCTCGTCGGGCGTGCCGTCCTGCGAGGCGTCGTCGACGAAAATCGCCTCCCAGGCGACGCCGGCCAGGGCCTGGTCGAGCTTGGCCAGGAGTGGCCGGATGTTGGGCCGCTCGTTGAGCGTGGGAACGATGACCGTGAGCAGGGGCGACATGCCGCCCCGCTTATGGAAGAGCCGGTGCGGCTGGTCAAGCGCCGCGCGGCGCGGGCGGGAAGGGCAGCACCAGCTCGCGCGCGGCCGAACGGATGCCCGGCACCGGACCTGACCGCGTGCGATCGAGCGGCAGCAGCTGGATCAGGCGCTCATGCCGGGTCATCGGCCGGGTCAAGGCGCCGGGCAGGCGGCCGAGCCAGCCCAGCGCCAGCGGCAGGGCCCGGCGCCTGCGCCCGGCGGCATAGTCTGCAAACAGGTCGAACAGGCTGCAGGCGCGGTCCCCTAGGATGCGAACGATTTCGGGTGGACGATCCGACAATGCCAACTCCGCGATCGCCTCGGCCAGATCGCCTACCAGAACCGGCCGATAGCGATTGCCGGGACTGAGCATCGGGTGCCAAGGAAGCGGCAGATCAAGATAACGCGCGAACAGCGCGCCATCGCCTTGGCCGCTCCACGACCAGATCAATCCCGGCCGCAGCACCGTAGCGCCACCTGCCGCCAGCCCGCGTTCGCCGGCGCGCTTGCTTTCGGTATAGGGATCGCCCTGATCGGGGTGATCGACATTGGCGGTGCTGACATGGATCAGCCGTCCCGGGCCGGCCAGCGCGGCGAGGATACCCGGCAGCTCGGCGTTGACGAACCAAGCGCGCGCATCGCGCGGCCGTTTGTCGGCGGCGCAGTTGATCAGACGATCGAATGGGCCCGCCCCCGCCAGCAGCGCTTCGATGGTCGGCCGGTCGAGCTTGGGCAATGGCCCAAGCCGCAGCGCCACGACCCGCGCCCCGCGCCGCGTCAGCGCCGCCGTCAATGCCGTGCCGAGGAAACCCGTCGCGCCGGTCAGGCCGACGACGGGCGGGTTCACGCGAAGGCCTGCAACGCGTGGCGCAGCCACCACGCCGGGTTGCCGTAATAGCGGCTATAGGCGCGGCTGAGGAGGTCGCGGGCATCGGCCGGGCTGAGATTGTCGTGACGGAACACCAGCATCGACTGGCCGAAATCCTCGTAGTGCCGCGAGACGATGCGCTCGCGGTAGGTCTGGAAGATCGGCGTGCCGGGATAGGGGGTGAAGATGTTGAACTGGGCGTAAGTCGAGTTCAGCGCCACGGCGTAGCGGATCGCCGCCTCGCAGGTCTCGACCGTGTCGCGCGGCAGGCCGAAGATGTACATCGCCTTGAGCTTGACGCCGGCCGCCTCGACCATGCGCACGCGCGCGCTCTGCTCGTCGACCGCCAGCGAGAAGCGCCGCGCGTCCTTGATCACCTCGGGCGTCACCGATTCGATGCCAACATAGATCATGCGCAGCCCGGCACGTTTCAGGCGCGCCACCAACTCGTCGTCGAGGTTCTTGAGATGGGTCTCGATGCCGAAGGCGAACTTGCGCCCGGAGCGCTCGATGGCATCGCACAGCGCCAAGGTGTGGCGACGGTCGATCGAGAACACCGGATCGCGGAAGATGAACGACCCGACCCCGAGTGTATCCTGCCAATGCGCCATCTCCCCGACCACGTGTTCGGGATCGCGCGCCCGCACCTTGCGGCCCTGCTGCAGGGGGTAGGTGCAGTAGTAGCTGCAGGAATAAGGGCAGCCGCGCGTCGCCAGGATCGGTACCGTCATGCCCTTGCCGATGAATCGCATGCGCGGCGCAGAACCGGTCATCAAGTCCCAGGCCGGATAGAATCCGAGCGCGTCGACCTCCGCCGCCGCCGCCGCCGGGATCATGTCCGGCAACGCTTTGACGCCCTCGACCGTCGGCGGCAGCGAGGCGCGCAGATACATCTCGGGCTCGCCGCCCAGCACCTTGCCGCCGGCGGCGATGTAGGGTTCGGGGACGCTGCCGGCAAATGGACCGATGACCATGGCGGGGATGCCCTGTGCGGTCACCGTCCTGACCGCCTCGACCTCGGTCTCATGTGCGACGATCGAGGACGGGAGCACGCACAGATCCGCGCCGGCCGCATCCGCCACGTCGCGCGAATATCGCACCTCGTGCCCGGCATGGCGCAGCGCGCCCGCGGCATAGGCCGAGAACATCGGCGGCCAATCGACGCCTTTGGCGACCAGGCGGGTCAGCAGATAGGGAATCAATCCCCGTCCGTAATCGTTCGAGGTGCCGTAGCCGCCATTGGTGTCCTTGGTCACCCGATAGCCCTTGCGCGGGTAGACGTCGAGCACCAGGATCTTCAACGCAAATCTCCTCGCCCTTCGGGGTCCAGGCCGGTATCGGGCCGGCCTAGTATCACCAAATGACGTGCTTGGCCAGTTCCGCCAAGGCGTCAAACCGTCACAAGGCGAGGGGTTTTTGCGTGGCTGACCTGGCCGATCTACCCCGTTCCAATCTCTCTTGGTTCCCGTCGCATGCACCCACCGCTCGCCGAGACTGCCCGAGGCATGATATAGACCCACACAGTCACCTTCCGAAAAGAGCTGTTCCGGGACTAAGATCGTCAAGGGACCTGAGGTATCCAGGACATGGCAACGGGCGTTGGCGCGACGTCGACAACAAGTCGCAACGGATGGGCGTTTCATGTCCTGTGCTTGGGGATCGCGCTGGCCTTCGCCGTGGTCGTGACCAAGACGTACTATTTCTTGTCGACCGAGCGGATCGCCTACATTTTCAACAACATCGAACTGGGTCGGTGCTATCCGCCGCGATCGCGGCTTGGGCCTTTCTATGCGGTGCGCGAGGCGCTGCTGGCCTTGGGGTTCGAAAATCTGCGGATCGCGGAAAAGCGATTTTGGTACGCGGTCGATATCGCCAGTGTGACTGCGGCTTTGCTGATCTTCCGGTCGACGGTAGAACGATTCTTCCGCAGTCGTCCCTATTCGATCGTTGCGCTGTTGCCGTTCGCATACGCCGTTCTGTGGCAATTCAATACGATCGAGTCCGGCGGCGATTGGGTTCCCTATACCGGACTGTCCTTGTTGTTCATGACGACCGGCTTGGCGCTTGTCCTGGCCAACCGGCCGGGCTGGCTGCTGGCTATGATTCCCTTCGCGATAGCCAACCGGGAAGCGACAATTTTCCTGGTCCTGTTGTATGCGGCATTGCGGGTGCGCTTGGCGGCACCGTTCTCGGTTGGGACGTCGTGGGCAAGGAACCGCTCCGTACTTCTCTGGTGTGGGGGCATGGTCTTGGCTGGAGTGGGCACGTACATGGTGCTGAAGCTCTCGCTGCGCGAACCGCCCGGATGCGATGCGTTCCAGCAGTTCGATTTGAAGGGATTTGTCCTACGAACTACCGGAAATTTGAAATATATCTTCCTTGTCTCGGACGGCCGAGTCACGATCGGAGACATTTACAACTCGATCACGATATTTTCCGTTTGGGGTTTGTTGATATTCCCCTTGGTTTTCTGTTGGCGGCTGCTTGACGAAATCGCAATTCGGTTGCTGGCGGTGGTGGCAGCTTTCTGGTTGTTCATGTTTGTCCATTCGGTCATGGCCGAGACTCGCGTCATGACCGACATGGCGCCTCTCGTCGCCTTGGCGTTCGCGATCTTGGCAAGGCAAATCGCGACTGAAGCCAACCACGACCGGACGACTGCCGATCCGGAACGTCGCGATCCATGAACCAAGGGCCACTAGACGACTAAGATCGGGCTCTTCTCGTCGGATCGGCGGCGGCTTGCGACGCCGCCGTAACGGCTTGTGCGCCGCCCGGGGCGGGCTATCTTGGCGGCATGAGGCGGTGGATTCTGGCCGTGGCCGCGCTGGTTTTGGCGTCGCTGCCGGCCTTCGCGCAGGAGGCGCCCAAGCGCCGCGAGGTCGAGGCGCTGGTCTCGATCCTCGAGGACGAGGGCGCGCGCGCCAAGCTGATCGAGCAGCTCAAGCTGCTGATGCAGGCGTCGGCGCCCGAGACCGGCGCCGCCGAAGCGGTCGAGCAGGAAATCGACGCCGCCCTCAAGACCGTGTCCGAGCGGCTGGCGGGTTTGCGCGCCAGCTTCGGCGCCATCCTCGGGCAGTTGCGCGATCTGCGGCACCTGGGCGCCTGGCTGGCCGGCCAGGTCGGCGGCTCCGCCGGGCGCGCGTTCTGGGGCGAGGCGCTGATCGATCTTGCCATGGGCGCGGGTGCGGGTGCGGCGGCACAAGTGGCGCTGTGGTGGGCGTTGAAGGGGCCGCGGCGGCGCCTGGCCGGCCTGCAACCGCCCAGGCGGGTGCAGCGCGTCTTGCCTTCGATCGCCGTTCTGTTGCTCGATCTGGCGCCGATCCTGGCCTTCGGCGTCGCCGCCTATGGCGCCATGCTGGCGCGCGAGTCGCCGGATCGGGCGCGGGTGCTGCTGCTGGCGGTGGTCAACGCGCACATCCTGGCGACGGCGGTATCGGCCATCGGCCGTGCCGCGTTCCGTCCGCGCAATCCCGGACTGCGCGTGTTGGCGCTGCGCGATACCGCGGCGGTCTATCTGTTCGCCGTGCTGCGGCGGGCTTCGGCGGTGCTGATCTACGGCGCTTTCGTGCTGGAGGCGGCATTGGCGCTGGGATTGCCGCGCGAAGCCTATGCCGGCGGCCAGAACCTGCTTGGCCTGATCGCGCTCGGGCAATTGCTGCATCCGATCTGGCGGCATCGCCAGGCGGTGGCGGCGGCGATCGTCGGTCGCGCCGCCGCGACCGAGGAAGCGACGCTGGTGGCGGCGACGCGCCAGGGCATCGCCGGGTTATGGCACGTCCTGGCCACGATCTGGCTGGTGGCGCTGTACGCCATTTGGGTGCTGAAGGTGCCCGACGGATTCGCCGCCATGCTGCGCGGCAGCCTGGGCACGCTGGCGGCGGTGGCGGCGATGCTGGCCTCGCGCGGGCTGTTGGATCGCTGGGTCGAACGCCTGCGCGAGCGTTCGGGCGCCAAGGCCGGGCCGGCGCTGTCGCTGCGCGTGACGCGCTATGCCGGCCTCGGCCGCCGGGTCTTGGGCGTGCTGATCCAGTTGATGGCCCTGGTGCTGATCCTGGAATCCTGGTCGATCGAGGCGCTGGCCTGGCTGATCGACGGCGGCGGCAGGCGGATGGTCGATTCGGTCGGCATGGTGGCGGCGGTGGCGTTGGTGGCGCTCGGTCTGTTCGAGGCCGCCTCGGTGGCGATGGAAAACCAGGTGGCGCGGCTGGTGGCGGCCGACGACATGCAGCGCGCCAACCGCCTCAAGACCATCTTCCCGATGACGCGGGTCGGCATCGGCGCGCTGCTGGCGGCGATGGCGGTGCTGATCGTGCTGGCCAATTTCGGGGTCAACATCCTGCCGCTCTTGGCCGGCGCCAGCGTGCTGGGGGTGGCGATCGGCCTGGGCGCGCAGAACATGGTGCGCGACATGATCGGCGGCATCTCGGTGCTGGTCGACAACACCATCTCGGTCGGCGACACCATCGAGATCGCCGGCCGCCAGGGCCGGGTCGAGAAGCTGGGCCTCAAGGCGGTCAAGCTGCGCGACATCGCCGGCAACCTGCACACCATCGCGCTGTCGGGCGTGGGGCCGATCGCCAACATGACGCGCGACTTCTCCTACGCCATGATCGAGTTGCCGACCGCGGGCATGACGCTGGACCGGGCACTGGGCGCGCTGGAGGCGGCCGAGGCGCGGCTGCGCAAGGATCCCGAGATCGAGCGGCTGCTGCGCGGGCGGGTCGAGGTGTGGGCGATGGACCGGGTCACCGCCGAGGGCACTACGATCAAGGCACGGATCATGACCCGCCCGGCCAAGCAGTGGAAGGTGCAGCGGCGGTTCTACCGCGCGCTGGCGCGGGTGCTGGTCGAAAGCGGCGCCGAGACGGCATCGGCCGCGGGAGCCAAGCCATGAGCGAGCGCGTCCGCGACCTGATCGTCGTCGGCGGCGGCGTCAACGGCACCGGCATCGCCCGCGACGCTGCCGGCCGCGGCCTCGATGTGCTGCTGGTCGAACAGGACGATCTGGCCTCGGCCACGTCCTCGGCCTCGACCAAGCTGATCCATGGCGGCCTGCGCTATCTCGAATATTACGAATTCCGGCTGGTGCGCGAGGCGCTGACCGAGCGCGAGGTGGTGCTGAAGGCGGCGCCGCATATCGTCTGGCCGCTGACCTTCGTGCTGCCGCACACCCCCGACCAGCGCCCGGCCTGGATGCTGCGCGCGGGCCTGTTCCTCTACGACCATCTCGGCGGGCGCGACCGCTTGCCGGGCTCGCGCGCGGTCGATCTGCACGGGCCCTTTGGCCGCGGCCTGGAGCCGCGTTTCGGCAAGGGCTTCACCTATTCCGATTGCTGGGTGGACGATGCCCGGCTGGTGGCGCTGAACGCGGTCGGCGCGCGCGACAAGGGCGCCGAAATCCTGACCCGGACGCGCTGCCTGGCGGCGCGGCGCGCGGACGGGCTGTGGACGGTCGAACTCGAAGGCCGCGGACCGGTCCATGCCCGCGCCTTGGTCAACGCCGCCGGGCCTTGGGTCGAGCAGTTCCGGCGCAAGGGCCTCGGCGCCAATGCCGGGCCGACCGTGCGCCTGGTCAAGGGCAGCCACATCGTCGTGCCCAAGCGCCACGACGGCGATCATGCCTTCATGCTGCAGAACGACGACAAGCGGGTGATTTTCGTCATTCCCTACGAGACCGATTTTTCGCTGATCGGCACCACCGACATCGCCGTCGACGGCCCGCCGGGACCGGTTTCGATCTCGTCCGAGGAGACCGAGTATCTCTGCCGCGCCGCCAACCGCTTCCTCGACCTCAAGGCCGATCCCGGCCAAGTGGCGTGGAGCTATTCCGGCGTGCGACCGCTGTTCGACGACGGCAGCGACGATCCTTCGGCGGTGACCCGCGACTACGTGCTGGAGGTCGAGGACCAGGACGGGCGCGCGCCGGCGCTGTCGATCTATGGCGGCAAGATCACCACCTATCGCCGCCTGGCCGAGCACGCGCTGGAAAAGCTGGCGCCCTATTTCCCGGCCATGGGCCGGGCTTGGACCGAGGCCGCGCCGCTGCCCGGCGGCGACATGGCGGGGGCGGATTTCGAGGCCTTTCTCGACGGCCTCCGGCGGCGCTTTCCCGAGCTGCGGCCGGGCCTGGTCAAGCGGCTTGCGCGTCGGCACGGGACGCGGGTCGATCGCATGCTGGAAGGCGTGCGCGGCGAGGCCGATCTCGGCACGCGCTTCGGCTCGGATCTCTATCGGCGCGAGGTCGATTGGCTGATGGCCGAGGAATGGGCGCGCCGCGCCGAGGACGTGATGTGGCGGCGGACCAAGGCCGGGCTGCGGCTGACCCCGGCTCAGCGCGCGGCGCTGGCCGAATACATGAACGCCCGCGCGTAATCGGCCAGGGTGTCGATCAGCGCCATCAGCCCATGGCGCGGCAAATCGGCCTTGCGCGGCGAATAGGTCCAGGGCGGCGCCTCTTCCATGTAGACCCGCTGCGCCAGTTCGAGTTGGACGGCGTGGACGTGCTCGGCCGGGCGGCCGTAACGGCGCGTGATGTAGCCGCCCTTGAAACGGCCATCGAGGACGGCGCTATAGCCCGGCACGGCGCGGCAGACGTTCAGCATCCGCTGCGCCAGCGCGGGATCGCAGGACCGGCCGTCGGCCGATCCCAAATTGAAATCGGGCAATTCGCCCTCGAACAGCCGCGGCACGCGGCCGCGGATCGAATGCGCCTCGAACAGCATGGCGATGCCGTGCGCGGCCTTGATCGCCGCCAGCACGGCCACCAATTGGTCGTGATAGGGCCGCCAATAAAGCCGCTTGCGGCGCTCGATCTCGGTGGCGTCGGGCGGGATGCGCCACAAGGGCTCGCGGCCGAACCCGGTCAGCGGCACCAGTTCGGTGTTCTCGGCGCCGGGATAGAGCGGCTTGCCGTCGGGATCGCGGTTGAGGTCGACGACGTGGCGGCTGTAGCGCGCTTCCAGCACGTGGCAGCCGCGCAAATTGGCGAAGTCCCACAGCCGGTCGAGATGCCAGTCGGTGTCGGCGACGGCGCGGCCGGCATCGCTCATGGCGGCGGCGATGTCGGCCGGGATGGCGCGGCCGCCATGCGGGATCGACAGCAGGATCGGCAGCGCGCCCGCGCGATAGGCGAAGACCTCGGCCATGGCGCTCAGTCGTAGCCGGGCGGCGGCACGAAGCCCTGGTAGTCGCGCTCGATCAGCCGCGCCAAATGGATGGCGGTGCGGTCGTGGTACTGGGCGCAGACGATCTGCACCCCGATCGGCAGGCCCTCGGGCGAAAGCCCGACCGGCGCCACCGCGCCCGGCAAGAGCGCCATGCCGGGATAGCCCGCCCAGAACAGCTGGTCGGTGGTCGGCACGCGCTTGTTGTTGACCGTGATCTGGCGCTGCCAGCGCTCGCCCTTCTGGTCGTGCGGCACCGCGGCCGAGGACGCCGCCGGCATCAGCACCGCATCCCATTCCCGGAAGAACGCCGCCCAGGCCAGGCGCATGCGATGCCGGGTCTCGTTGAAGGCCAGCCAATCGCGATGCCGCATGACGTTGGCGCGGACCATGCGGGCGCGATAGCTTTCGTCGCCGCCCGCCAGTTGCCGCTCGGCCTCGATGCTGGCGCGCAGTTCGGCATCGCTCTGGCGGCCCGAGGTGGCGGCGCGCAGCAGCGCGATATAGACCTTCTGCGCCATATCGGTGTCGATCGCCGGCCGGGCGGTGAACGAGACCTTGGCGCCTTCGCGGGCGAAATGCTCGGCGACCTTGCGGATCGCGTCCTGCACCGGCCGGTCGACCTCGGCGTTGCGGTCCTCCAGCATTACCGCGATGCGATATTCGCCCGCGCGCTTGTGGCGGGGCGGCGGCAGCGCCAGCACCCAGCCCGCGCCCTCGATCTCGTCCGGCCCGGCCATGATGTCGAGCCCGAGTTCGAGGTCCTTGGCCGAGCGGCCCAAGGGCCCGATCGCCGAAATGTCGCCCATCGCCACCCGCCCGCCCAAGGCGTGGCCGGTCGGCGGGCAGATGCCCCATGTCGGCTTGAGGCCGTAGACCCCGCAATAATGCGCCGGATTGCGGATCGAGGCGCCGATGTCCGAGCCGGCCTCGAACCCGGTCAGGCCGGCGGCCAGCGCCGCCGCCGATCCGCCCGAGGATCCGCCCGGCGAGCGCGTGAGGTCCCAAGGATTGTTGGTGCTGCCGTAGACCGCGTTGAAGCTTTGCCAATCGGCCAGCATCAGCGGCACGTTGGTCTTGCCGAACACCACCGCGCCGGCGGCGCGGAAGCGCTTCACCGCCAGCGAATCGGTCTTGGCGACGTTGCCGACCTGGCTGGGATCGCCCCAGGTGGTGGGCAGGCCTTCGAGATCGAAGCTCTCCTTGACCGTCATCGGCACGCCATGCAGCGGGCCGAGCTCGCCGCCCTTCATCAGCAGCTTGTCGGCCAGGTTGGCGCGGCGCCGCGCCCGTTCTACATCGAGGCCGATGACGGCGTTGAGCCGCGGATTGTAGCGGGCGATGCGCTTGAGGAAATGCTCCAGCAGCTCGCGCGCGCCGAGCTTGCGATCGCGCAACTGCTTGGCCAATTGGGTGGCGGAAAGAAATGCCGGTTCCATGGAGCCGAGCCTATCGTTTCTCGGCGTCCGGGGCTACAAATCCGCGCGTGGACCATCCCCTCGTTCCGCTCGCCGTCGCCGCCCTGGCCGCGGCTGTCCTGACCCTCATCCTGGCCGAGGCGCTGCGGCGAAGGCGCGTGCTCGACCGACCCAACCAACGCTCCAGCCATAGCGCGCCGACGCCGCGCGGCGGCGGGCTGGCGATCGTCGCCGTGCTGGCGCTGGGCTGGGCGACGGTGACCGAGCTGCGGGCGCCGGCGGTGTTGCTCTTGCTGCTGGCGGCGGTCGGCTTCGTCGACGATCTGCGCGATCTGCCGGTGCGCTTGCGGCTGATGGTCCAGGCGCTGGCGGTGGGCGCGGGCCTCGCGCTCTTGCCCGAGGTCTCGCTGTTGGGCGGGGTGCTGCCGTTTTGGCTCGAGCGCGGGCTGATCGGGCTGGGCTGGCTGTGGTTCGTCAACCTGTTCAATTTCATGGACGGCATCGACGGCATCGCCGGCCAGGAGGCGGCGGCGATCGGCCTCGGCATCGCGCTGCTGGGCGGGGCGCTGGCCGAGCCCGGGCTGTGGCTGGCCGGCGCCGCGCTCGGCTTCCTTGCCCTCAACTGGCCGCCGGCGCGGGTGTTCATGGGCGATGCCGGCTCGATCCCGCTCGGCTTCGGGCTGGGCTATCTCCTGCTGCTGCTGGCGGCCGAGGGGCAATGGGCGGCGGCGATCATCCTGCCGCTTTATTTCTGCGCCGACGCCACCCTTACCCTGCTCCGGCGCCTGGCCCGCGGCGACAAGGTCTGGCAGGCGCATCGCCAGCATTTCTACCAGCGCGCGGTCCAGGCCCGCGGCGGCCGCCACCGTCCGGTGCTGATCGAAGTGGTCGCGCTCAATCTGGTGCTGGTCGCGCTGGCCTACTGGTCGACGCAAGCGCCCTGGCCGGCGCTGGTCCTGGCCGGGCTGGCCACGGCCTTCCTGCTGTGGCGCTTCGCTAGGCTTCAACCCAGACTGAACGCCTCGGCCAGCAATTCGTAGGACCGCCGGCGCGCGGCGGGGTCGTGGCAGATGCTGACCACGACCACCTCGTCGACGCCGTAGCGCGCCGCCAATTCTTCCAACCCCTGCTTCACCTCGCCGGGATCGCCGACCACCATCCGCCGGCGATGGAAGGCCAGGCGCCGGCGCTCGACCTCGCTATAGGGATAGGCCAGCGCCTCCTCGGGCGTCGGCACCGGGCCCAGTTCGCCGCGATCGAGCCGCAGCCGCCACAGATCGCGGCTGGCGGCCAGGTAATGGGCGCGCTTGGAATCCTCGGCCGTCAGCGCGAACACGCCGATCGAACCGCGGGGCGCGGAGCAGAAGGCCGAAGGCTTGAAGTCGCGGCGATAGGCCGCCATCACCTCTTCGCCGCCCTCGCCCGAGATGAAATGCGCGAAGGAGAAGGGAGCGCCGAAATGCGCGGCGCAGGCGCCGGAATAATCGCTCGATCCCAACAGCCAGAGTTCGGGCATGCCGGGTCCGCGCGGTTGGGCGGCGACGCCGGCGAAGGGATGATCGGCCGGCAGTTCGTCGCGCAAATAGCCGATCAGGTCGGCGATCTGGGCCGGGAAATGTTCGATCCCGGGCGCGCCCGGCCCGGCCTGCAGCGCCTGGGCGGTGCGTCCGTCCGAGCCTGGGGCGCGGCCGATCCCGAGATCGATCCGGCCCGGGAACAGCGCCTCGGCGACGCGGAAGGCTTCCGCCACCTTGAGCGGGCTGTAATGGCTGAGCATGACCCCGCCCGAGCCGATGCGCAGGCGCGTCGTCGCCGCGGCGATGCGGGTCAACAGGATCTCGGGCGCGGTGCCGGCCAGCCCGCCCGAGGCGTGATGTTCGGCCAGCCAATAGCGGCGATAGCCCAGCCGGTCGCACAGCTTGGCCAGCTCGACCGATTCCCGAATCGCATCGGCCGGCGCCGTGCCGGCCGGGATCGGCGACTGGTCGAGAACCGAAAGCGCGATCAAGCCGGAGCAGGTTTCAATATTTGGCCATCTTGGGGTCGATCTGTTCGGCCCATTGATGGACGCCGCCGCGCAGCGACTGGACGCCGGCGAAGCCCTGGCCGCGCAGCCATTGCGCCACGCGCAGCGAACGGCCGCCGTGATGGCACACCGCCAGCACCGGCCGGTCGCGCGGGATCTCGCCCAAGCGCGCCTCGATCTGGCTCATCGGAATGAACAGGCTGCCGGGCAGGGCGCAGATTTCGGTCTCCCAGCTCTCGCGCACATCGAGCAGCAGGGGCTTGTTGCCGTTCATCGCCGCCAGCGCGGCGACGTCGATTTCGAGTTCGCTCATGACGGCGAGACATGGGGTCGCCCAGCCGCCAAGTCAAGGCAGGATTTCCTTAAGCGCTCGATAGACCGGCTTACCCTTGGCGCGGAACAGTTCGGCCTCGCGGTCGGCGCCGGCCGAAGCGCCACCGATCCGCAGGCAGGCATCGCAGCGTTCGGCCAGCGCCAGCGACAAGGGCAGCATGATGGCGTCGTAATGCTCGGGTCCGGCCTGCTCGATCACCGGCAGCGCCAGGTTGACGCCGATCACCGGCACATGGCCCTTGCGCCAGACCTCCAACGCGGCGCGGTTGAGCGCCGCCAGATTGGCCGCTCGCGCCGCTCGATCGGCGGCCCCGGTCGCATAGGGGCCGCTGATCATGATCCACATCAGGCTTTCCAGCCGCCCTTGAGCGTGGGCGCCTTGGCCAGGCGGGCAAGATTGGGCTTGGGCCGGGCGGTTTCCGCGTCCGATTCCAGCACCGCCTCGATCGCCTCGGAAATGTCCAGCAGCCGGCGATCGCGCCGCGCCGGTCCCAAGGCCTGCAGGCCGAAGGGCAGGCCGGTCGGCTCCAGCCCCGAGGGCAGCGAGACGCTGGGATGGCCGGTCAGCGACAGAAGATAGGTCGGCGCCAGCCAGTGGAAATAGCTCTTCAGCTTGACGCCGTCGATCTCGGGCACGAAGCGCTGGGCCCAGCGCGGCGCCGGCACCGCCACCGAGGGGCACAGCACCAGGTCGAACTCCTCGAACAGCTTTTGCAGGTTCTGGTAGATCCGGGTCTGGGTCATCTGCGCCTCGGCCACGTCGCGCGCGGTGTAGCGCAGGCCCTCCTCGACATTGGCGACGATGTTGGGGCCGACCTGGTCGCGATGCTTGGCCACCCGTTCGCGGTGCTTGGCCAGGAAGGAGATGGCGCGGGCGACGGCGAAGGCCTCGTGGCCGCCGCGGAAATCGGGATCGCGCTTGACCACCTTGCCGAAATGCGGCGCCAGCTTGGCGACGCGGGCGCGGAAGGTTTCCCGAATCCGCTTGTCGATCTGGCAAACGCCCAGATCCTCGGACACGGCGACGCGCAGCCGCGACAGATCGACCGGGCGCGAGCGCGCCAGATCGGCGGCATCGACCGGGGCCGAGAACGGGTCGGTCGAATCGAATCCGGCCTGCGCCGCCAACAGCAGCCGCACGTCGGCGACGCGATTGGCCATCGGCCCTAGCACCGAGATCGGCGTCCAGGCGATCATGGTGCGGTCGTTGGGCACCAGCCCGATCGAGGGCCGATAGCCGACCACGCCGCAGAAGCTGGCGGGAATGCGCAGGCTGCCGCCGGTGTCCGAGCCCGAGGCCAGCGGCACCATGCCGGCGGCCAGCGCCACCGCCGATCCGCCCGAGGACCCGCCGCAGCTGCGTTGCGGATCGAACGGATTGCCGGTCGCGCCGTAGACCGGATTGACGGTGTTGGCGCCCGCGCCCCATTCCGGGGTGTTGGTCTTGGCGACGACGATGGCGCCGGCGGCTCGCATCGCCGCCACCAGCCGGTTGTCGCGCTTGGGGACGTAGTTGCGGAACAGCGGCGAGCCGAAAGTGGTGCGCAGGCCCTCGGTCTCCTCGAGATCCTTCACTGCCAGCGGCAGGCCGTGCAGCAATCCGAGCGGCTCGCCCTTGGCGACCGCTTTCTCGGCCCGCTTGGCCTCGCGCCAGGCGCGCTCGAAGCAGCGCGCCACCATGGCGTTGACGGCGTGGTCGAGGCGCTCGATGCGGCGGATGCTGGCCTCGACCAGCTCGACCGGCGACAACTGCTTGGCGCCGATGCGGCGGCGCAATTCGACGGCGGAAAGATCCAGCAACTCGGTCACGGAACGGACTCCTCTTTCAGACGGCAGATGGCGATGTCCTCGTCGCGGCCGGAAATGCGCAACTCCCCGGCCGGCTCGGTCTCGGCCGCCAGCCCGGCCTCGGCGGCGGTGGCGGCGCTGAGCATGATGACACAATCCGCGTCGCCTTGCCGGGCGCGGCCGGCCTGTTCGATGCGCTGGGCGGCGTTGACCGCGGCGCCGACCAGGGTGAAGTTGACCCGCTCGGCGGCGCCGATATTGCCCACCACCACCGGGCCGGAATGGATGCCGATGCGCATCCGCACCGGCTCGCGGCCCTGCTGATGCCGGCGGCGGTTCTCCTCGATGACGGCGCGGGCGATGGCGCGGGCGGCGCGGCAGGCGCGCAACGCCTGCTCGGGATCGGGCTCGATCGCGCCCCAGGCCGCCATCACCGCGTCGCCGATGTACTTGTCGATCATGCCGCCCTCGGCATCGATGCAGGCCGCCAGCAGCGTGAAGTGGCGGTTCAACAGCCCCGCCACTTCCTCGGCCGACATGCGCTCGGCCAGCGAGGTAAAGCCGACGATGTCGGTGAACATCACCGTGACCGGCTTGATCTCGGTCGGCACCTCGGCGCCGCGCGCCACCAGCCGCCGCACCAGCCGCTGCGGGACGTAGAGCGCGAACCACTTCAGGCCCTCGCGCATGGCCTCGAAGGCCCGCGCCGCGGCGGCGATCTCGCTCAGCCGCGTCACCGGCGGCTGGGCGGCATCGAAGCGCAGGGCCCGCATCGCCAGCGCGGCCTCGGCCAGTTGGCGGATCGGCCGGCCGATGCGCCGCGCCAGCGCCGCCGCCAGCGCCAGCGCCAGGGTCAACACCACGCCGGTGACGACGAAGGTGTCGCGGATGCGATCGAACTCCTCGTCCAATTCGGAAAGCGGGAAGTAGCGGCCGATATACCAGGGCTCGTCGCCATAGCCGCGCAAGGTGCGGTGGATCACGCCGAAGCGCTCGTTGTCCAGGCGGAGGATATGACCCTCGCCGCGGCCGAAGGCGGCGGCGCGGCCGCGATGGGAATGATCGGCCTCCCACAGCGCCGCCAGCACGCGGTCGTCGACTTCGTCGCGCCGGGGCAGCGGCCGTTCGGCGCTGCGGGCATCCGCGATTTCGGGCCAGACCAGATTGTGGAAAGCCAGCACGCGATCGCGGCCGCGCAGCACGAAGCCATGCTCGCCGCCGGTCTCGGAAAGGTGTTCCGACAGGCCGTGGACCGAGACCGTGATGCCGACGCCGCCGACGACATGGCCGCCGCGCCGCACCGGCGCGCGCAGGTTGATCAGCGCCTGCAGATGCACCGGATCCCAGATCGGCTCGCCCCAGAACGGCGCCGCCGCGGCCAGGGTGGTGCGCGCCCGCGCCTCGCCCTGTTCGACCTGCCGCAGATTGAAGTGCGTGATCTGCGGCGCCGCCGAGCCGGGCAGGCGGTCGACCCGCACCGCATTCAGGGTCGGCAGGGCCACGAACAAGGCGCCGCTGACCTGCGGCGTCGCGGCGATCAGCGCCCCCATCTGCTCGGCCAGGCGGGCGGTATCGGCCGGGTCCAGGGCGCCGGCGTCGATGCGCTCGACCAGGTATTCGACCTGGGCCGAGACCGGCTCCAGCAGGTTGCGCACCGCCGTCGCCATGGCATCGAGCGCCCGGTCGTTGCGCTCGCGGATCAGCGACAGCCGCGCCTCGCGCTGGCCCAGCGCGGTCCAGATCTGCGTCGCCGCCATCGCCAGGATGACCAGCGCGAACGCGCCCGCCAGCGCCAGCGCGATCGGCACCGACAATCGGCGCCGGGTCACGTCCGGTTCTCGGGTGCGTTCAGATCGCGCAAGCCGTCGCCCGGCAGGCCGATGGCGGCGACGAGGCTGCGGTGCATGGCGGATTCCTCGACTGAAAAGCGTGCGCGGGACAATGCGGGGTCGGGGGGAAATTGACAAGCCGGCCGGCGAAAATGGTTGCCCGGCGCGGGCGGCCGCGCGCCTATACTGCCGCCCGCATGCCAAGCAACGTCGTCGCCGGCATCCTGTGGATGTCGCTTTCGACCGTGGCGCTGGGGGCGATGAACATGGTCGCCAAGCTGCTCGGTCCCGAATATCCCACGCTGCAAGTGGTGTGGGCGCGCAGTCTAGGCCACTTCCTGATCGTGCTGCTGGCCTTCCTGCCGGCGCGGGGGCCGCTTCTGTTCGTCACCCGCCAGCCGCTCCTGCACATCGGCCGCTCGCTGTGCCTGGTGCTGTCGACCATGTGCTTCTTCACCGCGTTGATCTACGTGCCGCTGGCCGACGCCTCGGCCATCACCTTCACCACGCCCTTGATGATCACCGCGCTGGCCGGGCCGCTGTTGAGCGAGGCGGTGGGCTGGCGGCGCTGGACGGCGGTGACGGTCGGTTTCCTGGGCGCCCTGATCGTGATCCGGCCGGGGCTGGACGTGCTGCATCCGGCGGCGTTCTTCGCCGTCGGCGCGTCGATGCTGAACGCGCTCTATCAGTCGCTGACGCGCAAGGTCGGCGCCGAGGATTCGCCCGCGACCTCGGTGACCTATTCGGTGCTGGTGGGGACGGTCGCGCTCAGCCTGGCGGCGCCCTTTTTCGTCGAGCCGCCGCGCAGCGCGGGCGACTGGGCGCTGTTCTGCGCGCTGGGGCCCCTGGGCGCGGCCGGGCATTACTGCATCGCCCGCGCCTTCAGCCTGGGCCCGGCGGCGACCATCGCCCCCTTCAACTACGTCATGTTGATCACCGCCACCACGCTGGGCTATCTGGTGTTCGACCAGTTTCCCGATCTCTTCACCTGGATCGGCTCGGCGGTCATCGTCGGCAGCGCGCTCTACGTGCTGCGGCGGGAGGTGGTCCTGCGCCGGCAGGTGACGGCGCGGCCGGCCGAGCCGGCGGACTGAACGGCAGGGCGCAAGGAGGCGACATGCGTTTGGCGACGTGGCTGGTTTCGCTGGTGATGGGGGCGTTCGCGGCGTCGGCGCCGGCGACGGTCGATGCCCAGGGCACGGTGACGACGCCTTCGGGGCTGCGCTATGTCGATCAGAAGATCGGCGAGGGCGCCAGCCCGCGCGCCGGCCAGACCGCGATCGTGCACTACACCGGCTGGCTCTACGACGGCGAGGCCAAGGGTCGGAAATTCGACAGCTCGGTCGATCGCGGCCAGCCCTTCGACTTTCCGCTCGGCCGCGGCCAGGTGATTCGCGGCTGGGACGAGGGCGTGGCGACGATGCGGGTCGGCGGCAAGCGCACTTTGATCATCCCGCCGGCGCTGGGCTATGGCGCGCGCGGCGCGGGCGGGGTGATCCCGCCCAACGCCACGCTGCTGTTCGAGGTCGAGCTGTTGGGCCTGCGCTGATTCCAATTCGCATGAGCGTCCGGGGTGCCGGCTTGGCGCATTGACAAGATGGGCCGGCGGGCGCAGGCTTCGCTTGCAACCTCAAAAGGAGGATGCCCAAACCGCATGACGCCACCTCAGGAGACGTCGAAGTTTGGAGAACGAGGCCCGGTCTCTGGATCGGGCGATGAGCCTGCAAGGCCATCCTAACCAGCCCCGCTCGTGCCTCGCGCCGGCGGGGCTTCAATTTCTGCTTCGGGGACGGCATTCTGCGTCCATGCTCTACGTCGTAGCCATACCGCAATTCGCCCCGCCGCTGCGCGCCTGGGTCGACGCCGCGCGCAAGGCGCACGATCCCCAGTCGCCCCATATCGGCCCGCATGTCACGCTGTTGTTCAAGGCGCCCAAGGGCGCCGAGGCCCGGATCTGCGAACGGGTGATGGAGGAGCAGGCGCCGCTGGCGCTCGGCTTCGGACCGCCCCGGATCAACCGCGATTGGTACGATGGCGGCTTCTACATCTGGCTGCCGCTGATCAAGGGCGAGGACAAGCTGCGCGCGGTGCACGAACGGCTGTTGGCGCCGCCGTTGGATTGGATGAAGGACAAGAAGCGGCCCTTCCAGCCGCATCTCACCCTCGGCCGGTTCGAGCTCGAGCACAGCGCCGAGGACGCGCACAAGCGCCTGCCCCCGCCGCCGGGTCCGCTCGAGGCCGCGGTCAAGTTGCTCGAAGTGGTGGCGGTGGGAGAAGACAAGCTCACCACCCGCCTGCGGCACGCCTTGGGCTGATCCCGCGCGGTTCACGCCGGCGCGAACAGGCGGATCGGTTCGGCCTGGCCGTCGAGCTGCATCGGCCCGAGCGGTGTCAGCATCGCGGGCGCGCACAGCCTTTCGACCACCGCCGCCGAGACCATCGCCGCCTGGCCGCTGCGCTTGCAGGCGCCCTCGATGCGGCTGGCGACATTGACGGTGTCGCCGATGGCGGTGAATTCCAAGCGCTGGCTGGTGCCGATGCTGCCGACGATGGCGGGACCGGCATGGATGCCGATGCGCTGGGCCAGCGGGGCGAGGCCCTTGGCGGCGCGCTCGCGGTTGAGCTGGTCCAGCGCCGCCATCATGCCGCGGGCCGCGCGCAAGGCGCGGTCGGCGGCGTCGGGCAACGGCTCGGGCGTGCCGAACGTGGCCATGATGCCGTCGCCGATGAACTTGTCGAGCGTGCCGCCCTCGCGGAAGATCGCCGCCACCATCCGTTCCTGATAGTCCGACAGCACCGCCAGCACTTCCTGCGCCGGCAGTCCGGCCGCCAGCCGGGTGAACCCGGTCAGGTCGCTGAACAGCACGACGATGTCCTGCTCGCGCCCGCCCGGCAGCAACACGCCGCGGTCGCCCTGCAGCAGGCCGGCGGCGACATTGGGCGAGAAATAGCGGCCGATTTCGTCGGCGGTATGCTGCAGCCGCGCCGCGTCGCGGGTGGTGGCGCGGGCGACGGCAGTGGCGAAGGCCACGGCCACCGTACCGGTGACCAGGAACAGGATTTCGGCCATGACGCGGACCGAATCGACCGCCGGACCGAGTATCGATTCGAGCCCGGACAGCACCACCTGGCTGCGTGGGTCCATCAGCGCCAGCAGATAGACCGTCGCCAGCGCCAGGATCGAGCCCGAGCCGACGATGACGACATAGATCGGCCGCAAGGCCAGGCTCATGGTCGCCACTGCCCCCAGCCCCATGGTCGCCCCCGGCATCTTGGTCAAGACCGCCAGCGGCAGGTTCTCGGCCTCGAACAGACGGTGGAAGGCGAACATGTATTCGCCGACGAAGCATCCGCCCATCAGCGCGATCGCCAGGCCGACGCCCGAGGTCCAAAGCCGCCTGCGCAGCAGCTCGTAAAACACCGCCGCCACGATCGTGGACGATACCAGCCACGGGATAATCTCGCCCAAGGGTGTGCCGCGACCGAACGCCGTTTCGAGCCCGATCAGCCCGATCATCGCCAGCGCGCCCCAGAACAGCACCGCCGCCAGGATCTGCAGGTTGCGCGCCTCGCGCTCGGCCAACAATGCCTCAATCCGGTCCGGTTGGGTCATGGCTTCTCCGTCGGCGGAGGTGGCGATCAGTCGTGGTCCGGATTCCAGTCTACGCCGGAGGGCGCGTGCGCGTCTCCGGTCGATCGCGAACTCAGGTCTTCGCCTTGGGCACGATGCTGACGCGGGGCAGGCCCGCGAAATGGCGATCGCAAGTCAAGAGATCGGCGCCGCGCGCCATGGCGGTGGCATAGACGATGGCATCGGCCGATTGCGGCCTGCGGCTGTCGTCGATCTACGATTGGTACCGCGGCGATTTCGGCGGCGACGAGGCCGGCGTGATCGCGCATCTGGCGCGCTACGCCGCGCCCGAACTGCGCGCCCGGCTCGAAGGCGCGCGGCGTGTCGCGGGCTACGACTACGACTGGGCGCTCAACCTGGCACGGTAGGGCGTCGTTACCCGGCGCGGTCGCGATAGCCGGTGGGCTTGGCGCCTCGGGCAAGGCCCAGCAACGCGTCGCGCCGCGGCACCGGCACCAGCAGCACGCCCTCGCCCTTGGGGATGAAGGCGAAGACCTGCCCCGCCCGCCAGCGCTTCACCGCGCGCACCGCCTTGGGAATCGAGATCCGGTGCTTGGACGACAGCTTGGCGGTGTTGCGCGTGCGCATAGCCTACCTCCCATCGGTCAAGCCGCGGCGGGACAATGGCAGATATCGGCGCGGCCGGGCAACGGCTCTCGTACGCGGCGCCACCCCATCGAACTCTGTGCTATAGCGCCTCGTATCGGAGCCTTGCGGACCCAGAATCATGGCTAAGCGTTATCGCAGCGATATACTGGCAGCGATTCACGATACCGCGCAGGGGCTGCACGCGGCCGGCGCGATGGACAATCGGACCATGAAGGCGCTCGATGCCATGTGCCTGACGCCGGTGGCGAAACTTTCGCCCGGCCGGATTCGCGCCATCCGCCTGCGCGAATGGGCCAGACCGTTGGCGGCGGCAAGAGCGGCTGCGCCGATCAGATATTAGGTGCGTTATCGTGGAGCGTTTTTCGAAAGAAGAAATCAGCCAGCATCGCGGGTGGCTTCAGAAGTGGCGCGCACCCGGGCGAATGCTCGAATATGTCGACAACCTCATGGATAGGCTTGGCTCCGAGAACTTGTTTACCCAAGCGGGGGTAGGGTTCGTTCGAGAAGCATGGATCGCGGGTAAATTCGGAGCTGGACGGGGCGTGGAGGCCGTTCGACTCGTCGCAGACCAATGGCCAGATTTCGAAATTTGCCAGAATGCGACTGTCCAAAAGTTCGAGGCTACTGAAGCCGATCTTCCTGGCCGTCGTCGTGGCGCCCAGTATCGGGCAGCGGCGAGGAAGGCGGCTCAAGGCGCGTCCCTTGTAAAGCACGTCTCCTTAGGGAACTCGATTGAGTGGGCTGACCAAGTTTCTGCAATTCTCAAATCGGCTTGCGGCAGAAAGTTGGAAAGTGAGTATGCTGGGCGTACCGGGCTCGTTATTTACCTGAACAGCATCAGTGTGTACGGGATTCGACAACGCGAAATCGAAGACTGCTTCCAGAGCGCGACCAGATGCGCCAAAGATGCCTTTCAAGAAATTTGGATTTTGTGCAGTGATACGGCTTATCTCGTTTGGAATGACGGTCAGGCCGCGAGTAAGCAATTGCGCCTCTAGCTTGCCACCTGGTTCGGCTGCACGCGCACAGCGGTCAATTTGCTCTCGGACTCAACGGCAGTCTCATACGGTTCGACCTGACTCTGGGCCGCACAGGCACGCCCCCCTCACTCCTCCCGTGCCACCCGGAAGCCGACCCCGTCGCTGCGTTGGTCGGCGGCCAGCCAGTCGCGGAAGGCGGTGCGGGCGCGGCCGGGGGTGCTGAGCCAGGAGCCGCCGCGCAGCACGCGGTTGGCGCAATGGCCGGCGCGCCAGGACACCGCGGCGGCGGGCGCGCCGTCATAGCCCGCATTCCAGCAATCCTCGGTCCATTCGAACACGTTGCCGATGATGTCGTGCAGGCCGAAGGCATTGGGCGGATATGAGCCGACCGGGGCGGCGAAGGCCTGGCCGTCGTCGCACTCCGCCAGATTGAGCCGCAGCGCGCCCGGCACGCGGAGGCGCGCGGTCTTGTCGGCGATGTTGGCGAAGGCGCAGATCGGCCTTGCCTCCGCCGCCCAGGGCGTCGCCGCGGCCGAGCCGGCGCGGGCGGCATATTCCCATTCCGCCTCGCTCGGCAGCCGATAGCGCCGGCCAGTGCGCCGCGCCAGCCATTCGGCATAGGCACGCGCATCCTGCCAACTGACGCAGCTCACCGGATGCCGCGGGCCCTCGCCGTAGGGCGCATCGCGCCAGGTGATCGGCGCCTCGTCCTCGGGCCGGGTCAGATGCCGGCAGCCGGCGCCGTCCGCCCGGTCCGTCGCGGCGACGAAGGCGGCATATTCGGCCCGCGTCACTTCGTATTTGCCGAGGGCGAAAGCCGGCACCGCCAGGCGGCGCTGCGGGCCTTCCTCGTCGTAGCGGCCGGGTTCGTCGGGCGGCGAGCCCATGACGAAACTGCCGGACGGGATTCGGATCATCTCGGGACAATCCGCGCAGTCGCGGAAGGATCGCGGCGCTTGCGGCGGCGCCAGCGATCCCACCGCCGCTTGCGGGCCGGTCGCGCGCGGGACCGGCGCCAGCGCCATTGCCGGGGCGGGCGCCGGCGTCGGCGGAATCAGATAGGGCCGCGGCGGCGGCCGGCCGGCGGGAAAACTGGCCAGCACCCGGTTCTCGTCGCCCAACAGGCTGGGATGCTGCTGGCGGTTGAACCGCCGCCGCGCGGCATAGGTCATTTCCTCGTCGAGATAGGCCTTCAACTCGACCGCGGTGACGTGGCCGTCTTGGTCGGCATCGGCGGCGCCGTACAGCCCCTCCAGCACATGCTGGGTGAACAGGCCATGGCGCGCATCGTGATCCCAGCTTGCCAGTTGATCGGACTGGGCCGCGGTCAGTACCGTCAGGCCCGAAGCCGCCGCCGGCAAGGCGCCGCGGACAAAGACCGGGCTGGCGGATTCGATCAGCCGGCCCTTGGGCGAATCGCCCGAGAAACAGGCATCGATCAGGATCGTCACCGAGCGCGCCTCGAGCTTGGCCAGGTTGGCGAACAGCGTGCGCAAGGCATAGCCGTTGAGTTCGGCCGTGGCCGGGTCGGCATCGCTGGGCAGCAGATAGCCGCCGCCCGCCCGGCCCGGCACGCCATGGCCGGAAAAGAACACCGTCAAGTCCGACCGCTTGGGCCGCACCAGCCGATAGGCATGGCCCTGGTGATCCTCGGCGCTGCCGAAGGCCGAGATCATCTCGGCTTGGCTGGCGTCCTTCAGCACCACGACATTGCCTTCGCGATAGCCCAGCACCTCGACCACGAATCGCCGCATCGCTTCGGCATCGTTGTGGGCGTAGTCGACCGCCGGCACGCGCGGATGCTTGTAGGTCCGGTTGCCGATGACGATGGCGATGGCGTCGGAATTGATCGGCATCTGGGCAAGGCTGACGGGGGCGATCGAAGCCCATACCAACATCATGCCCAGCAAGCCGATCGCGCGCATGCCGCCCCTCTCGCCAAGACAACGAAACCGGTAGCAAACTCATTCCATGGTACTACCAGATAGTTACAGCGGCAATCGGTATTCGTACTTGTTTTTTCGCGTAATATTCGCTATATGTACAGGATGCACCGAAAACCGCCAATGTCGCCGCAAGCCCCTTTTCTGACACCCCGTTTCCCGTCGGAAAGGTTAACGCCGGCCGGGGCCAATTTGGCGCTTTGGCTGGGATCAATGGGTGATTCCGTAATGATATCAAAGACAAGACTAGTTAAAAATTGGCCATTTGCGCGCATTTGCGCGCATTTGCGGCTCGGATGCGCGCCACTGGCTACCCGCCGCGCGCCGATCGGGCGCGAACCTGCCCCATGGCGCGGTTTTGCGCGCCGCAACGGTGCCGCAACAGCCGGCCGGAGTGGAATTGCGGGCCCGCCCGTGTCAATTTGGCAACCGGCGGTCGGGTGAGGGATAGGGACCATGGCGCGCGATGTGATGTCCTATGACGTGGTGATCGTCGGCGGCGGCCCGGCCGGGCTGGCGGCGGCGATCCGCCTGCGCCAACTGGCCAAGAAGCACCAAGCCGAGATCTCGGTCTGCGTGATCGAAAAGGGCTCCGAGATCGGCGCGCATATTTTGTCGGGCGCGGTGATCGATCCCAAGGCGTTGGACGAATTGCTGCCGGATTGGCGCCAGATGGGCGCTCCGATCGCGGTCGAAGTGACCGACAACCGGCATCTGATTCTGACCGAAAGCGGCGGCTTCGAAGTTCCGCATCTCTTTCTGCCGCCGCTGATGTCGAATCGCGGCTGCTACATCGTCAGCCTGGGCAATGTCTGCCGCTGGCTGGCCAAGCAGGCCGAGGAACTGGGGGTCGAGATCTATCCCGGCTTCGCCGCGGCCGAGGTGCTGTTCCACGACGACGGCGCGGTCAAGGGCGTCGCCACCGGCGACATGGGCATCGGCCGCGACGGCCAGCCCAAGGCCGGGCATACCCCCGGCGTCGAGCTGCACGGCAAATACACCTTCTTTGCCGAGGGCGCGCGCGGCTCGCTGTCCAAGCAGCTGATCGACCGCTTCGATCTGCGCCGCGGCCGCCAGCCGCAGAAATACGGCATCGGCCTCAAGGAGCTGTGGGAGATCGAACCCGCCAAAGCCAAGCCCGGCCTGGTGCTGCACAGCCAAGGCTGGCCCTTGGACAACGACACCGGCGGCGGCGCCTTCCTCTATCACCTCGACGCCAACCAGGTCGCGGTCGGCTTCGTGGTCCATCTCGACTACGCCAATCCGCATCTGTCGCCGTTCGAGGAATTCCAGCGCTTCAAGACCCATCCCCTGATTCGCCCGACCTTCGAGGGCGGCAAGCGCCTGGCCTATGGCGCGCGCGCCATCAACGAGGGCGGCTGGCAGGCGGTGCCGCGCTTGGCCTTCGCCGGCGGCTGCCTGATCGGCTGCGCCGCCGGCTTCGTCAACCTGCCGCGCATCAAGGGCACCCACAACGCCATGAAGTCGGGCATGCTGGCGGCCGAAGCCGCGTTCGCGCGCCTACGCGCGGGCGGCGAGGGGCGCGAGGCCATGATCGAGTACCAGGACGCGGTCGACGAATCCTGGATTCGCGACGATCTGCGGGCGGTGCGCAACGTCAAGCCGGCGCTGAAATGGGGCATGTGGCCGGGCTCGATTTACGGCGGGGTCGAGATGTGGCTGCAATCGCTCGGCTTCGGTTTCCTGATTCCCTGGACCTTCGGGCTCAAGCCCGACCATGTCGGCCTGCGGCCGGCGCGGGACTGCGCGCCGATCGCCTATCCCAAGCCCGACGGCAAGATCAGCTTCGATCGGCTGTCCTCGGTGTTCCTGTCCTCGACCAACCACGAGGAGGACCAGCCGGTCCACCTTCGGCTGAAGGATCCGGCGACGCCGATCGCGATCAACCTGGCCGATTACGACGCGCCCGAGCAGCGCTACTGCCCGGCCGGGGTCTACGAGATCGTGCGCGACGCCGCCGGCGCCAATCCCCGCCTGCAGATCAACGCCCAGAACTGCGTCCACTGCAAGACCTGCGACATCAAGGATCCGACCCAGAACATCACCTGGGTGGTGCCCGAAGGCGGCGGCGGTCCCAACTATCCGAACATGTGACCATGACGCGGACAATCAGGACATGGGCGGCGGCGCTGGCCCTCGGCGGGATGTTGGGCGGCTGCCTCGGCGCCGGCGATCTCGCCCAGGAAAGCGATCTCGACGCCGCCGACGAAGGCCACGAGGCGGCCAGCGCCGCCGGCGGCTTCCTCGCCGGCCGCTTCGCCCGCGCTCAAGGCGATACGCGCGCCGCGGCGACCTATTTCACGCGCACGCTGAGCGAGGCGGGCAACGACCCCGCCATTCTGCAGCGGGGCCTGGCGATCTACATGGCCGACGGACGCATCGACGACGCGCTGGCGGTGGCGCAGCGGGTGGTCAGCGTCAACCCCCGCCATGGCGCGGCCAATCTGCTGCTGGCGGCGGCGGCGCACAAGGCCGGCAAGCCGGTCGAGGCGTTGCGCCGGGTGGGCGCGGCGGCGGCGAGCGAGGCCGGCGCCCAGCATCGCGCGCTGGTGCTGGCGTGGACGCGCTTCGCGCTCGAGGACGTCGACGGCGCGCTGGGGGCGCTGGCCGATCTGCCGGATTCGGGGGTGCTGGCCGGGCAGCGCGCCTTTCATGCCGGGCTGATGAACGAATTGGCGCGGCGGCCGCAGGCGGCCGAGGCCAATTACCGCTCGGTGATTCCGGCCGACCGCTCGGGACCGGTGCGCGCGATCGAGGCGCTGGGCGGATTCTACGAACGCCAAGGGCGGCAGGAAGAGGCGCTGGCGCTCTATCGCGGCTTCGTGGCTTCCAGCGGCGAATCGCCCGACGCCGTCTACCTGCTGCGCCGCGCCGAACGGGGCGTCGCGCCGCCGCCGGTGGTGGCGGACGCCGTCGCCGGCCTGGCCGAGGCCTACTACTACTTGGCGGCGGCGATGTTCGATCCGCGCACGCGCGAAGTGTCGGACGCGGCGGTGCGGGTGGCGCTGTGGCTGGTTCCCGAACACGCCGGCGCGCGCAGCCTGTTGGGCGATCTTTTCGAATCCCAGGGACGGATCGAGGACTCGCTGGCGGCGCTCGAGGCAGTGCCGGCGGGCTCGGCCTATGGCTGGTCCTCGCGGCTGCGCGTGGCGCAGCTGCTTGACCGGCTGGATCGGGTGGGCGATGCGGCGGCGCTGCTCGGGCGCATGGCGGCCGAGGAACCGATGCGCACCGACGCCGCCTCGCTGCTGGGCGATCTGATGCGGCGGCGCTCGCGCTGGGCGGACGCGATCGCGGCCTATGGCCAGGCGCTGGCGCGGCTGCCCGCGGCCGAGCGGCGGCATTGGCGCCTGCACTATGCCCGCGGCATCGCGCTCGAGCGCGCCAAGCGCTGGCCCGAGGCCGAGGCCGATTTCCTCAAGGCGCTCGAGCTGCAGCCCGAGGAGCCGGATGTGCTCAACTATCTGGGATATTCCTGGGTCGAGATGGGCGAGAACCTGGAGCGCGCCCAGGCCATGATCGAAAAGGCGGTCGCGCTGCGGCCGATGTCGGGGCACATCGTCGATTCGCTCGGCTGGGTGATGTTCCGGCTCGGGCGCTACGAGGCGGCGGTGACGCATCTCGACCGCGCCACCACGCTGGTGCCGGGCGATGCCGTGATCAACGACCATCTCGGCGATGCGCTGTGGATGGTCGGCCGCCGGGCCGAGGCCGAGTTCCAATGGCGCCGGGCGCTGACGCTGTCGCCCGAGGCCGACCTGGCGCGGGAGATCGAACGCAAGCTGCGCGAGGGCCTGCGCGATCCCAAGCGCGTCCATGTCGGCAGTTGACGGCGCGCTTTCCGTCCTCGCGCCCGCCAAGCTCAATCTCTTCCTGCATGTGCTTGGTCGGCGCGCCGACGGTTATCACGAACTCGACAGCCTGGTCGCCTTCCTCGACCTGGGCGATCGGGTGGCGGCGAGGGAGGCCGAGGGGCTGAGCCTGGAATGCGACGGCCCGTTCGGCGCCTCGGTTCCGGGCGACGAGCGCAACCTCGTGCTCAAGGCGGCGGCGGCGCTGCGGAGGCAGGCGGGCGTCAAGCGCGGCGCTGCGTTGCGCTTGACCAAGGTCCTGCCGCCGGCCTCGGGGCTGGGCGGTGGCTCGGCCGATGCCGCGGCGACGCTGCGCCTCTTGTGCCGGCTATGGCGGATCGACTGGAGCGCCGAACGCCTCGCCGCGCTGGGGTTGGAATTGGGGGCCGACCTGCCGGCCTGTCTGTTCGGCCGGCCGGTCCGAGTCGGCGGAATCGGCGAGCGCCTGACGCCGATCGGCGCTTTGCCGCATTGGCCTGCGGTCTTGATCAATCCCTTGACTCCGCTCGAGACCAAGGCGGTCTTCGCCGCAAGAATCGGCCGCTTCGGTTCGGGCGCAGGGCAAATGCCGCCCGGCAGCGCGGGCCGGATCGAATGGCTCGGCCGCCAGCGCAACGATCTGACCGAATCCGCCACTCGACTGCGTCCCGAAATCGGCCGGATTCTGGCGGAATTGGCCGCTTTCGAGGGGTGCGTGCTCGCCCGCATGGCGGGCAGTGGTGCGACCTGTTTCGGCCTGTTCCAAAGCGGCGGCGCGGCAAGGGCGGCGGCGATCCGCCTGGCTGCGGGACGACCGGAAATCTGGGTAGCCTGTGCAAGCCTTGCCGATTCCTAGCCTGTGGCGCAATTGCAACAAGGAGCCAGTTTAGCGAAGGCGGGTGCGAAGCACGGCTTGAAGCGGTACCGACTATCCATTAGCGTTGCGGGGATGGTGCTCAAGCCCCGGGTTCGAGCGGGAGGGCCGTATGGCTACGGTTCGAGTTGGGGATTGAAGACCAAATGGTTTCTGGCTAGTATCTCGGAAGAGATCAATCGGAGGGTTTTTTACATGTTCAAGAAAGCTCTGACGGTGACCGGCTTGGTGATCGCGCTCGCGGTTGCGCCGAGCGTGGCCTTCGCGCAGACCCAGACGGGCAGTGGCACCGCTGGTGGCGCTAGCGGCGGCGCGGCTGGCGGTGGCGCGGCTGGCGGTGGTGCTG
>VGDZ01000031.1 GCA_016869515.1 Alphaproteobacteria bacterium | reverse complement strand
GCCGCCATCGGCGCAGGGGCTGCCGCCATCCGCGCCGGGGTGAACAGGTAGCGCAAGCTGGCCATCACCGAATGCGTCCGGTAGTCGGCGTCGACGCCGCCGCCGGCCGAATTCTTCAAATCGAGCTCGCGGGTGCCGAAATAGCGGTAATCGAGGCCCAGCCGCAGATTGTCGGAGACCTCGAAGCCGACGCCGAGAATGCCCTGGAAGGCCAAGGAGCGGTCGCTGTCGTTGACGGTGCGGGTACCGTTGAAGGTGCCGAGATTGTCGGCCTTGACCGAAGCATAGCCGAGGCCCAAACCGACATAGGGCACGAAGGACGAGCCCAGGCTGATGTCGTAGATGCCGTTCAGCATCAGGGCGCGGGCGATGGTGTCGCCGCTGCCGCCCTGGCCATTGACCTTGTCCGAACCGTTGTTGCGCTGGGACAGTTCGACTTCGCTGCGGAAGCCGTTGCCATAGGCATGGCCCAGGTTCAGCATGCCCACCCAGCCGCGATCGTAGCTGACTTTGTCGCTGCCGCCCGCGGTGCCGGCGCCGGAGAAGTTCTCGTCGCGCGGCTTGTTGTAGCCGAAGCCCGCGCCGATATAGAGCCCCTGGTCGGCCGCAAAGGCCGTTCCGGCAAAGGCGACCAATGCCGCCGATAGAGTAAGCTTGCGGTAAATCATGGGAGTTGCCTCGATCTTGGCCTTGCTGGTTCCGACGCCGTCGCCCTTGCCCCCGCGACAAGCCCTAGATTAACAGCCAAGCGTCCGATTCGCCAGCCCGGATGCGTTCAATTAGGTCAAATGGGGTAAGCTGGCACCGATTCCGGGGGCTCGGGTCAAAACGGAAACCAATGCAGAGATTGGCCGATTACGTTTGCGCGCGATCCGAATTTGATGAGCTATGTCAAAAAGATAGCTCTATCCGCCCGCATTGGCAGGATCTGGTTCGCACGCTCGATGCTATGGGTGCCGAAGGTCTCGAGCGCCGCCGGACGGTGATCGATCGCCTGCTGCTCGAGCATGGCGTGACTTTCAACCTCTATGGCGAGCCCGGCGGTCTCGATCGGCCATGGCCGTTCGATGCCCTGCCTTTGATCCTGCCGGGGCCGGAATGGGAGACCTTGCGGCGCGGCCTCGCGCAGCGGGTCGAACTGCTCAACGCCGTGCTGGCCGATCTCTATGGGCCACGGAAACTGCTCGACAGCGGGATGGTCCCAGCCGAGGCGATCTGGTCGGATCCGGCCTTTCTGCGGCCCATGGCCGGGACGCCGCTGGTCGAAGGCATCCATATCCATTTTTACGCGGCCGATTTGGCGCGCGACGGCGAAGGTCGCTGGACGGTGGTGGCCGACCGGACCCAGGCGCCTTCGGGGGCGGGATATGCGCTCGAAAACCGCATCGTGCTCAGGCGCGCCTGGCCGGAGATCATGCGGACCCTTGAAGTCAGGCGCTTGGGCGGGTTCTACGCCGCCTATCGCGAAGGCATTGGCCGGCTGGCGGCCTGGACCGATCGGCCCCGCATCGTGCTGTGGACGCCGGGGCCGTTCAACGAGACTTATTTCGAGCACGCCTTCCTGGCCCGGCAATTGGGCATCAACCTGGTCGAAGGCAGCGATTTGATCGCGCGCGAGGACGCGTTGTGGCTGAAGACCGCAAGCGGTCTCGAACGGATCGACGTCGTCATGCGACGGGTCGATGCCGCGTTTTGCGATCCGCTGGAGCTGCGTCCGGATTCCGCCTTGGGCGTGCCCGGCCTAGTCGAGGTGCTGCGCAGCGGCAGGCTGGTGATGGCCAATGCGCTGGGCGCGGCGTTGGCCGAAAATAAGGCGATCGCCGCAGCCTTGCCCGGCATAGCGCGCGCCTGGCGAGGCGAAGAACTGGCGGTGCCGACCGCGCCCCCTGGCGTGACGCTGTCGCACATGCCGACCACCCTGGCCGCCGGCTACGAGCCGCGACCCATGGTGCTGCGCATGTTCGTGGCCCGCACGCCCACCGGATACCAGGTCATGCCGGGCGGGTTCGTGCGGACGGCGCCGGACGGCGAGGTCGAGCGAGTCAGCCTGCAGCGTGGCGGCGTGACCAAGGATTGCTGGATCGTCGGGCGCGATCCCGACGATGCCGGGGTCGAGGCCGACAGCCCGGCGGGCGATATCGTGACCTTGGCGACGGGTGACGATCTGCCAAGCCGCGCGGCCGACAATCTGTTTTGGCTAGGACGCTATGTCGAACGCGCCACCGCGGCGCTGCGTCTGGCGCAGGCGGCGCTGGCGCGGGCGGCGGCTCGGGCCGATGCGAACTGGATCGAGCCGGTGGCGCGGGCGATGGCGCGTCGAGGTTGGCTCGGGGTCGAGCGCGATCGCGCCGCGATCGAGGCGGCGGTGCTGGCGGCTTACGTCGAGCCGAGCGTCGATCCCGCGACCGCCCTGGCAGCGGTGCGGCGGCTGGTGCGCTACGTCCGCAATCGCCTCAGCCCCGCTGCATGGGCATTGGCGCGCCGTGTCGAAGACCTGGATCGCCGAGGCGCGCCGCACGGCGCGCTCGAGGGCGGCGAGAATGCGGCGGCCTTGGTCGTGGCGCTGGACGGGTTGGCGTCGGCGATCGTGGCCGAAGTCGGGTCCGACGGCGGCGCTCGGTTCTTCGATCTCGGGCGGCGGATCGAGCACGCCCAGGCCGGCTGCGACCGCCTGGCGACGTTGCTCGGCCGACGGATCGCGGCCGAGATCGAGGCGCTGGAACTGATCCTCGAACTCGACCAGGCACGAACGCCCTATCGCGCACGCTATCTGGGCACGCCGCAGATCGCCCCGCTCTTGCATCTGTCGCTGGTCGACGACGGTGCGGCGAATTCGCTGGCGCGCGACGTGGCGGCGATCGCCGAGCATGTCCAGGCGCTGGCGCGCTTCGGCCGCTCGCGTCGGCCGGGGCCGGTGCGCCGGGCGCTGCGGGCGCTCGAACGCATCTTGGCCGAGGTCGACTTGGTGGCGTTGGGCCGGGCCGATGCACAGGGAGTACGCACCGGGCTGACCGAGTTCCTCCAAAGGGTGGGTGCCGAGCTGGCGGCATTGTCGGACGCGTTGTCGCGCCGCTACTTCGTCCAGGCCCTGCCGGCGACGCATTTGGCGCAGGAGCGGCGGGCGCATGCATAGCCGCATCCGCCATCTCAGCCGCTATCGCTATGGCGAGCCGGTGGCCTCCGGCCATCATCTGCTGCGCTTGCGGCCGCGGCCCTTGCCGCACCAGAACTTGCGACACGGCGAGCTGGCGATCGATCCCAAGCCGTCGCAGCGTCGTATCCATCAGGACTATTTCGGCAATCCGATCGATTACGCGCTGCAGATCGAGCCGCACGATCATCTGACGGTGACGACGACGCTCGAGGTCGAAGTCGGCGATCGTCCCGAAGTTGCGGCCGAAATGACGTGGGAATCGGCCGTCGCTTGGCATGAGGGCGCGATCGATTCGGCACGGCTGGCCTGCGGCGAGTTCCGGCTCGATTCCCGGTTGGCGCCGCGACACGCCGCGATCGTCGATTACGTTCGCCATAGCTTCATCGCCGACCGGCCGCTGGGCGAGGCACTGGACGATCTGCTGGCGCGGGTTCACGCCGACTTCGCCTATGCTCCGGGAACGACCCATGTCGCCACCACGGTCGGCGAAGTGTTGGCGCGTCGGCAGGGGGTGTGCCAGGACTTCGCCCATCTGGTCATTGCCGGTCTGCGCGGCCTCGGTTTTGCGGCACGCTATGTCAGCGGTTATTTGCATCCCGGTCCCGGGCTGTCGGGGGCTGATGCCAGCCACGCCTGGGTTGCGGTCTACGTCCCCGGCCAAGGTTGGCTGGAAATCGATCCGACCAATCGCTGTCGAGCCGGGCAAGGCCACGTAACCCTTTGTTACGGAAGAGATTATTCTGATATCGCCCCGATCCAAGGGGTGCTGGTCGGCGGCGGCAAGCATAGCCTTGAGGTCAAGGTCGATTTCATCGACTTGAAATAACCTCAAAAATATTTTTGCTGCACTGCACAATCCGCTGGACAAGCCTGTATTTGCTCCAATATAACCCTGCGGTCCTGGACCGCTGCGGCGGCCCGGGGCCAGGAATAAAGTCGCGGAGCGAATCCGTCGCGTTGCCGGGCTGAACGGCCCGATCGATCAACCAAGAATGGGATGCCCGAGCGACGGCGCGGAGACGCGTCGGCGGATCGCGGCGGTTGTCGCACGACACGGGTTTGTGAAGGACAAGAACGAGGTCGAGGACGTTAAGTCGGCATCATGCGCGAACTGACACTTGGTCGTAGCAGTTGGCTGATCCTTGCCGTCGTCATGCTCGCCAATTTGGCGTTCTGGGCGGGGATGAATCGTCCGCGCGATTTCGTGCCCTATACCGGCGTCGTCAAGGGCGTCTCGCTCAGCCCCTATCAGAAGGACCAGGACCCGATCGCCGAGCGCTTCCCGGCGCCCGAGGATTTCGAGCGCGACATGCGCTTCCTCCAGGGCAAGGTGGCGGCGGTGCGGCTCTACAGCTCGCTCGAGAATCTGCAGGAATTGCCGCGCATCGCCGACAAATACGGCATCCAGGTCACCGCCGGCGCCTGGCTCGACAAGCGCATCGACAACAACCGCGCCGAGATCGCCGGGCTGATCAAGATGGCGCGCAACAACAAGAACGTGCGGCGGGTCGTGGTCGGCAACGAGTCGATCATGCGCGCCGACGTCACGGTCAAGGAGATGATCGGTCATCTCCGCCATGTCCGCGGCAAGGTCAAGCAGCCGGTCTCGACCGCCGAGACCTGGGACGTCTGGCTGGCCAATCCCGAACTGGCCAAGGAAGTCGACTACATCTCGATCCACGTCCTGCCCTACTGGGAGGGCATCGCGCCCGAAATCGCCGTCGACTACGTGCTGCGGCGCTATCGCGAAGTCAAAGAGGCCTATCCCGACAAGCACGTCACCATCGGCGAGGTCGGCTGGCCTTCGGACGGCCGCAACATCGGCGCCTCGCGCACCAACCGCACCAACCAGGCGCGGGTGATCCGCGAGTTCCTGGCCGCGGCCCAGGCGCACAATCTCGACTACTACGTCATCGAAGCCTTCGATCAGCCCTGGAAATACCAGATCGAAGGCCTGACCGGCGCCTATTGGGGCATCTGGGGCGCCGACCGCGACCTCAAATTCTCGTTCTCGGGCTCGGTGCTGGATCGTCCCAACTGGGCGATCTATGCCGCGGCGGCTAGCCTGTTGTCGCTGCTGCCGATCCTGGTGTTGATGCGGCGTGCGACCCATCTCGGCCGCTCGGGCCACCTGTTCTTCGCCGTGCTGATTCAGATCGTCACCACCGCGCTGGTGTGGACGGCGATGATCGGGGCGATGAAATACATGACGTTGGCCACCTGGATCGTATGGGGCGTGCTGCTGACGGCGCAGATGCTGGTGATCGCCTTGCTGCTGAGCGAAGGCTTCGCCCTGGCCGAGATCTTGTTCACCCGGCGCTGGCGGCGGTCGTTCAAGCCCTTCGTCCGCCCGCCCGCGGGCGTGGTCCTGCCCAAGGTCTCGATCCACCTGCCGATCTGCAACGAGCCGCCGGCGATGGTGGCGGCGACGCTGGATTCGCTGGCGCGCCTCGACTATCCCGATTTCGAGGTCATCGTCATCGACAACAACACCAAGGACCCGGCGGTGTGGCGTCCGGTCGAGGCGCAGTGCGCGCAGCTGGGTCCGCGCTTCAAGTTCCTGCATTTCGACAGCCTCAAGGGCTTCAAGGCCGGGGCGCTCAACGTGGCGCTGCGCCACACCGCGCCCGACGCCGCGGTGATCGGAGTGATCGACTCGGATTACGTCGTCGAGCCGCGCTGGCTGCGCGCCATGGCGCCCTATTTCACGCTCGATCCCAAGGTCGGCTTCGTGCAGTCGCCGCAGGACCATCGCGACTGGCAGGGCGATGCCTATCGCGAAATGAGCAATTGGGAATATGCCGGCTTTTTCCACGGCGGCATGGTCCAGCGCAACGAATACGACGCCATCATCCAGCACGGCACCATGACCCTGATCCGGCGCGAGGCCCTGGCCGATGCCGGCGGCTGGTCGGAATGGTGCATCTGCGAGGATTCCGAGCTTGGGCTGCGGTTGATGGAGCGCGGCTGGCGCTCGGTCTATTCGCCCGAGACGTTGGGGCGCGGGCTGGTGCCCGACAATTGGGAAGGCTACAAGCGCCAGCGCTTCCGCTGGGCCTATGGCGCGATGCAGATCCTCAAGGGCCATTGGCGGCAGTTGCTGCCCGGCGCCGACAACCGCCTGACCGCGGCCCAGAAATTCCAGTTCGTCGCCGGCTGGTCGCCTTGGTTCGCCGATGCCTTGAACCTGTTCTTTGTCGCGGCGTCGCTGTTGTGGACCGTGGGCCTGGTGGCTGCTCCCAAATATTTCGAGTTTCCGCTGGCGATCTTCGTCGTGCCGACCATCGGCATGTTCGCATTCAAGCTGATGCAGACGCTGTGGCTCTATCAGGCACGCGTGCCCTGCAGCCCGCAGCAGCGCGTCGGTGCCGCCATCGCCGGCATGTCGCTGGCGCATGTCGTGGGATTGGCCGTGGTCGACGGGCTGCTGACCGACGGCAAGCCTTTCATCCGCACGCCCAAGGGCGGCGACCGGCCGGCGGTGCTGCGCGCCCTGGTCGCGGCGCGCGACGAGGCGATCCTGCTCGGCCTGTTGCTGATGGGCATCGTCGGCGTGTTGGCGACGCGCGGCATGATGGACGGCGAGGCGCGCATCTGGGCCACGGTGCTGGCGATCCAGGCGGTGCCCTATGCCGCCTCGGTGTTCACCTCGCTGGTCTCGGCCCTGCCGCAATTGGCGAAGGTGGCGGCGCCGGTACCGGCTCCGGCGCCCGCGCGCGCGCTGACCGCGGCGCCGGCCCCGGGCGACGACTGAATCCATCCTGAAGGCCTAACGCGTGCGTGACGGTCTGGCGCGGCGGCTGGTGCTCGGCCTCGGCTGCCTGCTGGTCGCGCTGGCGACGATCGGGTTGTGGTGGCTGCCCAACCGCCCGCAGCCGATTCCGCAGCCTTTCGAGGGCCCGGTGGCCAGCCTGTCCTTCGCGCCCTTCGGCGAGGGCCACAGCCCCCTGACCAAGGTGTTTCCGAGTCCGCCCGAGGTCGAGGCCGACGTCAAGCTGATGGTCGGCGTGACCCGTGGCCTGCGCACCTACACTTCGATCGAGGGCGTCGACGTGGTGCCGGGCTTGGCGCGCAAATACGGCTTCGAGGTGATTCATTCCGCCTGGCTGTCGAAGAAGAAGGACAACAACGAACGCGAGGTCGCGGCGCTGATCCGCGCCGCCAACGCCTATCGCGACGTGATCAAGCGCGTCATCGTCGGCAACGAGGTGCTGCTGCGCAAGGAACTGACCCCGGCCGAACTTGGCGCCTATATCGACCGCGTGCGGCGGGCGATCAAGCAGCCGGTGTCCTATGCCGAGGTGTGGGAGTTCTGGCTGCGCCACCCCGAAATGGCCAAGCATGTCGACTTCATCACCATCCATCTCTTGCCCTATTGGGAGGACGATCCGCACGGCGTCACCCGCGCCATGCATCCGGTGCTGCACGGCTATCGCAAGATCCGCGAGACCTTTCCCGACAAGCCGATCCTGGTCGGCGAAGTCGGCTGGCCCAGCACCGGCCGGGCGCGGGCCGATGCCGTGCCCTCGCGGTTCAACGCCGCGCGGCACTTGACCGATTTCCTCGCCTTGGCCCGGGCCGAAGGCATCGACTACAACCTGATCGAGGCCTTCGATCAGACCTGGAAGGCGCGGCTCGAAGGCTCGGTCGGCGGCGCCTGGGGCCTGTTCGACGTCGATCGCAAGCGGAAGTTCTCGCTGTCGGGCGCCGTGGTCGAAAATCCAGGCTGGTGGCTGGAGGCGGCGCTGGCGGTGGCGTTGGCCGGGCTGATGTTGTGGCGGTTGCTGGGCGCGGCGCCCGAGTTGTCGTGGTGGCGGGTATTGACCTGGGCTGGCCTGGCTCAGGCGGCGGCAGCGGCGATCGTGGCCGCGGCCTTTACCGGGCTGGCCCATAGCTTTACCTGGTGGCAGACGCTGTGGAGCCTGGCCAAGGTCGCATTGCAGGCCGGGTTGGCGGCGGGGCTGTTGATTCATCTGCGCGCGGTGCTGGCGGAACGCGCACCGGAATTCGGCCTGGCGACGGTCGAGGCCGCCTGGCGCGGACGCGCCATGACCGCGATCAGCTGGGCCGAGCTGGCCCACGCCGCGTCGCTGTTCGCGGGCGCCGCGCTCGCGCTCGGCCTTGCCATCGCGCCGCGCTATCGCGACATGCCCAGCTTCGACTTCCTGGTCGCGGCTTTCGGAGTTCCTCTGGTCCTGCTGCTGGGTTGGATTTTCGGGGGCCGCACGCGACCGCCGGCGCTCCGCGGTCGCGCGCTATGGATCGAGGGTGGCCTGGTCGCGGTGCTGCTGGTCTCGGCGCTGACCATCCGCGTCCGCGAGGGCGCCCTCAACCATCAAGCCTGGCTGTGGATCCTGGTGCTGGTCGGCCTTGCCTTGCCGCCGGCCTTGACCCTGCTGCGTTCAACGCGCCGCGATCCACAATAGCCACAGCGCCGCCACCACCGTGACGATCCAGGTCACCGTGGTGCCGACCAGGCGTCCGTTCGAGGGTCGGTCCAGCCGCCCGAGCCCGACCGAGTAATAGGCCCGCGACAGCACCAGCGCCGCTCCCATGATGTGCAGCCACATCGCCTCGACCTTGGCCAATTCCAGCATCGCCAGCAGGATCAGGGCGATGGGGACGTATTCGGCGGTGTTGCCGTGCGCGCGCACCGCGCCGGTCACTTCGATGTTGCCGCCGTCGCCGAACAGGATCTTGGTGCCGGCGCGCTTGCGCACGACGTTGATGGCGAGCCAGGTCATCAGCAGCCCGCACAGCGCGGCGTAGATCGGGATCACGGTCAAGGTCATATTTTACCTCCTGGTTAAATATCATCTGACCAGAATGCCGTGCCGAAGGCAAGTCACGGCCAGGCCAGCTGGATCAGCCACAGCGCCGCGAACAGGATCGCCGACCACGTGACCACGGTGCCCACGAACCGTCCGGGCGAGCGGCCGGAATGGCGGCTGAGGCCCCAGGCATGGCCAATGCGGGCAAGGAACAAGCCTCCGCCCAGGACATGCAGCCAGTCGGCGGGCGCGCCGTTGGCCTCGAGCAGGCCAAGCAGAATCAGCGCGATCGGGACGTATTCCGTGGCGTTGCCATGGACACGGACGGCGCGGTTGAGGGCGTCGTTCGACGTCTCGTCGGTGGGCCGTCCCTTGAGGCGCTGGCGCGACACCAACGCCGCCAGCCCCACCAGCAGCGCTCCCAACAACCCGGCATAAAGCGACGTGATCGGCAGGACCATGGAATTGCGCTCC
Organism: Alphaproteobacteria bacterium; assembly: GCA_016869515.1. Taxonomy (GTDB): domain Bacteria; phylum Pseudomonadota; class Alphaproteobacteria; order VGDZ01; family VGDZ01; genus VGDZ01. Next base: position 24,385 of record VGDZ01000031.1, on the reverse strand, counting down.
CTCAAAATTCGACTCGCTCCGATGATAGTCTTTCCTTCCGTGACGCGGCGGAATTCGCTATGGCTCTGGCGCCGTGCCTGTCCTGTCTTCGCCGCTTCTGCGCTATGGACTGTTCTTCGTCGCCCTGTTCGCGATCGGCGGCATTCTCTTGCCGTTTTGGCCGACTTGGATGAAGGGGCGGGGGCGCGACGAGGCCGAGATCGGGCTGATCCTGGCCTCGGCCATGGCGATCCGCACCTTCGCCCATGTCGGCGTCGGCATGCTGGCCGATCGCATCGGCGAGCGGCGCCGGCCGCTGATCGCGCTCGGCATTGCCGCGCTACTGACCCACGCCCTGTTCTATCCCACCATCGGGTTCTGGAGCTGCCTTGCGGTCGCGCTGCTGACGGCCTGCGCGCTGTCGCCGATGTATTCGCTCGGCGAGTCGGCGGCGCTGCTGGCGGTCCGCGCCCGAGGTGTCGATTACGGCCGGCTGCGCGGGGTCGGCTCGATCGCCTTCATCGTGGCGGCGCTGGCGGCGGGATGGCTGCTGGAGGGCCTGTCGGGCGAATGGGTGCTGGCGATGGCGCTGGTCATGCTCGCCGCGCTGGTGGGGACGACCTTCCTGCTGCCGGATGTGCGCGTGCCGCCGGCGCCCGGTCGTCGTCGGCGCCTCTTGGCGCTGATCGCCAACCCGCGCTTTCTGCTGTTCGTGTTCGCGGCCTGGATGCTGCATGGCAGCCATGCCGCGCTTTACGGTTTTTCGACCTTGCATTGGCTCGACGCCGGGCACGACAAGACCACCATCGGAATCCTATGGGGCGTAGGCGTGGCGTGCGAGGTGACGCTGTTCCTGTTCGCCAGCAGGGTCACGCCGCGGATTTCGCCTTTGGCGCTGATGGCGCTGGCGGGCGCGGGCGGGGTGGTGCGCTGGATCGGCCTGGCCGAGGTGACGGCGTTGCCCGGGCTGGTGCTGCTGCAGGCTCTCCATGGCGCGACTTTCGGCTTGGCGCATCTGGGGGCGATGATGTTCCTGGTCAAGGCGATCGCGCCCGAGGACTCGGGCTCGGCCCAGGGCGTCTATGCGGCTTTGCCGCAAGCCATCGGCATGGGCGTGGCCATGGCGGTGGCGGGCTTCGTCTACAGCCATCACGGCGCGGCCGCTTTCCTGCTGATGGCGGCGATGTCGGCCGCCGGCGGCCTCGCCGCCCTGGCGTTGCGGCGCCGCTGGCGCGGCGAAGTGATACTCGGCTAGCTATTCCCCCGTTTTTGGACGCGATGTCGCGCGGGCGGCGCGGCGCAGCTCCTCGAGTTCGGCCCGTTCCCGCGCCGCCAGCGCCTGCGCCTGCTCGCCGCCGGCTTCGTACTGCCTGGGCCAGACCGCTCCCTTGTGGCCATACTGGGCGGCCGCGTGAAGCGTGAAATAGGGATCCGCCAGGTGCGGCCGCGCCAGCGCCGCCAGATCCGCCCGGCCCGAGGCGACGATGGTGTTGACCTGATCGGCGGTGGTGATGGCGCCGACTGCCATGGTGGCAATGCCGGCCTGGTTGCGGATGCGGTCCGAGAACGGGGTCTGGAACATGCGGCCATAGACCGGCTTCGACTCGGCCACGGTCTGGCCGGCCGAGACGTCGATCAGATCGCAGCCGTGCTGTTTCAGCAGCCGCGCCACCGCCAGGGAATCGTCTTCGCTCAGGCCGCCGTCCTCGACCCAGTCGGTGGCGCTGATGCGCACCGAGATCGGCCGATCCTTGGGCCAGGCGGCGCGTACCGCGTCGAACACGCGCAGAGGGAACCGCATCCGCCCTTCGACGTCGCCGCCATAGCCGTCGTTGCGGCGGTTGGTCAACGGCGAAATGAACGAAGCCAGCAGATAGCCATGCGCCATATGGATTTCGAGCAGATCGAATCCGGCTTCGAGCGCGCGGCCCGCAGCGACGGCGTATTCTCCGGCAACGCGCGCCATGTCGGCCTCGTCCATCGCCTTGGGCGTCCGGCTGTCGGGGCGATAGGGCAGGGCCGAGGCCGAGAGGATCGGCCAGGCGCCTTCGGGCAGCGGCCGATCGTAGCCGCCGGCCCAGGGCAAACAGGTGGCGCCCTTGCGGCCGGCATGGCCGAGCTGAAGACCGATCTTGGCGCGGCTGCTGGCATGGACGAAATCGACCACCCGCTTCCAGGCGGCGATGTGGCCCGGCGCATAGACGCCGGCGCAGCCCGGCGTGATGCGGGCATCGGCCGCGATCGCCGTCATCTCGGCCATCACCAGGCCGGCGCCGCCGATAGCGCGGCCGCCGAGATGGACCAAATGCCAATCGCCGACGGTGCCGTTCTCGGCCGAGTATTGGCACATCGGCGAGACCACGACCCGGTTTTCGAGCGTCAGCCCGCGCAAGCGGAAGGGCGTGAACATCGGCGGCGCCTCGGCCGGGACCGGCGTGCCTTCGCGCGCGGCGTGTCCGCGCCACCAGCGATCGACCGCCGCGCCGTAGCCGGAATCGCGCAGGCGCAGATTGTCGTAAGTCACGCGCTTGGAGCGCGACAGCATCGACAGCGTCAGCTGTTCGGGCTCCATGTTCCAATAGCGCTCGACCTGCTCGAACCATTCCAGGCTGGTCTGGGCCGCGGTCTGCAGCCGCTCGACTTCGTCCTTGCGTCCGGCCTCGTAGGCCTCGAGCGCGCGCGCCACCGAATCCGGATGCTTGGTGCAGGCCTGGTACAAGGCGATGGCGTCCTCCATCGCCAGCTTGGTGCCCGAGCCGATCGAGAAATGCGCGGTGTGAGCGGCATCGCCCATCAGCACGATGTTGCCGTGCCGCCAGGTGGCGTTGCGCACCGTCGGGAAGGTGCGCCAGATCGACTTGTTGGCGATCAGCCGGTGGCCGGCAAGATCGTCGCGAAACAGGTTTTCGAGCAAGGCGACGCTGGTCGCTTCGTCGGCGCGGTCGAGCCCGTTGCGCCGCCAGCAGCTTTCGGTGGTCTCGACGATGAAGGTGGCAAGTTCACGATTGAACTTGTAGGCGTGCACGTTCCAGATGCCGTGCCCGGCCGGATCCTGCTTGAAGATGAAGGTGAAGGCATCGAGCGGCAGCGTGGTTCCCAGCCAGATGAACTTGTTCTTGCGCCAATCGAGCCGGGGGCGGAATTGCGCCTGATGGCGTTCGCGAATGGCCGAGTTGATGCCGTCCGCCGCCAGCACCAGATCGCAATCCGCGACCTCGCGCAGATCGGCCCCGACCTCGGCTTGAAAGCGCAACTCCACGCCGGCCTCGCGGCAATGGCGCTGGAGGATGGCCAACAGCTCCTTGCGGGCGATGCCGCAGAAGCCGTGCCCGCCCGAGCGGATGCGCGCGCCCTTGACCCGAACCTCGATCTCGTCCCACCAGGCGAAGCCGCCGACGATGTCACGAAAGCTGGCGGCGTCGGCGTCGCGAAAGCCGGCCAAGGTCTCGTCCGAGAACACCACGCCGAAGCCGAAGGTGTCGTCCGGCCGGTTGCGTTCGTAGATCCGCACGTGGTGGCGCGGATCGCTGCGTTTCATCAACAGACCGAAATAGAGTCCGGCCGGACCGCCGCCGACGATGCCGATCTTCATGGCGCGATCTTAGAGGCGGCGGCCGGACTTGACCATGTGGCGCGATGGCGCTAAGTCGCGGCCATGGCCCGCTTCACCGCGATGGACGCCAATCTGGCGCTCAAACGCAACTTCGCGCCCTGGATCCAGGACATGAAGATCGCGATCGAGGACGTGCAGCCGGGCAAGGCGCGGCTGCGCCTGCCGGCGCGGCCCGAACTGATGCGCGCCGGCGACATCATCTGCGGGCAAGCGATCATGGCACTGGCCGACACGGCGATGGTGTTCGCCATCGCCGCCACCTTGGGCGAATACCGGCCGATGGCGACCGTCACCCAGACCAGCAATTTCCTGCGCCCGGCCGGCCAGGGCGATCTGGTTGCCGAGGCGCGCACCCTGAAGTCGGGGCGGACGCTGGTGTTCGGCGAGGTGACGATCGCCAATGTCGGGCAGAGCGAGCCGGTGGCGATGGTGTCCTCGACCTATGCCCTGGCGCCGGTCAAGCCGGTTTGAGCGGGCAGCCTAAAACTTCTGCATCTGGATCGAGGAGATGACGTAGCCCTGGGCGGCGGGATATTTCTTGACCGCCTGGGCGCGGGCATCGACTTCGTTGGCGGCGGTGAACTCGATGTAATTGACGTCGGCCCACGACACGTTGAGCGACCTATGTTTCTTGCCTTGGCCGACCAGGTCGCGAACTTCCTTGTTGTAGATGCCGACATCGAACTTGCGTTCGCTGCCCGGCGCGACCGGAGTGGCCGGGGCAGGCGCGGCTTGGGACTTGGGGCCGCCACGCGTCTCGAGCTCTTTTTGCAGCCGCGTCACCTCGTCGGTCAGGCGCTGATTTTCGCGTTGCATTTGCGCGATGGTGGTGTCGACGGTCTTGTATTTCTTTTCCATCTCTTCGATGCGCGAGCCGCGACGCTTGACCTCCTGGCTGGACCAATCGTACATCGCCACTTCGCGCTTGTAGCGGGCGACGATCCGGGAGACCAGAAAGGCCGCAACCGGGGCACCGACGATCAATATCATCAAGATGATAGAGAGATTGTCGAACATGGCGCTCTATCTTACTCCGGCAAACCCCTTAGACAATGCCTTCCTGATGGCCTAAGTGTCGCCGCGGTCGCGGGTCGCGGACGAATTTGCCTTGAGGACGAATGTGATGCGCGATTTCCAGCTACCCGGTCGTTCGACCGCCTACGCCGCCGACGGAATGGCGGCGACCTCGCACCCGGCGGCGACCTTGGCCGCGGTCGAGATCCTGCGCGCGGGCGGCAATGCGGTCGATGCCGCGGTTGCGGCGGCGGCGGTCCAGGCCGTGGCCGAACCGCAATCGACCGGGGTCGGCGGCGATGTGTTCATGCTCATGGCCAGGGGCGGACAGGCGCCAGTGATCGGCTACAACGGCTCGGGCCGTGCGCCTGCCGGTCTAACGGTCGAGCATCTGCGCGGCCAGGGTCTGAGCGCGATCGGCGACACTTCTCCCCATGCCGTGACTATCCCCGGCACGGTCGAAGCCTGGGCTCGGCTGGTAGCCGAGCACGGCCGCAAGACCCTGGCCGATGTGCTGGCTGCGGCGATCCGTTGCGCGGCCGAGGGCTTTACCGTGCAGCCGCGCGTGGCCTGGGACTGGGAGCGGGCCGAAGCCAAGTTGCGGCGCGATCCTGCCGCCGCCGCGGTCTACCTGCCCGGCGGCAAACCGCCGCGCGCCGGCGACATCCATCGCCAGCCGGCGCTGGCCGAGACCTTGCGCCGCGTCGCCAAGGACGGCGCCAAGGGCTTTTATCGAGGTCCCGTCGCCAAGTGCATGGTCGATGCGCTGCGCGCCAAGGGCGGCACGCATGCGCTGGAGGATTTCGCCGCCCATCGCGGCGACTACGTCACGCCGATCTCGACCCGCTATCGCGGCTACGAGTGCTTCCAGATCCCGCCCAACGGCCAGGGCATTTCGGCCCTGATCGCGCTCAGCCAGTTGGAGGGCTTCGATCTCAAATCGCTCGATCCGCTGTCGACCGAACGCTGGCATCTGCAGGGCGAGGCGCTGAAACAGGCCTATGCGCTGCGCGACCATCTGGTGGCCGATCCCGACAAGGCGGCGGTGCCGACCGCGCGCATGCTGTCGGCCGATACCGCCAAGCGATTGGCCGCCAACATCCGTCGCGACCGCGCCATGCCCTGGCCGGCCGGCGCCGAGCTCTGGCCGGCGGGCGACACGGTCTACATCACCGTGATCGACCGCGACCGCAACACCTGTTCGTTCATCAACTCGCTGTTCTCGTCCTTCGGCACCGGGCTGTTCGCGCCCGAGGCCGGCGTGGTGTTCCAGAACCGCGGCATGAGCTTCCGGGTCGATCCGGCGCATCCCAATTGCGTCGCCCCCGGCAAGCGGCCGATGCACACCATCATCCCCGGGGCTGGCGCTCAAGGACGGCAAGGTGGCGTGGAGCTACGGCGTGATGGGCGCGCATTACCAGCCAACCGGCCATGTCAGCCTGCTGCTCAACCTGATCGAATGGGGCATGGAGCCGCAGGCGGCGATCGAGTTGCCGCGCGGCTTTTTGTTCGACGGCGTCTACAGCCTGGAGACCGGCATGCCCGAGATGGTGGCCCAAGGTCTCGCGCGGCTTGGCCACAAGGTGGCGCGAGCGGACGCGCCCTGGGGCGGGGCCCAGGTCATCGGCATCGACTGGGGGCGCGGGGTGCTGGTGGCGGGATCGGAATCGCGCAAGGACGGCATGGCGCTGGGTTACTGACTTCTGCGGCGAAAGCCGAAATAGAGCGCAAGCGCGGCGGCGAACACCAGGGATTCCAGCACCAACGAAAGCCCGAGCGTCCCGCGCTCGCCCCAGCGCTCGATCAGAAGGGCATAGCCCAGCGGCGCCGCGGCGACCAGGAACAGGGCTGGGCTCAAGAGTTTGCCGACCCGCCCGCCGTAATGACGCGGGTCGAACAGCACCAGCGGCACGGCGCCGCGGACGATGGTCATCAGGCCGACGCCGGCGCCGTAGAACAGCGCCATGGCGGCGCCGCCGGCCTCGGTCCCGCCGAGCACAAGCAACGACCCGACGCCGATCGGCGCCATCGCCGCCGCCAGCACGCCGAGCCCGAGCGGATGCAGCCGCGCGCCGAACAGCACTTCCAGCAGCCGCGCCGCCGACTGCGCCACGCCGCGCAGCGAGGACAGGCTGACCGCCATGCCGGCGGCTAGGCCAAGCCCGGTGAAAATGCCGATCATGTGCGCCGACATGCCCGAGCCGACGAAGCCATGGACCGCCATCATGAACGCGAACAGGAATCCGGCGAGACGTTCGCGGGCTTCCGCGGCGCTCGCGGGACTGTTCTCGGGCGCGGCCGCCGGCTTGGCCTCGGCGGGCGGCTGCGGTCGCGGCTTGGGAATGGCCAGGTGCAAGGGCAGCGTCGCCAGCGCGAAGGCCGCGAACGCCAGCACCCCGCCGCGCCAACCCAGGGCCTGTTCCAGCACATGGCCGATCGGCCAGAAGGCGGTGGAGGCGAGCCCGCCCAGAAGCGTGATCTGCGAAATCGGCCGCTTGGCGGCGAGGCCGCCGAGATTGGCCAAGGTGGCGAAGGCGGCATCGTAAAGACACAGCCGCATGCCGATGCCCATCGCAGCCCAGGCCAGGTAATAGACCCACAGCTCGCGCGCCTGCGACAGCAGCGCCAAGGCCAGCGCGCTGACCACCGATCCCGCCGCCATCACCAGCCGCCCGCCATGGCGGTCGATGCGGCGGCCGATCGCGGCCGATAGCGGGCCCTGGATCAGCACCGCCAGCGACAGCCCGCCGAAGACGGTGGCGCGCGACCAGCCGAGATCGGCGATCATCGCCTCGCCGAACGCGCCGATCAGGTAATAGGTCGTGCCCCAGCACACCAGTTGCGTGACGCCGAGGCGAAGGATCAGCGCGCGGTCGATCATCGCGGGGCGCAGCATAACCAGATTCGTCGCTTGCATTGCCGGGCGATAGCGCCTATATGCCCCTCGCGCGTCGTTCCGGCGCGTTTCGCGGACCGCGTGTCGCGGTCGCCTTCGGGCGACCCCGGGTCCGCTCCGGGCCTGATCCCAGGCCATCTCCGTCCGACAGCTCATACCACGCGGGATGTTAGACAAAAGACTCGCGATCGGGATCGCGCAGCCTTGGGCCGGCGCGACCGATTCGACGGCTTATCGAAAGTGAACTCACGTGACCTATAGCGTTATTCCGACTCCCTCCAGCACTCAGACTCCCGCCGCCTTTCCGGCGTCGATTCCGCTCCCGGCGCCTGTCGCCGGCTCGATTCCGAACCCGGCGCCCGTCGCCGGTGCAGGCTTCGCCGCCTTCAACCTAGCCGCGCCGCTGACCCGCGCCTTGGCCGAGGAGAACTACACCCGGCCGACGCCGATCCAGCTTGCCACCATTCCGGTGGCGATGAGCGGCCGGGACGTGGTCGGCATCGCCCAGACCGGCACCGGCAAGACCGCGGCCTTCGCGCTGCCGATCCTGCATCGCCTGGCGGGCGATCGCCGCCGCGTGCTGCCGGGCGAGACCCGCGTGCTGGTGCTCAGCCCGACGCGCGAGCTCTCGGGTCAGATTCTCGACAGCTTCCGCGCCTATGGCCGGCACCTGCGGCCGGCGGCCGCGCTGGCGATCGGCGGCGTGCCGATCCACGGCCAGCGCCGCGCCGTTGCCCACGGGATCGAGATCCTGGTGGCGACGCCGGGCCGGCTGCTCGATCTGGTCGATTGCCGCGCGCTGCGGCTGGACCGGGTGGAGGTGCTGGTGCTGGACGAGGCCGATCGCATGCTCGACATGGGCTTCATCCGCGACATTCGCCGCATCGTCGCCCTGACGCCGCCGTCGCGCCAGACGCTGTTCTTCTCGGCCACCATGCCGCGCGAGATCGCCGATCTGGCCGGCCAGATGCTGCGCGATCCGGCGCGCGTCGCGGTGACCCCGGTCGCCAGCACCGCCGAGCGCGTCAGCCAGCGCGTAATCCACGTCGAGCGCGCCGCCAAGCCGCAAACCCTGGCCGGCCTGCTCGAGGCCGCGCCCCAGCGCCTGACCCTGGTCTTCACCCGCACCAAGCACGGCGCCGACAAGGTGGTGCGCTATCTCAACCGGGGCGGGCTGGCCGCCGAGGCGATCCACGGCAACAAATCGCAGAACCAACGCGAGCGCGTGCTGGCGGGCTTCCGCGCCGGCCGCATCAAGACCCTGGTGGCGACCGACATCGCCGCCCGCGGCATCGACGTCGATGGCATCGGCCTGGTGGTCAATTACGACCTGCCCAATATTCCCGAAAGCTATGTCCATCGCATCGGCCGCACCGCGCGCGCCGGCGCGACCGGCGAGGCGGTGTCGCTGTGCTCGGGCGAGGAACGCGCCTTCCTGCGCGACATCGAAAAGCTGATCCGCCAGAACATTCCCGCCAGCGGCCGGCCGCAGGTCGCGCCCGCTGGCGCGCACCCGCAAGCAGTGCCCGCAGGCGCGCGCCCCTATCAAGGCCCGCCGCGCGGCAACGGGCGTCCTTCGCGCGGTGGCTTCCACCGCGGCCAACGCCAGGGCGAGGGACGCCGCCAGGGCGGCGGCCAAGGTTATCGGGGTCGCCAAGCCTCGTTCTGATCGACGGCGTCTACCGCCGCCCCCATGGCGGCCGGTTGCGAGTCATGTCGCCCGCGCCCATAATCGCCGCTCCACTTCAACAGGGGAGGCGAGAATGGGACGGTCGTTTGGCGCGCTCGGTCTCGTCGGCGGTCTCGCCTTGGCGGCGTCAGCGGCGTCGGCGCAAGGCGGGGCGCACGACGCCCAGATTCGCCAACTCCTGCTCGGCAATGCCTGGTGCAGCTTCGCCTACAACCAGATCAGCGGCGCCTCGCGCTCGGAACGCGCCCAGTTCGCGCCCGACGGCAGCCTGACGGTCACCAGCGGCGCGGAATCCTACAGCGCGGGCCGCGGCGGCACCGTCGCCGGCCAATCCCAGGCCAGCCGCCGCTATTTCTGGCGCGTCGCCCAGGGCGATCTGCACCTGTCCGAAAACGGCGCCCAATGGCAACCCACCGGCCTTCAAGCCAAACGCAACTCCTCCGGCGCGATCATCCTGGTGGCGGACGGAAAAGAATACGCGGCCTGCCGATAGCGTTAGGCGCAACCGCTGTCTCGTCACTCCCGGAAAAAGTGGGCTGTGCCTCCGGCCTTGGTCCGGTGGAGTTCGCCGCAGCGCAAGACGGTTGCATCGCCTCGGACATAAACGTACAATATATCGTACAATTAGAGGAATCCGAAATGCTGGTTCTGAGTTATTCGCGCGCGCGCAGCGACTTGAAGCGGCTTTGCGACACCGTGCGCAAGAGCCGGGTGCCGGCGCGCATCCACCGCCGGCGCGGCGGCGACGTGGTGGTGGTGGCGGTCGAGGATTGGGAAGCCATGACCGAGACCGAGTATGTCCGTTCGATACCCGGCGCGGTCAGGCGCATCGAGCGCGCCGGCGACTTCAAGCCGCTCAAGACGATCGATCGCAAGACGCTCGAGCGCTTGATTCGGACCTGATCGCATGCGGCTGGTGCCGCGCCTGTCGAGAGGAGCGCGTCGCAGCCTCGCCGCCATGGCCAAGCGCGATCCGGCGGCCCTGGACAGGGTGCTCGAAGTCCTGATTCATTTGTCCGCATCTCCCTTCGGCGGACTTCATAAACCTGAACCGCTACGCCACGACTTGGCCGGGTTTTGGTCGGTGCGGCTCAATCAGCGCGATCGCTTGATCTATCGGGTCGATGGCGAGCGGTTGGAGGTGCATGCGATCGAGGGCCATTACGGCGACCGCTGAATCGGCCTTGGCTTCGCCGCCAGCGCCGCCGCCTCGTCGACGGCGTCGATCTGGTCGGGGCGCAGGAACTTGTCGGCATAGGCGCGGTAGACTTTCTGCGTCACGAACAGGTCGAACAGTTCGGGGTCGACGTGGTGGTCCGCCTTCATGCGCGTCATGATGGCCATCGCCTGCGACAGCTTCATCGGCGCCTTGTAGGGCCGGTCGGCAGCGGTCAGCGCCTCGAAAATGTCGGCGATCGCCATCATCCGCGCCGGCGCCGACATCTGCTCGCGGGTCAGCTTCTTGGGATATCCCGTGCCGTCCATCTTTTCGTGATGGCCGCCGGCATATTCGGGCACGTGGCGAAGGTGCTTGGGGAAGGGCAGCGCCTCCAGCATCTCGATGGTGGCGACGATGTGATCGTTGATCACCGCGCGCTCGGAAGCGTTCAGCGTGCCGCGGCGGATGGCGAGATTGTCGTGTTCGTCGGGCGTCAGGAAATCCTGCTCGGCGCCGTCCGCTGAATCGAGCCCGCGCCATTGGTACTTGGCGATGCGGCCGAGGCGCTCGACGGCGGTATCGCTCATCGCCTCGCCGCCGCGGTTGATCTCGGCTAGGAAGACGCGATCCGAATCGTACTGCGCGATCCGGGCCGCGGCGTCGGCGGCCGAGATCCGGCCCGCAAGGCGCGCGATCTCGGCCTCGCGCTTCAGCACCTCGAAGCGCGTCGCCACCAGCTCGATGCGGTCGTAGATGGTCTCGAGCTTGGTCGACTTGTCGACCACGTATTCGGGCGTGGTCACTTTGCCGCAATCGTGCATCCAGCCGGCGATGTGCAGCGCGTACATCTGCTCGGCATCGAGCGTGAAGCCGGCGAAGGGGCCGCTGGTGGCGGCGTTGGCGGCCTCGGCCAGCATCTCGGTCAGCACCGGCACGCGCTGGCAATGGCCCGAGGTGTAGGGCGATTTGCGGTCGATCGCCATGGCGATGACCTTGATGAAGGCCTCCAGCAGCGCGCGCTGGCCGCGCAAGAGCGATTCGTTCTCGATCGCCACCGCCGCCTGGCTGGCCAGCGCCTCGACCACGGCCTGATCGGCGGCGTCGAACGCCGCCACCTTGCCGTCGGCGGCGGTGGCGTTGATCAGTTGCAAGACCCCGACCACGGCGCCCCTGCGATTGGCCAGCGGCACGGTCAGGAACGAGCGCGAGCGATAGCCGGTGGCGGTATCGAAGCGCCGCGTGCCCGAGAAATCGAAACCCGGCGCCAGATAGGCATCGCCCAGGTTGACGGTCTTGCGCGCCAGCACGGCATGGGTGGCGACGTTGGCGTGGTTGGGCGGTCCCTCGGGATCGTAAAGCGGCAGCGGCGGAAACTCGACCGGCCGGCCGGTGGTGCCACCCAGCGCGATGCCGAGCGAGCGGTTGCGCACGATCTCGAACTTGAGCTGGCGCTCGTCCTCGCTCAGCAGATAGAGCGTGCCGCCGTCGGCGTTGCAGATCTCCATCGCCTCGATCAGGATGCGCTCGGACAGCCGGGCGTGGTCGCGCTCGGCCGAAAGGGCGACGCCGATGTCGATCAGCTTCTGGTATCGGTCCGGCGCGGCGGCGCTGGTTTGGGTCATGAGCTGCTCCTTGAACTACATCCTGGCGCGGCGATCGGCCGAGTGTGGCCGGGGCCGCGCGGGCTGGCAATCGCCGTGATCCGCCGCCGGCCCTCGCCCAATTTCGATTCCCGCCGCGGCCAAGCGGTCGACACCTTGGTGATCCACTACACCGGCATGATCGAGGCCGAGGCGGCGCTGGCCCGGCTGTGCGATCCCACGGCCAAGGTCAGCGCGCATTACTTCATCGCCCAGGACGGCGCGGTGACGGCGCTGGTCGACGAGGCGATGCGCGCCTGGCATGCCGGCCAGGGCTTCTGGGGCGGGGCGCGCGACGTCAACGCGGTGTCGATCGGCATCGAGCTGTGCAATCCCGGCCATGACTGGGGCTATGGCGATTTTCCCGCGCCGCAGATCGCGGCTTTGATCGGGCTCGGGCGCGAGATCGTGGCGCGCCACGCCATTCCGGCCTGGCGGGTGATCGGGCATTCCGATCTCGCGCCCGCGCGCAAGATCGATCCGGGCGAGCGCTTTCCGTGGCGGCCCTTGGCCGCTTCCGGCTTGGGTCTTTGGCCCGAGGGCGCGGACATGGGCAAGGGAACGCAGCTCGCGGCCGATCTGCGCGCCTATGGCTACGACCCCGAGGCGCCCGACGACGCTGCGATCGCGGCCTTTCAGCGCCATTTCCGGCCGGCGCGCATCGACGGCCAGGCCGATGCCGAATGCGCCGGGCTTGCGGCGCGGCTCTTGACGCTGAAGGCAAACGCCCTAAGTTGAGGTTGCGTCAGAAGGCCGGATGACCGCTGCCGATCCTCGGATCGGGGGAGGAAAGTCCGGGCTCCACGGAAGCACGGTGCCGGGTAACGCCCGGCGGGGGCGACCCCAGGGACAGTGCCACAGAGAACAGACCGCCGCGGCGCTTCGGCCCCGCGGCAAGGGTGAAACGGGGCGGTAAGAGCGCACCGCGCCGGCGGCAACGTCGGCGGCACGGCAAACCCCACCGGGAGCAAGACCGAATAGGGGCGAGAGGTCGGCCTCGGCCGACAAGCGCGCTTTCGCGCCGCTCGCCCGGGTTGGTCGCGCGAGGCGTCCGGCGACGGACGTCCCAGAGGAATGGTCATCCCCGCCGCAAGGCGGGACAGAACCCGGCTTACAGGCCCTCTGACGCACGATTTCAATGTTCACTATTGGTTCAGATTCTTGAGCGGAATCCCCCTTTCCCACCAACCTCAGGAAAAATCATCGATTTTGTAGCGATTTCCCATTGACACTATATTGCGCCCCATGCGATACCATTAAATCCCATAAAATCCCATCAGGCGATGGGCGGGGAGGGATTTGAGGTCGTGGCTGAGGAAAGGCGCACCAAGGCATTTGCCGGTTTCGTGGTGAACAAGGTCGACCGCAAAGGGCGCGTGTCGGTCCCGGCGGCGTTTCGCGCCAATCTCGACCAGCTTTCGCTCAAGGGCGTGTTCGTCCATCCCTCGCTCGACGGTCAGGCGCTGGTCGGCGCGGGGGACGATTACCTCGAACGCCAGCGCGCCCGCATCGAAGCCCTGCCGCAGGACTCGGTCGAGCGCGGCACGCTCGAGACCGCGATCTTCACCATGGGCGTGGCGTTGGATTTCGACGGCGAGGGGCGCGTGCAAATGCCGCGCGACAAGCTGGACGCGGTCGGCATTTCCGAGCAGGCGGCGTTTCTCGGCCGCGGCGAGACCTTCCTGGTCATGGCGCCGGATGCGGCGCGAGCGATGATCGACGCCGATGCCCGCATCGCCCGCGAACGCCGCGGCGCGCTGTGGCGCCAGCCCGGAGGCGGCACGTGACGCCGGGATCGCACCGGCCGGTGATGCTCGGCGAGGTGCTCGCCGCGCTTCATCCCCGCGCCGGCGCGATCTACGTCGACGGCACCTTCGGCGCGGGCGGGGTCAGCGCCGGCCTGTTGGCCGCGGCCGAATGCCGGGTCTACGGCATCGATCGCGATCCCGAGGCGATCGCGCGCGGCGCCGAGCTCGAACGCAAATACGGCGACCGGCTGGTGCTGATCGCAGGCCGTTTCGGCGCCATGGCCGAACTTCTCGCCGCGCGCCGGGTCGGCCGGGTCGACGGCGTGGCGCTGGACCTGGGCGTGTCCTCGCCGCAACTCGACCGCGCCGAGCGCGGATTTTCCTTCCTGCGCGACGGGCCGCTCGACATGCGCATGTCGAGCGCGGGACCGAGCGCCGCCGATCTGGTCAATCAAGAGTCCGAGACCGAACTGGCCGATCTGATCTTTCGTCTGGGCGAGGAGCGGCACTCCCGCCGCGTCGCTCGCGCCATCGTCCATCGCCGCAAGGTCAAGCCGATCGAGCGCACCCTCGATCTCGCGGCGATCGTCGCCGGGGCGGTCCCCAAGGCCGGCGACACCCATCCCGCCACCCGCACCTTCCAGGCGCTGCGCATCGCCGTCAACGACGAGCTGGGCGAACTCGATCGCGGCCTGGCGGCGGCCGAGCGGCTGCTCGCGCCCGGCGGCCGGCTGGCGGTGATCGCCTTCCATTCGCTCGAGGATCGCCGGGTCAAGCAATTCCTCAAGACCCGCGCCGCGACCAAACGCCAGGGCCGCCGCCTGCCGGGCGAGGCGACGCCGCCCGCACCCAGCTTCCGCCTGCTGACCGCCAAGGCGCAACGGCCGAGCGCCGAGGAGCTCGCTGCCAATCCGCGCGCGCGTTCGGCGCGGTTGCGCGCGGGCGAGCGCCTCGATGCGCCGGCGTGGGGGAGCGCATGATCCGCCTCGCCACCGCGCTCGCGCTCGCGCTGACCGTCGCCGTGTCCTACGGCGTCTATCGCCTCAAGCACGAGGTGCGTCTGCTCGAGGACCGCCTCGCCGCGCTCGACCGCGCGATCGCGGCCGAGAACCAGATCATTCACGTGCTGCGCGCCGAATGGGCCTTCCTCAACCGGCCGGCGGCGCTGCAGGCGGCGGCCGACCGTCATCTCGCGCTGCAGCCGGTGGCGGCGCGCCAGATCGTCGCCATCGACGATCTGCCTTTCCGCCGCGAACCGGGCCCGGATCGCTGGAAGGTGATTCCGGTGCCGCGACCGAAGCCGACGCTGTCCTCGCACGAGAGCCAAGGGGCCAGACGATGACCGCGCCGCGAACCGCCGGCCCAACCGGCGGCTACGCCTTCAAGCTGGTGCGCGAGGGTGCCGGGCGGCGGGCGATCGACGTCGGGCGCATCCGCCTTGGGGTGACCATCGGCCTGTTCGGAATCGCCTTCGCGGTGCTGGCTGGGCGGCTGGTCGAACTGACCTTGTTTGCCGAAGCCGAGCCGCGCCCGACGCGGGTCGTCGCCGCCAAGCCCGAGCCCGGCCGGGCCGCGATCCAGGATCGCAACGGGCTGTTGTTGGCGACCAACCTGACCACGGCCTCGCTCTACGCCCGACCCAAGGCCATGCTCGACGTTCCCGGCGCGGCCGAGAAGCTGGCGCGGGTCCTGCCCGAAATCGACGCCGCTTCGCTGACCGAGCGGCTATCGGGCGAAAAGCAATTCGCCTGGATCAAGCGCCACCTCACGCCACGCCAACAGCAGGAGGTCAACGCGCTCGGCCTGCCGGGGATCGGCCTCGCCCCCGACCATTCCCGCATCTACCCGCAAGGCGCGCTGACCGCGCATGTGGTCGGTTACGTCGATCCCGACTCGCGCGGCCTCGCCGGCATCGAACGCAGTTTCGACGGCGCCTTGCGGCGCGGCGAGGCGGCCGAGCTGTCGATCGACCTGCGGGTGCAGCACGCGCTGCGCGACGAGTTGCTGCGTTCGGTCGAGCGCCATCAGGCGCTGGCCGCGGCCGGGCTGGTGATGGACATCGCCAGCGGCGAGATCCTGGGCATGGTGTCGCTGCCGGATTTCGAGCCGCAGCGCCCGGGCGCGGCCGAGCGCGAAGCGCTGTTCAATCGCGCCGCGCTGGGCGTCTACGAGATGGGCTCGACGCTCAAGGCCTTCACCACGGCGATGGCGCTGGAGCTGGGGGCGACCTCGCTCGATCACAAGTTCGATGCCCGCGCGCCGCTGCAATACGCCCGTTTTTCGATCCGCGACGATCATCCCAAGAATCGCTGGCTGTCGGTGTCGGAGGTGTTCGTCTACTCCTCCAACATCGGCTCGGCGCGCATGGCGATGGACGTCGGCATCGCCCGCCATCGCCAGTTCCTCGGATCGCTCGGCTTGCTCGAGGCGGTCCGCCTCGAATTGCTCGAGAACGGCCAGCCGCTGGTGCCCAGGCCCTGGCGCGAAATCAACACCCTGACCATCGCCTTCGGCCACGGGTTGGCGATCACGCCGGTCCAGCTGGTCGCCGGTTATGCCGCGTTGGCCAATGGCGGCATCGCCGTGACGCCGACGCTGCTCAAGCGGACCGGCCCGGTCGAGGGGCGACGCGTGGTCTCGGCGGAAACGTCGGTGCAGATGCGGCGGCTGATGCGGGCCGTGGTCGAGCAGGGCACCGGCAAGCAGGCGGAGGCCGAGGGCTATCTGGTCGGCGGCAAGACCGGCACCGCCGAGAAGGCCGGTCGCGGCGGCTATCAGCGCAAGGCGCTGCTGTCCTCCTTCGTCGGCGTGTTCCCGGCCGATGCGCCGCGTTTCGTCATTCTGGCGGTGTTGGACGAACCCAAGGGCCGCAAGGACACCAACGGCTACGCCACCGGCGGCTGGACGGCGGCGCCGGCGGTGGCGCGGATCGTCAATCGCATCGCGCCCGTGCTGGGCGTGATGCCGACCGGCCGCATGCCGCTCGACATGCTGCCGCCGCTGATCGCGCCCGAAGCGGGCGCCGGCGGCATGTTCGAGGAAGAACCCACCCGCGGCCCCGTGCACGAGATCGCCGCGCACGGGGATCAACTTGCAACTCGGTGAGCTGACCATGGGACTGACCCGCCAACCCCTTGCCGACCTCGAAATCCGCGGCCTGACCGCCGACAGCCGTGCCGTCGGCCCGGGCTATCTGTTCGCCGCCTTGCGCGGCGAGCGCGACGATGGCCGCCGCTTCATCGCCGACGCCATCAAGGCCGGCGCGGTGGCGATCCTGGCCGAGCCCGGCACCACGGTCGAGGACCGCGGCGCCGTGCTGGTCGAAAGCGACAATCCGCGCCGCGAATTGGCGCTGCTGGCGGCGCGCTTCTACGCGCCCCAGCCCAAGACCATCGCCGCCGTCACCGGCACCAGCGGCAAGACTTCGGTCGCCTGGTTCACGCGCCAGATTTGGCTGGCGCTGGGCCACAAGGCCGTCAGCCTGGGCACGCTCGGCATCGTCGGCAACGGCGGCAAGGCCAAGCTCGACCACACCACGCCCGATCCGGTGGCGCTGCACGCGGCACTGTCCGAATTGGCGCGCTCGGGGATCGATCATTTGGCGATCGAGGCCTCCTCCCACGGCCTCGCCCAGTATCGGCTCGACGGCCTGGCCCTGGCCGCCGCCGCCTTCACCAATCTCAGCCGCGATCACCTCGACTATCACGCCGACATGACCCAATACCTGGCGGCCAAGCGGCGGCTGTTCGCCTGGCTGCTGCCTTCGGGCGGCGCGGCGGTGCTCAATCGCGACATCCCCGAATTCGAGGGTCTGCGCGCGCTGTGTCTCAAGCGCGGCCATCGCATCCTGTCCTACGGCACGGCGGAAGAGGCGGAGTTGCGGCTGGTGGCGCGCGCGCCGCACGCCACCGGTCAGCGCGTGCGCATCGCCGTGCTGGGCAAGCAGCACGACTTCGATCTGCCGCTGGTCGGCGGTTATCAGGCGCTCAACGCGCTCTGCGCCTTGGGACTTGCCATCGGCAGCGGGGCCGATGCCGAGCGCGCCACCGAGGCGCTGTCTGTTTTGACCGTGGTGCCGGGGCGGGTCGAGCTGGTGGCGCGGCATCCTTCGGGCGCGCCGATCTTCGTCGACTATGCCCACAAGCCCGACGCCCTGCGCGCCGTGCTCGAGGCGCTGCGGCCGCACGCCGCCGGCAAGCTGGTGGTGGTGTTCGGCTGCGGCGGCGATCGCGATGCCGGCAAGCGTCCGGAAATGGGCGAGATCGCCGTCCGCCTGGCCGACCGCGTCTTCGTTACCGACGACAATCCGCGCAGCGAAGATCCGGCCGCGATCCGGCGTGCCATCCTGGCGGGGGCGCCAGGCGCGATCGAGATCGGCGACCGCGGCGACGCCATCCGCCAGGCCGTGGCCGGGCTGGAAAAAGGCGATCTTCTGGTGTTGGCCGGCAAGGGCCATGAGCAGGGCCAGATCGTGGGCGGCGAGACGCGACCGTTCGACGACGCGGTCGAGGCCCGCGCGGCGGTGGCCGAACTGAGGCGGGCGCGGTGATGGGCGCGCCGCTCTGGAGCGCCGCCGAGATTGCCGCGGCCACCAGTGCCGTCGTCGCCGGCGATTGGTCGACCCATGGCGTCTCGATCGACAGCCGCACCGTCAAGCCGGGCGAGGTCTACGTTGCCATCAAGGGCGGGCGTCTCGACGGCCATGATTTCGTCGCCGCGGCGCTGAACGCGGGCGCGGTCGCCGCCATGGTCGCGCGCCGCCCGGCGGGCCTCGAGCGCGATGCGCGGCTGATCCTGGTCGGAGACACGCTGGCGGGGCTCGAGGCGCTGGGGCGTGCGGCGCGGGCACGGTCCCAAGCGCGGGTGATCGCGGTCACCGGTTCGGTCGGCAAGACTTCGACCAAGGAGATGCTGCGGCTTGCCCTGGCGCGCAGCGGCGAGACCTACGCATCGGAAGGCAACCTCAACAACACCATCGGCGCGCCGTTGTCCTTGTCGCGGCTGCCGCCCACGGCGCGCTTCGCGGTGTTCGAATTGGGCATGAACCACGCCGGCGAGATCGCCCCGATCAGCCGCCTGACCCGGCCGCATGTGGCGGTAATCACCACCGTCGAGGCGGTGCATCTCGAATTTTTTTCGTCGGTCGAGGCCATCGCCGATGCCAAGGCCGAGATTTTCGAGGGATTGGAACCGGGCGGGACGGCGGTGCTGAATCGCGACAATCCGTACTTCGCGCGCTTGTCCGCGGCGGCGCGGGCCAAGGGCGCGGGCGTGGTCGGTTTCGGCGAGCACGAATCGGCCGAGGCGCGGCTGGTGCGCCATGTGCTGCACCCCGGCTGCGTCTGCATTTCGGCGGACATTTTGGGCGAGCCGGTGACCTACAAGGTCGGCGCGCCCGGCCGGCATTGGGCCATGAACAGCCTGGCGGCATTGGCCGCGGTCAAGCTGGCAGGCGGCGATCTCGCCCTGGCGGCGGTGGCGCTGGCCGAGATGAAGCCGCTCAAGGGCCGCGGCCTCCGGCGCAAGATCGAGGCCGCCGCCGGCGCCTTCCTTTTGATCGACGACAGCTACAACGCCAGCCCGGTGGCGATGCGCGCCGCCTTCGATGCCTTGGCCGCGGCCGAGCCGGCGGCGGGCGGGCGGCGCATCGCCGTTCTCGGCGACATGCTGGAGCTGGGACCTGACGCTAGGCGGCTGCATGCCGAACTGGCGGCCGATATCGCCGCGCAGCCGATCGATCTGGTGTTCGCCTGCGGCCCGCTCAGCCGCGCGCTTTACGACGCGCTGCCGGCATCCAAGCGCGGCGCCTACGCCGCCGATTCCGCGGCGCTGGCGCCGGTCGCGGCGCGGGCGATGCGGCCGGGCGATGCCGTGCTGGTCAAGGGGTCGCTCGGCAGCAAGATGGCGGCGGTGGTGGCGGCGCTGGACGCGCTGGCCGCGCCCGCGCCCAAGGCGGCGTGAGGGCCGGCGGCATGTTCTACAATTTCCTCGTTCCGCTGGCGGCCGATTTCGGACCGTTCAACCTGTTCCGCTATCTGACCTTCCGCACCGGCGGCGCGATCGTCACCGCACTGTTGATCGCCTTCGTCATCGGGCCAGCCGTGATCCGCTGGCTGAAGAGCATTCAAGGCAAGGGCCAACCGATCCGCGACGACGGCCCCCAGCGCCACCTGATCGAAAAGCAGGGCACGCCGACCATGGGCGGGTTGATCATCCTGGCCGGGATCGTGGTCGCCACGCTGCTGTGGGCCGATCTGACCAACAGCTATGTCTGGGCGGTGCTGGCGGTGACGGTGGGTTTCGGCCTGGTCGGTTTCGCCGACGATTATCTCAAGGTCACCAAGCGCAATGTCCGCGGCCTCAACGGTCGGATCAAGCTGCTGATCGAGTTCGCCATCGCCGCGGCGGCGGTGACGTGGATCGGCGCCGAGGCGCGCGCGCCCTTGTCGATGGCGCTGGCGGTGCCGTTCTTCAAGGACCTGCTGATCCAGCTCGGCTGGTTCTTCGTGCCCTTCGGCATGCTGGTGATCGTCGGCGCCTCCAACGCCGTCAACCTGACCGACGGGCTCGACGGCCTGGCGATCGGCCCGGTGATGATCGCCGCCGCCTCGTTCGGGCTGATCAGCTACCTGGTCGGCAACGTGGTCTATTCCAACTATCTCTTGATCCACGGCGTGCCCGGCGCGGGCGAATTGGTGGTGCTGTGCGGAGCCATGGTCGGCGCCGGCCTGGGTTTCCTTTGGTACAACGCGCCGCCGGCGATGGTGTTCATGGGCGACACCGGCTCGCTGTCGCTGGGCGGCGCGCTCGGCACCATCAGCGTCGTCACCAAGCACGAGCTGGTGCTGGCGATCGTCGGCGGGCTGTTCGTGCTGGAGGCGGTGTCGGTCATCGTCCAGGTGGCCTCGTTCAAGCTGACCGGCAAGCGCGTCTTCCGCATGGCGCCGATTCACCACCACTTCGAGCAGAAGGGGTGGTCCGAGCCGACGGTGGTGATCCGGTTCTGGATCATCGCCATCATCCTGGCCCTGGCCGGCCTCTCGACCTTGAAGCTGCGCTGACCATGCGGGCGATTTCGCTCTTTCGCGGCAAGCGGGTGGCGGTGTTCGGCCTGGCGCGTTCGGGTCTGTCGGCGGCGCGGGCGCTGGCGGCCGGCGGCGCCGAAGTCGCGGCCTGGGACGACAAGGCCGAAAGCCGCGCCCAGGCGGCGGCGGCGGGCATTGCGCTCGCGCCCTTCGCCGGCGCCGGCACGGCGGCGCTGGTGCTGTCGCCGGGCGTGCCGCTGACCCATCCCCGCCCGCACGCGGTGGTGCGGGCCGCCAACGATGCCGGGGTCGAGATCCTGGGCGACGTCGAGCTGTTCGCCCGCGCCGGCACCCAGGCGCGCATCGTCGGCGTCACCGGCACCAACGGCAAGTCGACCACCACGGCGCTGATCGGCCACATCCTGGCCGAAGCCAAGTTGCCGGTCGCGGTCGGCGGCAATCTCGGCACGCCGGTGCTGGATCTGCCGGAGCTTGGCGCCGATGGCGTCTATGTGCTGGAGCTGTCCTCCTATCAGCTCGACCTGACCGGGTCGTTGGCCTGTTCGGTCGCCGTCCTGCTCAACGTCACGCCCGATCATCTCGATCGCCATGGCGACATGGCGGGCTACGTCAAAGCCAAGCGGCGGTTGTTCGACATGCAGCGCCCGGGCGCGGTGGCGGTGATCGGCATCGACGATGCCCATGGCGCCGAGACCGCCAAGCGGCTGGAAGGGCGGGCGCGGGTGCTGCGGGTTTCGGTCGGATCCGAGGTCGCGGCCGGGGCCTATGTCCTGGACGGCGTGCTGTACGAAGCGCCGGGCGGGCAGGTCTGCGATCTGCGCCAAGCCGCGCCGCGGCTGCCGGGCGCTCACAATTGGCAGAACGCGGCTGCCGCTTTTGTCGCGGTGCGTGCGTTGGGGCTCTCGGTCGCGGATGCGACGCGGGGTCTCGGCAGCTTCCCTGGGCTGGCGCACCGGCTTGAATTGATCGCCACTGTCGGCGGCGTCGTCTGGATCAACGATTCCAAGGCCACCAACGCCGATGCCGCCGAAAAGGCGCTGGCGGCCTATGAGCGCATCCACTGGATTGCCGGCGGCCTGGCCAAGGAGGGCGGCATCGAGGGGCTGCGGCCGCTGTTCGGCCGCCTCCGCCATGCCTATCTGATCGGCGAGGCGGCCGAGGCCTTCGCGCGGACGCTGGGCAAGTCCGTGCCGCAGACCCGCGCCGGAACGCTGGCGCGGGCGGTCGAGGCGGCGCGCGCGAACGCCAAACCCGGCGAGGTGGTGCTGCTGTCGCCGGCCTGCGCCTCGTTCGATCAATTCGCCAATTTCGAGGCGCGCGGCGATGCCTTTCGCGCGCTGGTGCGGGAGTTCGCGTCGTGACCGCGCTGGCGACCGCGCCGATCGCCGACACCAGCATTCTCGGCCGCTGGTGGTCGTCGATCGATCGCTGGCTGTTGGCGGCGCTGCTGATCCTGCTGGCGGTGGGCGCGGTGCTGACCCTGGCCGCCAGCCCGGCGGTGGCCTCGCGGCTGGGTCTCGACTCCTTCCACTTCGTCAAGCGCCAGCTCGGGCTGATGCCGATCGCGCTTGGCCTGGCGCTGACGATCTCGCTGCTGTCGCCGCGCGGCGTGCGGCGACTGGGGACGCTCTTGTTCGTGGTTTTCCTCGGCCTGACCTTCGCCACGCTGTGGATGGGCGTCGAGATCAAGGGCGCGCGGCGCTGGCTGCATCTCGGCGGCTTTTCGCTGCAGCCATCGGAATTCCTCAAGCCCTGCTTCGCGGTGGCGGCGGCCTGGATGTTCGCCGCCCGCCAGGACAATCCGACCTTTCCCGCCAATCTCATGGCGATCGCGCTTTACGTGGCGGTGATGGCGGCGCTGCTGGCGCAGCCCGATGTCGGCATGGCGGCGGTGGTGACCGCGATCTGGGCCGGGCAGTTCTTCCTCGCCGGGCTGTCGCTGTGGTGGGTGGCGTCGATCCTGCTGCTCGGTCTGGGCGGGGCGGTCGCGGCCTATCTGGTGTTCCCGCATGTCGCCAGCCGCATCGACCGCTTCCTCGATCCGGGCAAGGGCGATTCCTTCCAGATCGACCGCGCCATCGAGGCCTTCGGCCAGGGCGGGCTGCTGGGCCGCGGTCCGGGCGAGGGCGTGGTCAAGCAGGTGCTGCCCGACGCCCATACCGATTTCATCTTCGCCGTCGCCGCCGAGGAGTTCGGGCTCCTGGTCTGCCTCGGCATCGTCGTGCTGTTCGCCTTCATCGTGCTGCGCGGGCTGGTGCGCGCGCTGGGCCAAGTCGATTACTTCGCCATGCTGGCGGCCGCCGGGTTGATGGTGCAGTTCGGCGTCCAGGCGGTGATCAACCTCGGCGTCAACCTGCACCTCCTGCCGACCAAGGGCATGACGCTGCCCTTCGTCTCTTACGGCGGTTCGTCGCTGCTGGCGCTGGCGCTGGGGATCGGCATGACGCTGGCGCTCACCCGTCGCCTGCCCGATGCCGGGAGGCTGCGGTGAGCGGCGGCAATCGCATCGTGCTGGTGGCCGGCGGCACCGGCGGCCATGTCTTTCCGGCGCGCGCGCTGGCGGTCGAGCTGCTCGGCCGCGGCCACACCTTGGCCTTCATCACCGATCGCCGCGGCGAGGCCTATGGCGAAAGCGTGGTCAAGCTCGACACCTATCGCCTGCGCGCCGGCACGACGACGGGGCAGGGCTGGTTCGGGCGGCTGCGCGCGGCGGTCGAAGTGGCATCGGGCTGGTGGCAGGCGCATGGCCTGATGGAACAGCTGCGGCCGCTGGCGGTGGTCGGCTTCGGCGGCTATCCCGCCTTGCCGGCGATGATGGCGGCGCTGCAAAAGCGCCTGCCGACCGTGATCCACGAGCAAAACGCGGTGCTGGGCCGCGCCAATCGATTCCTTGCGACACGGGTCGATGCCATCGCCGTGACCTTCGCCGCCACGGCGCGCATCCCCGAGATCTGCGCCAGCAAGGTGGTGGTGACCGGCAATCCGATTCGTCCCGATCTGATGCCGATCCGCGCCGCGCGCTATGCCGCGCCGGCGGCGGGCGAGAGCGTCAACCTGCTGGTGCTGGGCGGAAGCCAGGGCGCGAGCGTATTCAGCGCGGTGTTGCCCGAGGCGCTGGGCCGGCTCGATGCCGGTCTCAAGGCGCGGCTGTCGGTGGTGGCGCAATGCCGCCGCGAGGACCTCGACCAGGCCCGCGCCGCCTACGCCAAGGCCGGTATCAAGGCGCGCTGCGCCGCGTTCTTCGATGCCGTGACCGAGGAATTGGCGCGTGCCCATTTGGTGGTGGCGCGCGCCGGCGCTTCGACGGTGTGCGAGATCGCCGCCGCCGGTCGCCCGGCGCTGCTGGTGCCCTATTCGCAGGCGGTCGACGATCACCAGACCGCCAACGCCGCCATCCTGGGCGCGGTCGGCGCGGCCGATATCGTCCGGCAAAGCGAGTTCACGTCCGAGCGTGTCGCGACGCTGTTGGCGCCGCTGCTGGGCGACGGCGCCCTTCTGGCAGAACGTGCCACCAAAGCGCGCGCGGTCGGCGTGCCAGACGCCGCCAAGCGCCTGGCCGATCTGGTCGAGCGCCTGGGCCGGCGCGACGGCCGCGCCGCA
>VGDZ01000030.1 GCA_016869515.1 Alphaproteobacteria bacterium | reverse complement strand
GCCCGGCGACGCGGCCCTCGGCATCGACCGCCACGCAGCCCACTGCCGGATTGGGCCAGGCCCGGCCCAGCGCCCGCCGCGCCAGGTTCAGCGCGGCGGCCATGTGGCCCAGATCGACGGATGTGACGGCGGTCATGGAAACAGTCTTATACCAAGCTGCGATGCGCTTGACTCATCGCGGCTTGGAACGGCCATCGCGGCCGCGCGCCTAGAGTGCGATCGGTCCGGATGGGGCCTTCCGTTCGGACCGTGAATCGCACTCCAGCGGGGGATACGAGGGCATGATCCGCGATCCGCCCTGAACCGCATGGTTCTAGGCGGATCGATCATGCCCTTGTGGCGCGCAAGCCAAGGGCAAGATTCGCGTTTCGTCACGATCCGTCTGGTTGGCGACGAAACGATCTTGCCCCGGCACCGCATCCTGTCCGAGCCACCGGCGCTTGCCGCCCGATAGGAGACACGTTACACTTGTCGGGTGATCGTCGGCTTTCGCCATAAAGGGCTTAGGCTGCTGTACGAGCGGGGCGAGCGGCGGCGCGTGCCGCCGGAATCCGCCGACAAGATCGCGCGCATCCTGGCCCGCCTCGACCAGGCTTCGGCGCCCGGGCACATGGACCTGCCCGGCTATCGCCTGCACCCCCTGAAAGGCGATCGGGCGGGCTTTTGGTCGGTGAGCGTATCCGCCAATTGGCGGATCGTCTTCCGTTTCGTCGGCACCCACGTCGCCGATGTCGATCTGGTCGACTACCGCTAGGAGCGCAGCAACCATGCCGATGAAGACCCCGCCCCATCCCGGAAAGTCGGTGCGCCACGACTGCCTCGAGCCGCTCGGCCTGAGCGTGACCGAGGCGGCGACCCGGCTGGGCATCAGCCGCAAGCAGATGTCGGACATCGTCAACGGCCGCGCCGGGATTTCGCCCGAAATGGCGATCCGGCTGGACAAGGCTTTCGGCGGCGGCGCCGACGTCTGGTGCCGCTTGCAGGCGGCCTACGACCTGGCGCGGGCGATGAAGCGAGCCGGCCGCATCAAGGTCCGCCGCATCGCCCAGGCGGCGTGAAGGCAAGGCCATCCGGCTTGGATCCAGGGCAAGATCGATCGGTCACGATCCGCATGGTTCAAGGCCGATCGCGGATCAAGCCCTTGTATCCCGCTCTGGACCGCGATCCGCGAACCGAACGAATCGCGCAAGCAATTTCATCCGGTCGCGAAGCCCACTCAAGTCAAAAACCGGCCATAGGAACGCCGCGGGCGTTCATGGGCTCATGGGCATGCTTGCGTCGCCTTCGGCGACCAGGGAGGGGCCGGCCCCTCCCTGGACCCTCCCCGCAAGAG
The DNA here is from genome assembly GCA_016869515.1 of Alphaproteobacteria bacterium. Lineage (GTDB taxonomy): Bacteria > Pseudomonadota > Alphaproteobacteria > VGDZ01 > VGDZ01 > VGDZ01. Next base: position 33,610 of record VGDZ01000030.1, on the reverse strand, counting down.
GTAAAGAGGTAAGGATTCAGGAGGTCAATTGGTCCTGGCGACGCGGAATCCGAGGAAGTCGAACCGGATGACGGACGAGATCCCGACGCGATCCGCGGAGCGGGCGAACCTCGGATCGAGGTTCCAGGAACCGCCGCGAAGGACGCGGCTTCCACAGTCCCCTGCCAGCCATGCGCTGCCGTCCACGGGCGCTCCGGCGTAGCTGCCGTTGTGGCAGTCCTCCACCCACTCCCACACATTGCCGTGCATGTCGTGCAGGCCGAAGCCGTTGGCCTGTTTGCTCCCCACCGGCTGCGTCCGGCCGCCCGAATTGGCACTGTACCAAGCCACGTTCCCCAGGCAGGAATCGCTATCCCCACAAGAATACCGCGTCGTCGTCCGCGCCCGTGCCGCGTACTCCCATTCCGCCTCGCTCGGCAGCCGATACTGCTTCCCCGTCCTTCGGCTCAGCCAGGCCACATATTGCTTGGCATCGTCCCACGACACATTCATCACCGGCCGGTTGCCACGCCCCCAGCCCTGATCGTTCGGTCGGTGGCTGCACCCGCCCGCATTCACACAGGCATCCCATTCCGCGAAGGTCACCTCGGTCTTGCCCAGCGCAAACGCCCGGATGCTCACCTGCCGCTGCGGGCCTTCGTCATCGTCCCGACCCTGCTCCCCTGCCGGCGAGCCCATCGTGAAGCTCCCGCCCGGGATCACCACCATTTCCGGACAGTCCGCGCAGTCGCGAAAGGCTTGGCCGGGCGAAGGCGCGCCGGGATACTGGCCCACCGCCGGCTGCGCCGGTTGGGGACGCGGAGGCGCCGGCGGCGGCGTCACCGCGGCTTGTTGCACCCTGGCGGCGTCTTCTCGCTCCTTCGCCTTGCGCGCGGCATGGGCCACCGCGTCCTCGAACAGATTGGCCGCCGCATAGCCCGCCGGCTTGTCCAAGAGATACCAGTTCTGGTCCTTGACCTTGCCCAACACCACCGCCTTCTGCCCGTCCTGCATGGCGCCGACCTGCTTGGACCGCACGTCCGGCGCCTCGCGCACCCGCACCGTGCCCGAGGCCACATATTCCTGGTCGATCGGTTCCAGCACGACCTCCGGCCGCGCCGGCGCCGGCGGCGGAGTCACAACGGCTGCCGGGGTCGCCGGCGCGGGCACTATCTTAGGCCGCGCCGGCGGCCGGCCGGGCTGGAAGCTCGCCAGCACCCGCGCCGTGTCGCCGGCCAGGCTGGCCTCCTGCTCGCGGCCATAGGTCCGCCGCGCGGCCCGGGTCATCGGGCCGTCCAGATAGGCCTTCAATTCCGCCGCCGTCACGCGGCCGTCGGTGTTGGCATCGGCCTTGCCGTAAAGCCCGTCCAAGAGGTGCTGGGTGAACAGCCCGTGCTTGGCCTCCTGGTCCCAGCTTGCCAATTGCTCGCCCTGCGCCGCGGTCAGCACCGTCAGCCCCCGCGCCGCCCCCGGCAGCTCGGTCTTGACGAACACCGGGCTGGCGGCCTCGATCATCAGCCCCTTGGGCGAATCGCCCGAGAAGCACGCATCCACCAACAGCGTCACGCTGCGGGCGTCGATCTGCGCCAGGTTGCGGAACAACAGCTCGATCGGATAGCCGTTGATCTCGGCGGTCTCGGGCCGCGCGTCCACCGGCAGCAGGTAGCCCCGCCGGTCGCGCGCCCCCGGCACGCCATGGCCCGAAAAGAACACCGTCACATCCGACTTGCCCTTGTTCACCAGCCGCCAAAGCTGGCCGCGCGGATTGGTCTCGGACCCGAAATGCGACCGGATCTCGGCCTCGGTCGCGTCCTTCAGCACCACCACGTTGTCGGCGCTCAGCCCGAGCACGTCGATGACATAGCGCCGCATCGCCTCGGCATCGTTGTGCGCGTATTCCACCGCCGGCACGCGCGGATGCTTGTAGGCCCGATTGCCGATGATGACCGCCACTCCGTCGGGGTTGGATGGGGCCTGCGCCTGGGCCTGGGCCTGGGCCTGCGCCTGGGCCTGCACGGAGGCCGGCGTCAGCGCCGCCACCGCTGCGACCAGCCCCGCCAGCGCCGCGACGTTCGCCCATGCCCGACCCATCGTCCACCGCGCCATGGCATCCCCCTGACCGATAGAACGGCCATGGTAGCGCCCCTATCCCGGAATGCAACCCGGTGCGGCGGGGTGGCGCCAGCGGGCCGGGTGTGCCGGGGTTGGCGCCGGCGCGACGAAGCTTCGCCCTATCTTGTCGCGCGAGGCTTGGCCGGAGCGCGCGGCAGGGGCACGCGGTTGGGATCGATTTCGATTACCCGTCCGTCGCGCCACAGCACCAAAGGCACGCCCAACTGGCGGTGGCGAAGGATCGCCTTGCGCCGCGCCGCGACCATGGCGCGGTCGATGGCATCGCCGTCGCGGACCATGCGTTCGACCTTGCGCAGCCGCTTGCCGCTCATGCTCGCGCCTCGATCTCGGCCCGAATCTGCCGCCATTTGGACGCATCGACCACGACCGTCCCCCGTCCTGCCCCGGCCAATTCCGCCAAGCGCCGCAGCATGACCCGACCGGCCTCTTGCGCCGCCGAGGCCGGCTCGAACCCGGCCAGGCCTTGGGCGATGGTATCGGCATTGACGAAGGCCTCGATGCCGATGGTATCGCGCAGCAGGTCGGCGGCGGCCGAAGTCTTCCCGGCGCCATTGGGTCCGGCGATGATGACGACCTGCGGACGCGAGGGCATTTCCTGTCATGCCTCCTTCATTCCACGCGGCAGACCCAGGGCCTTCGTCCCGTATCCACAGACTGGCCAAATCCGATGGTCCATCGTCGCAGCTTATATCAATCCGCGTTGACCGTGCCCGGTCAACGCGCCCTCAGGCGCGAGTAGCGCTCATCGCAGCTTGGTATTATCCGCAGCCGGGATCGAATCCGAGCGAGCAATATCGATTCGTCCATCATGGAACGGTGAACCGCGCGGCGGCCGGTACCCGTCGCCTTCTCCGTCCTCAATCCAATGCGAGCCTCAATCCAATGCGAGGCTTGAATCACAGAGATACTTGACAAGTTCTTTTATGTTCCCTATGTATACCTAGTCTACAAAACAGGAATGCCCTCCCCATGATCTCCCTTACCCTCCGTGCCGCGTTCAAGTCCGGGGCGGGGGCAGGGGTTAACGGCCAATTTCGACTCTTGCACCCGACATACCTCGATTGCTCAACAGAATCAAAGACATCGATAGTTAAAAATTGGCCGTTTGCGCGCATTTGCGCGCATTTGCGGCCCCGCTCCGCGCATTTGGGGACCCGTTCCGCGCCGATCGGGCCGGAACTGGCCAGATTCCGCCGCTTTGCGCGTCAATGGGTTAACGGTTTTGCTCTAACCCGCCAGCAGCTTGCGGCGCTCGGCCTCGCTCGGCACGGCGACGCCCAGTGCGCGCGCCTGGGTCAGCTTGGAGCCGGCGGCTCGCGCCCGCTACTTGTCCTTGTCGCGCTCGTCCGCGCCCAGCTTGCCGACGAACTCCTCGAAATCCTTGGCCTCGCGGAAATTGCGGTAGACCGAGGCGAAGCGGACATAGGCCACCGGATCGAGATTGGCCAAGCCTTCCATCACCAGCTCGCCGACATGGTCGGACTTGATCTCGTTCTCGCCCATGCTTTCCAGCCGGCGGACGATGCCGTTGACCATGCGCTCGATGCGGTCGGGCTCGATCGGCCGCTTGCGCGTCGCCAGGCCGATCGAGCGCATCAGCTTGTCGCGGTCGAACGGCGCGCGGCGGCCGTTCTTCTTGACGATGGTCAGTTCGCGCAGCTGCACGCGCTCGAAGGTGGTGAAGCGCGCGCCGCAGGCCGGGCAGGAGCGGCGCCGGCGGATGGCGGCGGCGTCCTCGGTCGGGCGCGAATCCTTGACCTGGGTTTCCTCGTGGCCGCAAAACGGACAGCGCATCGTCTCCCCTCCCCGCCCGGTTCAGCCCAGCCCGGGATAGACCGGAAAGCGCCGGCACAGCGCCAGCACCCGGTCCCGCACCTTGGCCTCGACCAGTTCGTTGCGTTCGCCGTTGGCGGCCAGCCCGTCCAGCGTCTCGCCGATCGATCGGCCGATGTCGCCGAACTCGGCCGCGCCGAAGCCGCGCGTGGTGCCGGCGGGCGAACCCAGCCGGATGCCCGAGGTCACGGTCGGCTTCTCGGGATCGAACGGAATGCCGTTCTTGTTGCAAGTCAGGTGCACCCGGTCCAGCGCCGCCTCGGCCGCCTTGCCGGTCAGGCGCTTGGGCCGCAGATCGACCAGCAGCAGATGCGTGTCGGTGCCGCCCGAGACGATGGCGAAGCCCTGCGCCAGCAGGCTTTCGGCCAGCACCTTGGCGTTGTCGACCACCGCCTTGGCATAGGCGCGGAAGCCGGGCGCCAGCGCCTCGCCGAAGGCCACCGCCTTGCCGGCTATGACATGCATCAGCGGCCCGCCCTGGATGCCGGGGAAGACCGCCGAGTTGACCTTCTTCGCCAGTTCCTCGTCGTCGGTCAGGATCAACCCGCCGCGCGGGCCGCGCAGGGTCTTGTGGGTGGTCGAGGTGACGATATGGGCGTGCGGAAAGGGGCTGGGATGCGCCCCGCCCGCGACCAGGCCGGCGAAATGCGCCATGTCGACCATCAGCCTGGCACCGACCTCGTCGGCGATGCGGCGGAAGCCGGCGAAGTCGATCCGGCGCGGATAGGCCGAGCCGCCGGCGACGATCAGCTTGGGCCGGTGCTCGCGCGCCAGCCGCGCCACCTCGTCCATGTCGATGCGCTGGTCCTCGCGCCGCACGGTGTAGGCCACCGGCTTGAACCACTTGCCCGAGAGGTTGACCGGCGAGCCGTGGGTGAGATGCCCGCCCGCCGCCAGCGACAGCCCCATGAAGACGTCGCCCGGCTGCAACAGCGCGAAGAACGCCGCCTGGTTGGCCTGGGCGCCGGAATGGGGCTGGACGTTGGCGAACTTGCAGCCGAACAGCCGCGTCGCCCGCTCGATCGCCAGGCTTTCGGCGCGGTCGACGAATTCGCAGCCGCCGTAATAGCGCCGCCCGGGATAGCCCTCGGCGTATTTGTTGGTCAGCACCGAGCCCTGGGCTTCCAGCACCGCCCGGCTGACGACGTTCTCGGAGGCGATCAACTCGACATGGTCGCGCTGGCGGCCAAGCTCGGCGGCGATGGCCGCGGCCAGCTCGGGATCGCGCGCGGCGACGCCGTGGGCAAAAAACGGATCGGGCGCGGGGCGCGGGGCCGAGGACATGGGCTACTCCGTCCGGCCCAGCTTGGCGACGCGGCCGGCATGGCGGCCGCCGGCGAAGGGCGTGTCGAGAAAGACATTCAGCATGGCCACCGCCATTTCCGGATCCACCTGCCGCGCGCCCAGGCCCAGCACGTTGGCGTCGTTGTGCTCGCGCACCAGCCGCGCGGTCTCGATGTTCCAGGCCACGCCGGCGCGGATCTTGGGATGGCGGTTGGCGGCGATGGTGATGCCGATGCCGGTGCCGCAGATCGCCACGCCGCGGCTGGCCTGGCCCTGCTCGATGGCGCGCGCCAGCTTGTGGCCGTAATCGGGATAGTCGACCGAGCTTTCGTCCATCGGCCCCAGGTCCAAGACGGCGTGGCCGCGCTTTTCCAGCTCGCGCTTCAGCCGCGCCTTCAGCGCCACGCCGGCATGGTCGGCGGCAAGAGCGATTGTGTTTTCCGGCGCGGCCGACGCCATGGCTTGAGGTCCCGTCGCTTGAGGGCGTGTCCTATACCATGGCTCGTGGGCCCATGCCATGCGACACACATCAAGCGGCAACGTCCGGTTGAAATTAAAACAAAGCCGATCCGGACGTGGCTCCGTCCAGTGAAAACAAGTCGTTTCTCAATATTCGTTTGACTTACGCCGGAAAACCGCGCAAAGCAGCCCGAACCGACCCAAAGGAAAGCTCAATGACCGCCGATGCCGCCGACAAGACCGACGCCGCTATTCTTCGCATGACCGCCGAGATCGCCTCGGCCTATCTCGGCCACAACAGTCTCGGCGCCGACAAGCTGCCCGAGGTCATCCGCTCGATCCACGCCGCGCTGGCCGAGATCAAGGCCGGCCCGGCCCCGGCCGCGCCCAAGCAGGAACCGGCGGTGGCGCCGTCGCGTTCGGTCAAGCCCGACTACATCGTCTGCCTCGAGGACGGCAAGAAGCTCAAAATGCTCAAGCGCCATCTGCGCACCTCGTACAACATGTCGCCCGACGACTACCGCGCCAAATGGGGCCTGCCGGCCAGCTATCCGATGGTCGCGCCCAACTACGCCAAGCGCCGCTCGGAATTCGCCAAGAAGATCGGGCTCGGCACGCTGGGGCGCAAGGCGCGCAAGAAGTAGGCGATCAAGGGAAGACCGGCAGCGCGCCGCCCAGCCGCTCCAGCATGGCAAGTCCGAACTCGCTCGGCCGCATGGCGGGCGCGCGGTCCTGCACCGGACCCAGCCCCAGCCGCCGCGCCGCCAGCCGCTTGCCGTAACAGAGGAACTGGTCCATCGACTGCATCAGGAACAGGATCAACGGCAGGATCGAGGCGTAAAGCGCCTCGGCCTCGCGCTCCTGGCCCTGTTCCAACAGCCGCCAGATGCGGGCCTGGAGGTCGTAGCACTCGCCGCCCGGGATCATGCCGACGCAGCCGGCGCGGCGATTGTCCGGCAATTCGAGTCCGCCGCGGCCGTTCAGCACCCGAAACCCGCCGGCGGCCTGCTCGATCAGGCTCCGCACCGCCAGCGCCGGCGCCTCGGCCTTGAGCAGCGCGACATTGGGCTGGCGGCGGTTGAGCGCGATCAGCCCCTCGCGGCTGAGGCCGATGCCGATGTAGTCGGGCGCGTTCTGGATCGCCACCGGCAAGGGCGCGCCGGCGGCGACGGCGGCGAAGAAGTCGAGATACTCGGCTTCGGGCAGGCCCTTGACCGGCGGCGGTTGCAGGATGACAAAGCCGGCGCCGGCCTGATGGGCGGCGCGGGCGAACTCGACCTGGCCCGCCACCGAGGACTCGGCGATCGTCACCGCCAGCGGCTTGCGTCCGCGCAGATCCTCGGCGGTCCAGTCCAGCACCGTCCGGCGCTCGGCGGTGCTCAGCTTGGCGACCTCGGTGGCGAGGCCGAGGATGGCGACGCCGGCCGCATCCGAAGCCGCGGCGATTTCGACCTGGCGACGCATGGCGGCGCGGTCCAGCCGCCCTTGGGAATCGAAAAAGGCATAGAGCATCGGCCAAATGCCGGCGACGTGTTCGGGCGACATGGTTTTCACTCCGGGCGATTCCGGGCATGGTAGCGCGCATGGTCGCTTTGATCACGGTCGATTGGGGGCTGAGTTCCTTCCGCGCCTGGGCGCATGCCGAAGATGGCACCATCGTCGGCCGCGTCGCCGAACCGGCTGGTTGCGCCGGCTTGTCGCGCGAGGCCTTCGCCCCGACCCTCGCCCGCCTGCTCGCCCCTTTGCCCAAGGCGACGGTGGCGATGTGCGGCATGGTCGGCAGCCGCCAGGGTTGGGTCGAGGCGCCCTATGTCCCTTGCCCGGCCGGCCTCGACGAAGTGGCGGCGCGGCTGATCCAGGTCGCCGACGGCATCTGGCTGGCGCCGGGCCTTTGCTGCGACGGCGTCCAGCCCGACGTCATGCGCGGCGAGGAATGCCAGATCCTGGGCAGCGGCATCGTCGACGGCGTGCTCTGCCTGCCCGGCACCCACAGCAAATGGGCGCGGATCGAAGGCGGCAAGGTGCGGCGCTTCGCGACCTTCCTCACCGGCGAGTTCTATGCGCTGCTGCGGCGCCATTCGATCCTGGCTCATTCCACCGCCGCCGAGCGCGACGACGCTGCCGCCTTCGCCGCCGGAGTCCGCCGTTCGCGCGACGAGGGCGGGCTCAGCCACCACCTGTTCGGCGTGCGCACGCTCGATCTGTTTGGACGCCCATCGGGTGCGGCCTATCTTTCGGGCCTGCTGATCGGGGCCGAGATCGTCGGCGCGTCCAATCTTTTTCCCAGCGCGCGCGTGACCCTGATCGGCGCACCGGCGCTGGCGGCGCGCTATGCCAGAGCGCTGGGCGATTCCCGCGCCGACATCCTGGGCGAGGACATGGCGGCGCGCGGCCTGTGGGCTATTTGGCGGCGCCGAATCCAGGCGTGAGTGCGGACAGGTCGGGCGCGACCCGCACCCTGTAGCCCTCGCGCGCCAGGGCCTCGGCCGCCTTGCGCTCGGCGGCCTGAAAGCCGCTGTCGACCAACACCCCTTGCTCGCAGCCCGCCGCGCGCCCGGCCATCAGATCGCTCGCCCGATCGCCGGCCACGATCGAGCGGGCGAGATCGATCGGCAGATCGGCCGCGGCCTTGAACAGCATTCCGGGATGGGGCTTGCGGGCGTAATGGTCCTTGTGCCGCAGCGCCGGTTCGGGCGCTTCGGGATGGAAGGGACAGGCCAACACCATGTCGACCTTTGCGCCGGCATCGTCCGCCAGCATGGCCTCGATCCGGCGCTGGGTGTCGCGAAACGCCTCCCAGCCGTAATAGCCGCGGCCGACCCCGCCCTGGTTGGTGATTACCACCACCAGCCAATCGGCGCGATTGGCGGCGGCGATGGCCGCGGCGGCGCCCGGCACCAGCACCGCCTTGGCCGGTTCGTGCAGATAGCCGATCTCGACATTGATCGTGCCGTCGCGATCGAGGAACAGCGCCGGCCGCGGCTTTGCCGTCGCCGGCCGGCGCAGCACCTCGCGCCAAATCCCTTCGCTGTCGAGATGAGGGCTCACGCCGCCAGCGCCCGCTCCAACGCCCGGCCCTCGGGATCGGCCAGCGCTGCCTCGCGGGCGCGGGCGATGCGCGGCGCCAGCTCGGGCTCGGCCCTGCCGGCCAGGGCCGCCAGCACCAGCCGATCCATGATCAGGCGGTAGTTGCCGAGGCCGCGGCGATGGGTGTCGCCATAGCCCTTGATCAGCCGCGCCAAGCCCGCGACCTCCATCGCCAAGGCCGGGGACAGCGCGGCCGCGCCACGCACCGCGTGCAGCCACTCCTCGATCAGTTCCTGTTCGACGGCGTAGCGATGGGTCCAACGCCGCAGCCGCCGGGTCTTGGCCAGCGCCGCCAGCGCCAGATAGCCGCCGATAGCGGTGGTCTCGATTTCCATGCCGCAATGCGCCCGCCCGATCCAGCCGCGCGATCGCGCCAGCGCCAGGATCGGTCGCGCCAAGAAGCCCGGCAGCATGTCGCAAAGCTCGCCGATCCCGGGCTTGAGGAATTCGTGGATCCGCACCGGCGTCGCATCCTCGGCGCCGAGCTCGTGCCGGATGCGCGCCAGGCGCTCGGGCCGCAGCTTGGCCTGCGCGACGCGGGCGATGTCCTCGTAGCTCATGCGCAGGGCCAGATGCCGCGCCACCTCGCGCAGCACCGCCTCGGGCAGGTCGCCGCAGGCCTCAATGCGGCGGCGATAAAGCGCGGCATAGTCCTGGTCCTGGTAGTCGACCAGGCGCGGCAGCGCCAGCGCCACCACCTGCTCGACCGAATCCGGCAGGCGGATATCGGCGACCGCCGCCGCATCGCCCCCACGCGTGGCCTCGAGACCAACCCGAAACCCCGCCAGGTTGGCCTCGACCGCGACGCCGCGTTCGCGGATCGCCTCCTCGTAGCGCTCGGCCGCGATCGGCAGGGTGCCGGAGGCCGCGATCGCACCCAACATCAGCGCGTTCAGGGCGGCAGAGTCGGCCGCCATCAGCGCCTCGGCATCGAACAGCAAAGCGCGCTTGGCGCCCTCGCGGCAGGCGCGCAGCATCATGGCGCCGTCGACCCGGCCATCGCCCATGGCGATCTTCTCGCCCATCGCCAGCACGCGGTGGGTCGAGGTGATCAGGGTGGTGCGCTGCGCCGTCGCCAAGCCTGCCTGGACCGCGCGCGCCGCTTCCAACAGCTCGGTCGCCACCAGCACGTCGACCTCGCCCGCGGCCGGGTTCAGCGCCAGCACCGGCGTGCGCCCGTCCTTGGGCCAGGGAGTCATTTCCAGGTAATAGGTGGTGGCGCCGGTGCGCTGGGCGACGCCGGCGATCGAGGTCGCCTGCACCGCCAGGCCCTCGGCCTCGGCCGCCAGCACCAGCCAATCGGCCAGCACCTGCCCGCCCTCGCCGCCCATGGCGGCGATCAGGATGGTGGTCGGGGTCATGCCGCCAGCCAGCCGATGGCGCGCCGGTTGAAGCGCGCGCGCCAGGCCTCGAACCGGCCCGGATTGCGCACGATCTCGGCGCGATAGAACGACGGACACAGCACGGCGGCATGCGCCACCTCGCCGCAGACGCCGCAGCCGACGCAGGACTGCACGACATGCGCCACCGGATCGGTGCGCAAGGGATCGGGATGGGTCTTGACCGTCAGCGAAGGACAGCCCGACAGCCTGATGCAGGAATGATCGCCGGTGCAGATTTCCTCGTCGACGCCGAAGCGCGCCCGCGCCACGCGCAAGCCCTGCTTCAGCCGCTCGGCGACCTCGATCCGCAGCCTCCGCTGCCGCGCCAGCATGCACTCGCCGTCGGCGATGATCACCTTGAGGCCCTGGTAGGCCGTCGCCATCGCCTCGCGCAGCGTCGCCACCATCTTGGCGATCGAATAGGTGCGCACCGTGCGCAGCCAGCCGATGCCCAAGGCTTCCAGCGTGCGACGAATGTCCATCCCGCCCGGGGCGTCGAACCGGCTGGTGGTCGAGGACGGCAGATATTGCTGGCCGGTGGCCGAGGTGAAGCCGTTCTGCATGATCACCAGGACGGAATCGCCGCGATTGTACTGGGTGCCGATGACGCCGGTCTGCAGGCCGTTATGCCAGAAGCCGCCATCGCCCATGATGGCGATCGGCCGGCGTTGCTGCATCGGCGCCACCGCCGCCGCCGAGGCCAGGCCCATGCCGTAGCCGAGAATGCTGTGGCCGAGGTTGAACGGCGCGAAGATGGCGAAGGAATGGCAGCCGATATCGGCCGCGACATGGACCTTGCCGATCTCGCGCTCCAGCAGTTTGATCGCACTGAACACCGGCCGCTCGGGACAGCCGGTGCAATGCGCCGGCGGCCGCGGCGGCAGTTCGACCGGCACCAGGGCGCGGCCCTTGGCCTTGATCGCCGCCCGGCGCGCGGCCGCGCTCTCGACCGCATTCAGATCGTAGCCGACCGGCCGCGCCGCGCGCAGGAACCCGGCCAGGCCGTCGTCCAGCGCCTCGGCGGTGTATTCGCCCGCGCCCGGCAGCACGTCCTTGCCATGGACGCGGGTCTGCAGATCGGCCTTGCGCAGGATGACGTTGATCTGCTGTTCGATGTATTCGGGCGAGCCTTCCTCGACCGTCAGCACGGCGCGCTTGCCGGCGCAGAAGGCCGCGATCTGCTCGGGCACCAGCGGATAGGTCACATTGAGGATCAGCATCGGCACGCGGCTTCCGCCCAAGCCGTCGGCCAGGCCGATGCGCGCCAGCCGGCGCAGCACGGTGTCGGCCAGCCCGCCGGTGACGACGATGCCGATGTCTCCCAGCTCGCCGTCCAGGATTTCGTTCAGGCCGCGCTCGACCACGAAGCGCCGCGCCGCCGGCATGCGCTGTTCGAGCTTGCGCTTCTCCTGGCGGTAGGTCGCCGGCGGATGCGACAGCCGGTCGAAATCGAATCCGGCCGGCTCGGCCAGCTTGCGGCGCGTGCCGATGGCGGGCGCGACGTTGTCCTTGCAGACGAACTTGCCCTGCATGTGGCAGGAGCGGATGCGCATCTGCAACACCACCGGGCAGTTCGAGGCCTCGGACAGGGCGAAGCCCTCCTCGACCAGGCGGACGATGGTCGGCAGCGAGGCCCGCGGATCGATCAGGCACAGGCCGGACTTGAGGGCGAAGGCGTAGGTGCGCTCCTGGATGACGCTGGCGCCTTCGCCGTAATCCTCGCCCGAGATGATCATCGCCCCGCCGATCACGCCGGGCGAAGCCAGGTTCGACAGCGCGTCGGCGGCGACGTTCGAGCCGACCACCGACTTCCAGCCCACCGCGCCGCGCATCGGATAGTTGATCGAGGCGCCCAGCATGGCCGCGGCCGCGGCCTCGTTGGCGTTGGTCTCGAGGTGCACGCCGAGCTCGGCCATGATGTCCTCGGCATCGACCAGCACGTCCATGACGTGGCTGACCGGCGAGCCCTGATAGCCGCCGACATAGGACACGCCCGACTGCAGCAGCGCCTTGGCCACGGCGACGATGCCCTCGCCGCGGAACACCTGGTTGGCGCCCAATCGCAGCTGCTGGACTTCGCGCTTGAAGGATCGCTCCACGAATCTCCCCCGCTCGGCGGCGGCTATGCTATTCCTCTCGCCTGATTTTCGGAAGGAGCCACACGTGGCCTATCGTTCGGTTACCGTCGATCATCTGCGCCTGCGCCGCGTGATCATGGCGCTGCTGCGTCGCGCCGGCAGTTCGGCGCGCGAGGCCAAGGCCTGCGCCGATCACCTGGTCGAAGCCAACCTCAAAGGCCACGACAGCCACGGCGTCGGCATGATCCCGGCCTACGTCAACAACCTGCTCGGCGGGCGGCTCAACCTCAATCAGCATATCCGCGTGGTCAAGGACGGCGGCTCGACCGCGGTGGTCGACGGCCGCCTCGGCATCGGCCAGGTGGTGGCGATGGAGGCGACCGAGCTGGCGATCGCGCGCGCGCGCAAGCACGGCGTGGCGGTGGTGGCGCTGCGCAACGCCCATCACATCGGCCGCGTCGGCACCTACGGCGAGCGCTGCGCCGCCGCCGGCTTGGTGTCGCTGCATTTCGTCAACGTGCTGGATCACGATCCCTGGGTGGCGCCGTTCCGCGGCGCCGAGGCGCGCTTCGGCACCAACCCGATCTGCATCGCCATGCCCGGCGGCAAGGGCGAGCATCCGATCGTCCTCGACTTCGCCACCTCGCGCGTGGCGCTGGGCAAGGTGCGGGTCGCCAAGCAGCGCGGCAAGCCGGTGGCCGACGGCCTGGTGATCGACGCCAAGGGCCGGCCGACCAACGATCCCAACGTGATGTGGGCCAATCCGCACGGCAGCCTGGTGGCGTTCGGCGAGCACAAGGGCTACGGCCTGTCGCTGATCGCCGAGCTGTTTGCCGGCGCGCTGGGCGGGGCGGGCTCGATCGCGCCCAAGAATCCGCGCCGCGGCTCGATCATCAACGGCATGCTGACGGTGGCGATCGATCCGCGCCGATTGGGCAATCCGAAAGCGATCGTCGCCGAGCGCCGCGCCGTGATCGCCTACACCAAGTCGGCGCGCGCCGCCAAGCGCGGCCTGCCGGTGCTGGTGGCGGGCGAGCCCGAGCGCATCGCGCGCGCCGCCCGCATCCGCGCGGGCATCCCGATCGAGCTTGCGACCTGGACCGACATCCTCGCCGCCGGCACCGCGGTCGGCCTGCCGCGGGCCGAGGCGCTGCGCATCGCCGGGGTGTGAGGGTCGGGACCTACATGAACTTGGCGGCGATATCGGTCGAGCTTTCGCGGCCGATCTTGTCGAAGTGGCGGGCGATGAAGTCCTCGGCCCGCGCCCGGCCCAGCTCGTGCAGCCGGCAGATCCAGTCCCAGTCGGCATTCAGCTTCGAGGACACCGACAGCCGGTTCATGAAGTCCTCGGCGTCGATGGTGTGGATCAGCATGCGCTTGAGCCGCCCGCCGTCGTCGAAGCCGCCGTCGATCAGCTTGGTGACGAAGGAGATCGCCCGCAGCTCGCGCATCAGCGAGGAATTGAACGACAGCGTGTTGATGCGGTCGTGGATCGCCTGGGCGGTGGTCGGCAGTTCGGGAATCGCGACCGGGTTGATCTGAACGATGACGACGTCGCGCGATTGGCAGGCGTAGATCACCGGGAAGATCGGCGGATTGCCCATGTAGCCGCCGTCCCAATAATGCTGGCCGTCGACCTCGACCGCCTGGAACAGAAAGGGCAGGCAACCCGAGGCCAGCACCGCCGCGGCCGAGACCTCGTGGCGCTCGAACACCTTCAGCCTTCCGGTCAGCACGTTGGCCGCGCAGAGGAACAGCTTGACGTCGGTGGCGGCGCGCAGGCGCTCGAAATCGACCACTTCCTCCAGCACCTCGCGCAGCGGATTCCAATTGCCCGGGTTGACCTGATAGGGCGAGACCACGCGCATCATGGCGGTGAAGGCCTGGTAGATCGGCGAATATTCCATCCCGCCGCCGCCCATGGCGCGATCGAGCGGGCTGGGCTGCAAGGGACCCGACTTGCCGCGTTCCGAGACCTTGCGCCAGAACTCGGCCAGCGCGTCGCGCGCGCCGCGATTGCCGCCGATCGCCAGGCCATAGGCCGTGACGGCGGCGTTCATCGCGCCCGCCGAGGTGCCGACGATGCCGTCGACGCCGATGCGCTCGTCCTCCAGCAGCCGGTCCAGCACGCCCCAGGTGAAGGCGCCGTGGGCGCCGCCGCCCTGCAGCGCCAGGTTGACCCGCTTGACGGCCGCGCTCAATGCTGGGTCCAGCCGCCGTCCATGGCGATGGCGGTGCCGGTGATGGTGCGGGCGGCGTTCGAGCACAGGAACACCGCTAGCGCCGCCAGATCCTCGACCGTGACGAATTCCTTGATGGCGTGCTGCTTGAGCATGATGTCGCGGATCACCTGCTCGCGCGGGATCTTGTGGGCCTTGGCCTGGTCGTCGATCTGCTTCTCGACCAGCGGCGTCAGCACATAGCCCGGGCAGATGGCGTTGCAGGTGATGCCGTCGGGCGCGCCTTCCATCGCGATGGTGCGGGTAAATCCGACCACGCCGTGCTTGGCCGCGACATAGGCCGATTTGAAGGCCGAGGCGGTCAGGCCGTGGGCCGAGGCGACGTTGACGATGCGGCCCCATTTGCGCGCCCGCATCCCGGGCAGCGCCGCGCGGACGACATGGAAGGCCGAGGACAGGTTGATCGCCAGGATGGCGTCCCATTTCTCGATCGGGAAGGACTCGACCGGCGAGACGAACTGGATGCCGGCGTTGTTGACCACGGCGTCGACCGAGCCGAAGGCGCTTTCGGCCTCGCGCACCATGCGCTCGATCTGGTCGGGCTTGGACATGTCGGCCGAGGAGTAGGCCACCTGCACGTTGTGGCGCGTGGCGATCTCCTGGCGCAAGCGTTCGATCTCGCCGGCGTCGCCGAAGCCGTTGAGCATGACATGCGCGCCCTCGGCGGCGAAGGCGCGGGCGATGCCGAGGCCGATGCCCGAGGTCGATCCGGTGACGATGGTACCCTTGCCCTTGAGCGAATTGGCGGCGGTCATGGCGCTCCTCGCGAGATGCGGTCCGAGGGCGCCGAGATTAGAGCAATTCTTGCTTGCGGTCTCGCGGGATTAGAGCGCCAGCCGACGGAGGATCAGGGCATCGAGCGAAATCGGGCCCGCGCCACGGGTCAGGACGTGAATCAAAAGCGCGGCCCAGATCAGGTGCTCGCCCCAATTTCCGGGATAGACGAAGAGCTGGATCACGGCGGTCACGCCCAACAGGCCGGCGGCACCCAACCGCGCGCCCAGGCCCAGCACCAGCAGCACTGGACAGGTCAGCTCGGCCGCGGTCGCCAGCCACGCCGCCGACTCTGCCGGCAGCAAAGGCACGGCGTATTCGGATTCGAACAGACCCACCGTCAATTCCCAGCTGGCGATCTTGGTCAGGCCCGATTTCCAGAACACCGAGGCCACGCCGATGCGCGCCATCAGGTCGAACGCCGGCGCCGGAAACCGCCCCAGCCACTGCCGCAAGGACGCCGCACCGGACCGCCAGTCACCGCTCATGGTCGAACTCCACTCCGGTTATCGCTCCGATTTCGCCCAACATGGCCAATACCGATGCCAGTTCGGCCTCGCTCAGCCGCGCTGCCTCGAAGGCTTGGCCGAGCGGCCGACCCTGTTCGAACATTCCCCGCAGCAGCGCGAACCCGCCCGCATCCATGTTCCGCAGTGCCACCGCGCCGTCCCGCCGATACACCAGCAGGCATTCCTCGCGGGCGCCGGTCAGATCGAATCCTTCACCGGCCAAAACCGCGTCACGCAGCGCAGAAACCGGATAGGCCGAGTCGACCAGGGCGATCGCAGGATGCTGCGCCAGCCGCGATGCAGTCAGGCGTTCGGGCGCGATCGCGGCCAATTCGGGCAACCCTACCGACGGCGCGTCCGCGGCCACCGCCGCCCGATTCATCGCCCATTCCAGCCGCGCCAGATCGGGCAAATAGGGCAGCCCCGCCACCTCCGCTTGATCGGCTAGAAAATCCGCGAACTCCGCGCCGTATTCGGCCAGCACCGGCGCCACCGGCGGGTTCGCCAGCACGAAGCGCCGCGCCAGGCCCGAGAAACAAGCCTCGCCGACCGCGGCCTTCACCGCCGGATAGGTCGCGGCCAAGGCCTCGCCCAGGCTGATGAGGAAATGATTGCGATAGATCGACAGCCGCGCGGGATGCGTCACCGACGCCGCCACGGCGCCGAAATCGCCCGAGCGCAGGCCGCGCCCGAAGGATTGCTGGATTTCATGCAGCGCGGGCACGATGCCTCCGCGCCTCGACCGTCGCCCGGCAGCGATCCGCCTTTTCGGCCTCGGCCACCAGGACATCGAGCGAAGGCAGGTTGCTGTCCCATTCGATCAGCGCCGGCGCATGGCCGAAGCGCGCCGCGGCGGATTCGAACAACCGCCACACCGCCGCGTCGACCGCGCTGCCATGGTCGTCGATCAGGATGGTCTCGCCATCGGCTTCGACGCGAGCATGACCGGCAAGATGGATTTCTCCGACCGCCGCCGACGACAGATCGGCGATGGCCGCCTCCGCATCGCCGCCCAGATTATGGGCCGAGACATGCAGATTGTTGACGTCGAGCAGGATGCCGCAGCCGGTGCGTTCGACCAGTTCCGCCAGGAACGCGGTCTCGCTCATCGCGGCGCCGCGAAAACCGACATAGCGCGAGGGGTTCTCGATCAGCATCCGGCGCCGCAAGCGGTCCTGCACCCGCGCCACGTTCTCGGCCACGATTCGCAGCGCCTCGATCGTATAGGGCAGCGGCAGCAGGTCGTTGAAATAGGTGCCGTCGACGGCGCTCCAGGACAAGTGATCCGAGATCAGCGCCGGCGCCAGGCGCTCGACCAGCGCGGATACGCGCGCGAGGTGGTCGGCATCGACGCCCTCGGCCGAGCCCAGCGACAGGCCGACGGCATGGATCGAGAGCGGGTAGTCGCGGCGCAGGTCTTCGAGCGCCGCCCGCGCCGGCCCGCCGCCAAGATAGTTTTCGGCGTGGATTTCGAGAAAACCGACTTTCGGCCGGCGGGCCGCGAACGCCGCGCTATGCGGGGTGCGCAGGCCGACGCCGGTCGAAAGCGGTGCGCGCATGCTCAGCTCTTGCGCGGCTGCAGGCTGGCGCCGACGATCTTTTCGCACAGCCCGGCGGGCACGGCGACGAAGGCGTCGGTCTGGGCGTCCTTCTTCGAGGTGCCGGCACAGGACGAGTTGGCGGTCTTGCAGTCGTTCTTGCCGGCCTTGGCGATGCCGTAGCAATTCTCGGTCTTGGCCTGGGCCTGGGCCACCAGCGGCATGGCCAGCGCGGCCGAAACCGCCGAGGCGATCAACAAGGTGGTGGTTTTCATGGACGATCCTTTCTAGGTTTGGACTGGCGCCAGCATAGGCGCCGCGGACCGCCGGGGTGAATTCACGAATACGTCAAGCGGGCGGTTTTAGTTCGGAGGACGGCATGTCTCACGCGGATGTGATGATTGCGGGCGGCCAGGTGATCGACGGCAGCGGCGCCCCGGCCCGCAAGGCCGACGTGGCGGTGCGCGGCGACCGCATCGCCGCGGTGGGCGATCTGCGGACTTGGACCGCCGAACGCCGCGTCAACGCCGCCGGGCGGACCGTGACCCCGGGCTTCATCGACGTGCACACCCATGACGACGCCGCGCTGTTCGACCGTCCCGACATGACCATGAAGATCAGCCAGGGCGTGACCACCGTGATCTGCGGCAATTGCGGGCTGTCTGCCGCGCCCTGCCCGCTGCATGGCGGGGTCGATTTCTTCAAGCTGCTGACGCCCAAGCCCGAATCGCTGCCGCGCAGCGTCGACGAATTGCTGGATCGGGTCGACTTCGCCAAGCCGGCGCTGAACGCGGCCTTCCTGGTCGGGCATTCCTCCTTGCGCATGCGGGTGATGGGCAAGGACCTCGGCCGCGTCGCCACGCCCTCCGAGATCGACCAGATGCGCGATCACCTCGACGACGGCCTCGACGCCGGCGCCATCGGCCTGTCGAGCGGGCTGTTCTATCCGCCGGCCCAGGCCGCCACCACCGAGGAACTGGTCGAGATCGCCACGGTGCTGGAACCGGCGCAAGGGGTCTACGCCGCGCATATGCGCGACGAGGGCGATCGCATCATTGCCGCCATCGACGAGACGTTGGCGATCGGCCGCGCCGGGGCGCGCATGACCGTGATCTCGCATCACAAGCTGGGCGGCAAGCGCAATGCCGGCCGCTCGCGCGAGACCCTGGCCCATATCGAGCGCGCCGCCGCCACCCAGCCCTTGGCCTTCGACGTCTATCCCTATGTCGCCAGCTCGACCATGCTGATGAAGGGCCGGCTGGCCGAGGCCGAGCGCGTGCTGGTGGCCTGGTCCGAACCCCATCCCGAACTGGCCGGCCAGGATCTGGCGGCGATCGCCAAGTCCTGGGGCGTCGGGCTCGAGGCCGCGGTCGACCGCCTGAGTCCTGCCGGCGGCATCTATTTCATGATGGACGAGGGCGATGTCCGCCGGATCATGACCCACAAGCTGGCGATGATCGGCTCGGACGGGTTGCCGGTCGACCGCCACCCGCATCCGCGGCTATGGGGCACCTTCGCCCGCGTGCTGGGGCACTATTCGCGCGACCAGAACCTGTTCGACCTGCCGACCGCCGTGCGCAAGATGACCGGCCATCCGGCCGAGGTCTTCGGCCTTAGCGGCCGCGGCCGCATCGCGCCCGGCGCCTATGCCGATCTGGTGATGCTGGACCCGAGCCAGGTGATCGATCGCGCCGATTTCGAACGGCCGACCCAGGCCTCGGACGGCATCGAGATGGTGATGGTCAACGGCCAGATCGTCTGGCGCGACGGCGCCGCCACCGGCGCCCGGCCTGGCCGCGTGCTGCGGCGCCAGGCCTTGCTGGACGAGGCTCAGACCGGGTAACCCAGCCAGCGCGGCAGGAACAGCGCGAGTTCGGGAACGAAGCTGACCAGCATCAGCGCGCCCAGCATCGCCCCCACCATCCAGATCGCCCAGGGCACGGTCGATTCGATCGTCACCCCGGCGATGCGCGCGGTGACGATCAGGTTGACCGCCATCGGCGGAGTGAACTGGCCGATGGCGATGTTCATGGTCAGGACGATGCCGAACCACACCATGCTCCAGCCATAGGCCTGGGCGATCGGGATCAGGATCGGCAGGAAGATCAGGAAGATCGACACCCCGTCCAGCAGCATGCCGGCGATCAGGATCATGACCGTGATCGCCAGCAGCATGGCGGTCTCGCTCTGGGTGGTGGCCATCAGCCATTTGGCGAAGGCATCGAACGCCCCCAGGGTCGAGCCGGCATGGGCGTAGATCCCGGCGAGGGCGATGACGATCATCACCACCGCCGAGATCTCGGCCGCCTCGATCATGACCTCGAACAAGGCGCGGAACGACAGCGAGCGATAGACCGCCATGCCGACGAACATGCCGTAGGCCGCGGCCACCACCGCCGCCTCGGTCGGGGTGAAGGCGCCCGAACGCAGCCCGCCGAGGATGATCACCGGCGCCATCAGCCCCCAGGAGGCCTCGCGGAAGGTCTCCCAAACCGGCCGCACCGCCTCGCCTCGCCCCTCGCCGCCCATGCCGTGGCGACGGGCGAGATAAAGCGTCGGCAGGATCAGCGACAGCCCGGCCAGCAATCCCGGCACCAGCCCGCCCGCGAACAAGGACGGCACCGCCGCCCCCGGCACCAGCACGGCATAGACGATGAAGGCGATCGAGGGCGGAATCAGGATCGCGGTCGAGCCGGCGGCGGCGATCAGGCTGGCCGAAAACGGCTTGGGATAGCCCTGCGCCGCCATCGCCGGCACCATCACCATCGCCACCGCCGCGGCGTCGGCCGGGCCCGAGCCCGATATCCCGCCCAGGATCATGCAGACGATGATGGCGACGATGCCGAGGCCGCCCGGCCGGTTGCCGACCAGCGAAGTGGCGAAGGCCACCAGCCGCGCCGCCACGCCGGCGCGCTCGAACACCAGCCCGGCCAGCACGAACATCGGCAGCGCCAAGAGCGGGAACTTGGCGATGCCGGCATAGACGTTGGTCGGCAGCGCCATGATGCCAAGCTGGTTGGTCAAGAGGACGAAGGTCCCGGTCAGGCCCAGCGCCACCATCAGCGGCGTGCCGATCACCAGCAGCGCCGCGAAACCAAACAGCAGCACCAGGCTGGCGGTCAGCACGGCCCGCCCCGCCAGATCCGCCACAGCCGCTCGGCGATGCGCGCCATGATCACCGTCGCCAGCAGCGGCAACCAGATGGTGTACCACCATTGCGGCACGCCCAGCCCGGGCGAGGTGGTGTCGAACTTGAAATCGTCCCAGGCCAGTTTCCAGCCGTACCAGACCAGAAGGCCGAACATGGTCAGGCACAGCGCCATCACCAGGACTTCGATGCCGCGCTTGGCGCCCGCGCCCAACAGCCCGACCGCCGCGTCCATGCGCAAATGCCGGTTCAGCGCGAACGCCGCCGAGGCGCCGAGGAAGGTCATCACCACCATCAGGAAGATCGACAGCTCCTCGGTGAAGGCGAAGGAGACGTCGGTCAGGTAGCGCACCACCACGTTGGCGAAAGTGATGACGAAGATCACGCCCATCGCCGCGCCCGCAAGGGCGCGCTCGAGGCCAGCGCCGGCCAAGGCGCGCGCGAGGCGGATCGGCACCGGCGATGCGGTCGCGGGCTCGGGCGGCGGCGTGTCGCTCATGGCCGAAAGCAAACCCCCTCGTCCGGCACCAGGGCATGGACGACCGGTCTCGAACCGAAGGGTTCAAGACCGGTCGCGGATCATGCCCTCGTATTCGGCTCCGGCGCGAGGGGGCCGCGGTCCCGGGCTAGCGCTTGGCGACCGAGCTTTCGGCCAGCTTGACCAGATCGGCCCCGACCTGGCTGGCCCATTTGTCGTAGACCGGCTTGGTCGCGGCGCGGAAGGCGTTGCGGTCGGCGTCCGACAGGCGGGTGATGGTCACGCCCAGCGCGGCGATGTCCTTCAGCACCTTGTCGTCGTCGCCCGGCTTGATGCCGGCGCGGGCCTCGGCGATGATGCCGCGGCCGGCGTCCTGCGCCGCCTTCAGCACCACATCGCGATCGGCCGCCGACCACGACGCCCACACTTCCTTGTTGACGGCGAAGATCAGCGGATCGGCGACATAGCCCCACAGCGTGACGTGCTTCTGGCCGACGGTGTGCAGCTTGGCGACGGTGAAGATGGTCAGCGGGTTTTCCTGGCCGTCGACCGCGCCGGTCGACAGCGCCGGCTGGGCGTCGGCCCACGACATCTGCGTCGGGTTGGCGCCCAGCGCGGTCAGGGTCTCGGCGAAGATCGGCGACACCGCGAAGCGGATCTTGAGGCCCTTGAGGTCCTCGGGCTTCTGGATCGCGCGCTTGGAATTGGTGATCTCGCGGAAGCCGTTCTCGCCCCAGGCCAGCGGCAGCACCTCGCGCGCCTCGATCGCCTTGAAGATCTGCTTGCCGACCTCGCCCTGGGTCAGGGCGTCGATCGCCTTGTAGTCCGGCATCAGGAAGGGCAGCGAGAACAGGTTGAGTTCCTTGACCTGCGGCGACCAGTTGATGGTCGAGCCGATCGCCAGGTCGATCGCGCCCTGGCGCAGCGCGGTGAACTCCTTCGACTGGTCGCCCGCCACCAGCGCGGCGCCGGGATACATCTTGATGTTGATGCGGCCCTGGGTGCGCTCGCGCACCAGATCGCCCCATTTCTCGCCGCCATTGCCCCAGGGGAACGGCTTGCCGACCACGGTCGACAGCTTGTATTCGGGCTTGTAGCTCTGGGCGGTCGCGGTCAGCGACCATGCCACCGCCAGCGCCGCAACGCCGGCCAAAGTCAGGTACCGCTTCATCGCATTCCCCTCCATCGGGACCGCGCGAGTACAGCCGAAGCCCGGGCGCGATGCAAGCCTGCCCACGGTCGCAGGCATTTGCCAAGCGAAACGCATGGGTTAGCTTGGCCGCCATGACCGCGACCCAGGCCGCCGCGACCGAAGTGCTGTTGTGCGAGGATCGCGGCGCGGTGCGCCTGCTGACCCTGAACCGCCCCCAGCGCCACAACGCCTTCGATAGCGCGCTGACCCGCGCCTTGGTCGAGGCGCTGGCGGCGGCTGGCAAGGCGCCGGAGATCCGCGCCATCGTCCTGACCGGCGCCGGCAAGTCGTTCTCGGCCGGGGCCGACACCGGGGAGTTTTCGGCCCTGACTCCGGCCGCGCCCGAGGCGGTGGCGGCGCGGGCCGAACTGACCTCGCGCCTGCACGCCATGATCCGCGACCTGCCCCAGCCGGTGATCGCGGCGGCGCGCGGGCATGCGCTGGGCGGCGGCGCGGGATTGCTTTCGGCTTGCGATCTGGTGGTGGCCTCCGAGACCCTCAATCTCGGCTATCCCGAGATCGGCCATGGCATCGTGCCGGCGGTGGTGATGTCGGCCTTGGTGCGCCAGCTTGGATCCAAAGCCGCGTTCGAGTTGGTGGCGCTGGGCAAGCCGATCGACGCCGCCCGCGCGCTGGCGCTGGGCCTGGTCAATCGCGTCGTGCCGGACGCCCAGCTCCTGCCGGCGGCGCTGGAGATGGCCGCCGATCTGGCCAAGGCCTCGCCCCAGGCGATGGCGGCGCTGAAGGGCCTGTTCTATCGCGCGGCCGAACTACCCTTCGAGGCGGCGATGCAGGCCGGGCGCGAGGTCAGCATCGCCATGCGCGGCTTTCGGAAAGCGCCATGAAGCCGCTGGCCGGATTGCTGGTGGTGGATTTTTCGCGCGTGCTGGCGGCGCCGTTTTCGACCATGATCCTGGCCGAGCTGGGCGCGCGCGTGATCAAGATCGAGCACCCCAAGGGCGGCGACGAGACCCGAGGCTGGGAGCCGCGCCTGAGCGAATCCGAAAGCGCCTATTTCTTCGCCTTCAACCGCGCCAAGGAATCGGTGACCCTGGACCTCAAGCAGGCCGAGGCGCGCAACCTCGCCCGCGCCCTGGCGCTGCAGGCCGACGTGCTGGTCGAGAACTTTCCGCCCGGCACCATGGCCGGCTTCGGTCTCGACTATCCCGCGCTCGCGGCCGAGAACCCGCGGCTGATCTATCTCGCCAATACCGGCTTCGGCCAATCCGGCCCCTACAGCGATCGCAAGGGCTACGACACCGTGTTCCAGGCCATGGGCGGCATGATGGGCCTGACCGGCGAGGCCGGCGGCGGCCCGGTCAAGGCCGGGCTGCCGACCGCCGATTTGACCTCGGGATTGTGGGACGCCATTGCCGTGCTGGCGGCGCTGGCCGGGCGCAATCTCTCGGGCCATGGCTGCCTGATCGATCTGTCGATGTTCGATGCCCAGGCCAGCCTGCTGACCATCGCCGCCGCGCGCTGGTTCGCGCTGGGCGAGGTGCCGGGGCGCAGCGGCACCGAGCATCCCGGGCGCGTGCCCTCGGCCGCTTTCCGCTGCGCCGACGACAAATGGCTGCACATCACCGGATCGGACCAGCACTGGCAGCCGCTGTGCGCGGCGCTGGGGCTGGACGCGCTGGCGGCCGATGCGGCGCTGGCCAAAAACGCCGAACGCGTCCGCCAGCGCGAGCGGGTGATGGCGGGGCTGCGCGAGGCCTGCGCACGCCGCAAGCGGGCCGAGGTGCTGGCGGCGCTGGAGGCGCGCGAGGTGCCTTGCGGCCCGGTCAACGCCGTCGACGAGACCCTGAGCGACCCGCACATTCGCGCCCGCGGCGTGGTCGGGCGGTTCGATCATCCCACCGTCGGCCGCTTCCCGGCGCTGGCCCTGCCGATCAAGTTCGCGGGCTATCGCGATCCCGAGATCGGCCGGCCGCCGCTGCTGGGCGAGCATACCGAGCCGGTGCTGACCGAGTTCTTCGGCTTCGATGCCTCGGATTTCGCGCGCCTGCGCAAGGCCGGAGCGATCAAATGAGCACCGTCCGCATCGAGACAAGCGGCGCCGTGGCGACGCTGCGCCTGGCCCGGACCGAGGCCCGCAACGCCGTCAACCTGGCGCTGTGTCTCGATCTCAAGGCGGCGATGGAAAGTCTGGCCGCCGACGCGGCGGTGCGGGTCGTCGTGCTGGCGGCGGACGGCCCGGTGTTCTCGGCCGGGGCCGATCTCAAGGAGCGCGCCGGCAAGGACGCCGCCTGGGTGCGCGAGCGCCGCCTCGCCGCCTTCGCCGCCTACCAAGCGATCTCCGACTGCCCCAAGCCGGCGATCGCCGCCATCGACGGCGCGTGCATCGGCTCGGGGGCCGAGATCGCGACCTCGTGCGATTTCATCCTGGCCTCGGAGCGCGCCGTCTTCCGCTATCCCGAGGCGCAATGGGGAACGGTCGGCGCCACCCAGCGCCTGCCGCGCATCGTCGGCAAGGCGATGGCGAAGGAGCTGATCTTCACCGGCCGCGAGCTTCCGGCCGAGGAAGCGCTGCGCATCGGCCTGGTCAATCGGGTGATCCCAAGCGACCGCTTCGCGGCCGAGGTCGCGGCCACGGCCGAGAAGATCGCGGCCGTGCCGCCTTTGGCGCTGTCGCTGATCAAGCGCGCCATCGACCGCGGCACCGAGATCGACCTGAAGTCCGGGCTCGCGGTCGAATTGGAGGCCATCGACCGGGCGCTGGCGGCGCGCGAATGGCAGGACGGCGTCGCCGCCTTCGCCCGCCGCAAGGGCAAGCCGGAATGAAACTGGAGCCATGGTCGCCGCGGGCCTGGGGCGAAGTGCTGGCCGAGCGCGCGGCCGAGCGCCCCGCCGCCGAGGCCTTCGTCTGCCTCGAGGCGCGGCTGAACTGGCGCGCGTTGTGGCAGCGCGCCCAGGCCCGCGCCGGCGCGCTGGCGGCGCTGGGCATCGGCCCAGGCGATCGGGTCGCGCTGTGCCTTCCCAACGGCGCCGCCTGGATCGAGCTGTTCTACGGCGCTTCGCTGCTGGGCGCGGTCACCGTGCCCTTCAACACCCGCTGGAAAGACACCGAAATCGATTACGCCCTGCGCCAGGCCGACATCGTCGCCCTGATCGGGGTCGAGCGCTTTCTCTCCCAGGACTTCGCCGGCATGTTCGGGCGGCTGGATCGTGCCGGCCTGCCGAAACTCCGGCATGTCCTGCTCGATCCCGATCGAGTGCTGGGACCGCCGCTCGCGCCCCGCGCCATCGACCCGAGCCGCACCGGCCTGATCCAATACACCAGCGGCACCACCGCCCAGCCCAAGGGGGTGATGCTCAGCCAGGACGCGATGTTGCGCAACGCCGCCAACGTCGCCCATCGCCTGGGGGCGCGGGCCGAGGACCGCTACTACAGCGCGCGGCCGTTCTATCACGTCGCCGGCACCACGCTCTCGATCCTGGTGGCGCTGGCGTCCGGCTGCACGCTGTTGACCGCGCCGGT
This sequence comes from Alphaproteobacteria bacterium, assembly GCA_016869515.1. Lineage (GTDB taxonomy): Bacteria > Pseudomonadota > Alphaproteobacteria > VGDZ01 > VGDZ01 > VGDZ01. The sequence continues at coordinate 8,015 of VGDZ01000030.1, read as the reverse complement.
TTTCGAGGCCGAGGCGGCGCTGGAGACGATGGCGCGCGAGGCCTGCACCCTGACCTCGGGCAACGACACGCTGTTCCTGGCGATGATGAACCATCCGCGCTTCGCGGAGTATCGCCTGAGTCTGCGCGGCGGCTGGGCCGCGGCCGGGCCCGAGGTCATGCGTCAGATCCACCACCGCATGGGCATGCGCGACCTCTGCTTCGCCTATGGCCTGTCCGAGGCCGCGCCCAATGTCGTGCTGTCGGCGCACGACGATCCGCTGGCCGACCGCATCGCCGGGCTGGCGCGGCCCCATCCCGGGATCGAGCTGCGCATCGTCGCGGGCGAAATCCGGGTCCGCGGCTGGAACCTGATGCAGGGCTATTGGGCCAAGCCGGCCGAGACCCGGGCCGCGTTCGACGAGGAGGGTTTCCTTCGCACCGGCGATCTCGGCGCGCTCGACGCCCAGGGCCGGCTGCGCTTCATCGGCCGGGCCAAGGACGTGTTCCGGGTCGGCGGCGAGAACGTCGCCCCGGCCGAGATCGAGGAAGTCCTGCACCGCCATCCGGCGGTCAAGCAGGCGCAGGTGGTGGGCGTGCCCGATGCGCGGCTGGGCGAGGTCGCGGCGGCCTATGTCGTCGCCAATCCCGGCCACGCCGTCACCGCCGACGACCTGATCGCGCATTGCCGCGCGGCCTGCGCCAATTTCCGCGTGCCGCGCTATCTTCGGCTGGTCGAGGGCTTCGAGGGCATCGGCATGACCGGCAGCGCCAAGGTGCAGAAGACCAAGCTACGCGCCCAGGCGCTGGTCGATTTCGGGTTGCGGGACAAGGGATGAGACCATGAGCGGCGGCGCGTTGGACGGACTCAAGGTGATCGATCTGTCGCGGGTGCTGGGCGGGCCCTATTGCACCCAGATCCTGGGCGACCACGGCGCCGATGTGATCAAGATCGAGCCGCCCCAGGGCGACGAGACCCGCGACTGGGGCCCGCCCTTCCAGGACGGGCTGTCGGCCTATTTCTCGGGGGTCAACCGCAACAAGCGTTCGCTGGCGCTGGACGTGGGGAGCGAGGCCGGCCGCGCCGTGCTGTTGCGGCTGCTGGACGGCGCCGACGTGCTGATCGAGAACTTCAAGTCGGGGACGATGGAGAAATGGGGCCTCGGCTACGACGCGGTCCTGGCCAAGCGCTTCCCGCGCCTGATTCATTGCCGCATCACCGGCTTCGGCGGCGATGGGCCGATGGGCGGGTTTCCCGGCTACGACGCCATGGTCCAGGCCTGGACCGGGCTGATCGCGGTCAACGGCCCGGCGGCAGGCGATCCGGTGCGGCTGGGCGTGCCGGTGGTCGATCTCGGCACCGGGCTGAACGCCGCCATCGGCATCCTGATGGCGGTCAACGAGCGCCATCGCTCGGGCAAAGGCCAGTTCCTGGAAGTCACGCTCTACGACGCGGCGATCGCGCTTCTGCATCCGCACGCGCCCAACTGGTTCATGTCGGGCAAGCCGCCGCGGCGCGCCGGCAACGCGCATCCCAACATCGTGCCCTACGATCTTTACCCGACCAAGACGCGGCTGGTGCTGATCGGCGCCGGCAACGATCCCCAGTTCCGCAAGCTGTGCGAGGTGCTGGGCCGGCCCGATTTGGGCAAGGATGCGCGCTTCAAGACCAACCAGGACCGCAACGCCAACCGCGCCGCGCTCGACAAGGAGCTGCGCGCGCTGGTGGCCGAGACCGAGGGCGAGGAGCTGGCGATGCGGCTGATGCAGGCCGGCGTGCCGGCGGGCGCGGCGCTGGAAGTGCCCGACGTGCTCGAACATCCCCACGCCAAGCACCGCGAGATGACGATCGCCAAGGACGGGTATCGCGGCACCGGCATGCCGGTCAAGCTGGCCCGCACCAAGCCCAGCCTGCGCCGCCTGCCGCCGCAATTCGGCGCCGACGGCCGCGCCGTGCTGGCCGAGGCCGGCTACGCCAAGGCCGAGATCGACTCCCTGATCGCCGCCGGCACCGTCGCCGAGACGCGACGAACAAGGTAGGCGGGGTAAGGGCATGATCGTTTCGTCATGAACCGGGCGGTTCAAGACAGATCGATCATGCCCTAGGAATTGAAGGCCGGACCAAGATGCCAGGCCAGCGTCAAACCTGGTCCTTGGGAATCAAGGGTTCCAGCGCGGCGATCAGCGGGCCCAGCCGGTCGCGCACCACGGCATAGACCGTGTCGAGGTCGATATCGTCGTAGCCGTGGATCAGTCGATGACGCATGCCGATGATCTCGCGCCATGGCACGGCCGCGTGCTTGGCGCGCAATTCAGTCGAGACCCTGCCCGCCGCCTCGCCGATGACTTCCAATTTCCGAATCACCGCGCTTTGATGCAGCGCGCTGGCCAAGAAGGCTGCCTTGTCGACACCGGACAGGAATCCCCTCGCATCGCGCGCGGCCAGAACCATGTCCAACAGCAAGGCCGCGTCGCGGCCGGGGTCGGCCTTAGCCAAATACCGCCTCGGCTTCGCCCAGGATGCGGCGGCGACGGATGTAGTTGCGGCTGGCCTCGATCGCACGTCGCTCGATCAGGTCGACCGGCCGTCCCAGCAGGGCCTCCAGCCCCTCCTTGAAATCGAGGTAGGCGGTCAGATCGTCGCGCGAAGCCGGCTCGAAACTGACCAGAAAGTCGGCGTCGCTGCGCGTCGGATCGAAGCGTTCGGTCCGCGCCGAGCCGAACAGTTCCAGCCGCGCGACGCGGTGGCGGCGGCACAGCGCCGCGATGCGTTCGCGGGTATCGTCGGACAATGCCAGCATGATCGGCCTCGCCCGCGATCATACGCCAATCCGCCCGGCCCCGCCATGCAAGGGGCTGCGGGCGATGCTGCGCAATGCGTCGGCCGGCACCACGCCCTTGGCCTTGTTCGCGGCGCCGATGGTCAATCGGCGTGTGCTTGACAAGTTCTGCAATGTTCGCTATATATACTGTTCTTCTACCAACCTATCGAAGGACCGCCCTACCCTATGGCCTCCCTTGCTATCCGTCCCGCGTTCAAGTCCGGGGCGGAGGCAGGGGTTAACGGCCAATTGCGGCTCTTGCACCCGACATACCTTAATTCATCAATACAATCAAAGACATGGGTGGTTAAAAATTGGCCGTTTGCGCGCATTTCCGCGCATTTCCGCCTCGGCTCCGCGCCTTTGGGGACTCGTTCCGCGCTTAATAGTGCCGAACCGGCGTTTTTTCGCGCCGTTCCGCGCGGGCATGCGCCTTTCTCACGCGGTTTCTTCGAACAGCTCGCGCCCGATCAGCATGCGGCGGATCTCCGAGGTGCCGGCGCCGATCTCGTACAGCTTGGCGTCGCGCAGCAGGCGCCCGGTCGGATAGTCGTTGATGTAGCCGTTGCCGCCCAGGCACTGGATCGCCTCCAGCGCCATCCAGGTGGCGCGCTCGGAGGCGTAAAGGATGGCGCCGGCCGCGTCCTTGCGCGTGGTCCGGCCGCGATCGCAGGCCTTGGCCACGGCGTAGACATAGGCCTTGGCGGCATTCATGGTGGTGTACATGTCGGCCAGCTTGCCCTGCATCAGTTGGAAGCTGCCGATCGCCTGGCCGAACTGCTTGCGTTCGTGAAGGTAGGGCACCACCACGTCCATGCAGCTCTGCATGATGCCGAGCGGCCCGCCCGCCAGCACCGCGCGCTCGTAGTCCAGCCCCGACATCAGCACGTTGACGCCGCGGCCGATCTCGCCCAGCACGTTCTCGGCCGGCACTTCGCAGTCCTCGAACACCAGCTCGCCGGTGTTGGAGCCGCGCATGCCCAGCTTGTCCAGCTTTTGCATCTGGCCGAAGCCCTTCATGCCCTTTTCGACCACGAAGGCGGTGATGCCGCGCGGCCCCGCGGCCGGGTCGGTCTTGGCGTAGACCACCGCCAGATCGGCATTGGGGCCGTTGGTGATCCAGAACTTGGAGCCGTTGAGGACGTAGCGATCGCCCTTCTTCTCGGCGCGCAGCTTCATCGACACCACGTCCGAGCCCGCGCCCGGCTCGCTCATCGCCAAGGCGCCGACGTGATGGCCCGAGATCAGCTTGGGCAGGAAACGCCGCTTCTGGGCCTCGCTGCCGTTGCGGCGGATCTGGTTGACGCAAAGCTGGGAATGCGCGCCGTAGCTCAGCCCGACCGCGGCCGAGCCGCGGCTCAGCTCCTCCATCGCCACGACGTGTTCGAGATAGCCCATGCCGGCGCCGCCGTATTGCTCCTCGACGGTGATGCCGAGCAGGCCCTGCTCGCCCAGCTTGCGCCACATGTCGGCCGGGAACTCGTTGTCGCGGTCGATGGCGGCGGCGCGCGGCGCCAATTCCTTGGCGGTAAAGGCCGCGACCGAGCCGCGCAGCAAATCGGCGTTCTCGCCCAGATCGAAATCCAGCGTCGGATAGCTGTTGGGTCGCATGCGGTTTCTCCGAACTCAGCCCTTGGCCGCCTGGTCGAGCGCTTCCAGCGCCGCCACCGCGGCGATGTTGACCAGGCCGCGCACCGTCACCGCCGTGGTCATGACATGCGCCGGCCGCCTGATGCCCAGCAGCATCGGCCCGACCGACACCCCTTCGCCCAGCGCCTTGATCAGGTTGAAGCTGATGTTGCCGGCGTCCTTGTTGGGCATGATCAGGAGATTGGCCGGGCCCTTGAGGGTCGAACCCGGATTGACCCTGGCCCGCACCTCGGGCGACAGCGCCGAATCGGCGTGCATCTCGCCGTCGACCTCCAGCCGCGGGTCGAGCCGCTTCAGGATCTCGGTCGCCTCGCGCATCTTGACCGAGGAAGGATGGTCGTTGGTGCCGAAATTGGACGAGGACACCAGCGCGATCCGCGGCTCGATGCCGAAACGGCGCACCTCCTCGACCGCCATCAGCGCGATGTCGGCCAGTTGCTCGGCGCTGGGATCGTCGTTGACGTGGGTGTCGCACAGGAACAGAAGCCCGCTGTCCAGCACCATCAACTGCAACGCCGCCGTCTGCCTGACGCCGGGCTTGAGGCCGATGACGTCGAGCACATGGCGCACCTGCCTGAGATAAGGCGAGTCGACGCCGCTGATCATGGCGTCGGCGTCGCCGAGATGGACCATCAGCGCGGCGATGACGCTGGTGCGTGTGCGGACCAGGGTGCGGGCGCGGTCGGGCGACACGCCGCGCCGCGCCATCAGGCCGTGATAGGTGGTCCAGTACTGGCGGAAGCGCGGATCGGATTCGGGATCGGTCAGTTCGACATCGCCGCCGATCTGGATGCGCAGGCCGAGCGACTTGCATTTGCGCTCGACCACGCGGCGGCGGCCGATCAGGATCGGCCTGCCCAGTTCCTCGTCGACCACGATCTGGGCGGCGCGCAGCACACGCTCGTCCTCGCCTTCGGCGAAGGCCAGCCGCACGCCCTTGCCGCGCACCTTGAGGAACAGCGGTCGCATCGCCATGCCCGAGCGGTAGACGAACTGGCTGAGCTGCAGGCGATAGGCGTCGAGATCGGGCAGCGGCCGCGTGGCCACGCCCGATTCCATCGCCGCCTTGGCGACCGCCGGCGCCACCTTGACGATCAGCCGCGGATCGAACGGCTTGGGGATCAGGTATTCGGGTCCGAAGCTGAGACCCGACTCGCCGCCATAGGCCGAAGCGACGATGTCCGAGCTTTCGGCCCAGGCCAGCTCGGCGATGGCGCGCGCCGCCGCCAGCTTCATCGGCTCGTTGATCACCGTCGCGCCGACATCCAGCGCGCCGCGGAAGATGAACGGGAACACCAGCACGTTGTTTACCTGGTTGGGATAGTCGGAGCGGCCGGTGGCGATGACGGCGTCGGGTCGCGCCGCGCGCGCCTCCTCGGGCCGGATCTCGGGCTCGGGATTGGCCAACGCCAGGATCACCGGCCGCTCGGCCATCTTCGCCACCATCGCCCCGCTCAGCACCTTGGGCGCCGACAGGCCGATGAAAAGATCGGCGCCGCCGATCACCTCGTCCAGCTTGCGCGCCTTGGTGTCGACGGCGTAGCGCGCCTTGTGCGGGTCCATCAGCTCGGCGCGGCCGCGATAGACCACGCCCAGGATGTCGCACACGGTCACGTTCTCGCGCCGCGCCCCCAGCGCGCACAAGAGATCGAGCGTCGCCAGCCCGGCCGCGCCCGCGCCCGAGGCGACGATGCGGACCTGGCCGATCTCCTTGCCCACCACCCGCAGCGCGTTCATCACCGCCGCCGAGACGCAGATCGCGGTGCCGTGCTGGTCGTCGTGGAACACCGGAATCTTCATGCGCTCGCGGCACAGCCGCTCGACTTCGAAGCATTCCGGCGCCTTGACGTCCTCGAGATTGATGCCGCCGAAGGTCGGTTCCAGCGCGGCGACGATCGCCGCCAGCTTGGCGGGGTCCTTCTCGGCCAGCTCGATGTCGAACACGTCGATGCCGGCGAATTTCTTGAACAGCACCGCCTTGCCTTCCATCACCGGCTTGGCGGCCAAGGGGCCGATGTCGCCCAGCCCCAGCACCGCCGTGCCGTTGGTCACCACCGCCACCAGATTGGCGCGCGCCGTCAGCCGCGCCGCGGCGTGGGGATCGTCCTTGATCGCGGTGCAAGCGAAGGCGACGCCCGGCGAATAGGCCAGCGTCAGGTCGCGCTGGTTCTGCAGCTGCTTGGTCGGCGCGATGGCGATCTTGCCCGGGGTCGGGTGCTGGTGATAGTCCAGCGCCGCCTCGGCCAGGCTCTTGGTGCTGTCGCTGTCCATGCCGGTCCCCTCGCCCGCAGAACCCTAAACCATGACCGGGCGGGAGGGAAACCGGGATACCAAGGGCCCTTGGTGCGGTCGAGAAGACTCGAACTTCCACGGGGTTGCCCCCACAGCGACCTCAACGCTGCGCGTCTGCCAGTTCCGCCACGACCGCAAGGCGGCTGCGGTATAGCAACCGCGCCCGGGCCGGGCAAGGCCCGCAGGACGAAGCTAGAACTGCACGCCCTTGATGACTTCGGTGATCGACACCGCCACGGTGTCGCCGACCAGCACCACCTCGCCGCGCGCGATCAGCGTGCCGTTGGCGTAGATCCAGGCATGATCGTCGACCCGCGCCTCGAGCTCGATCACCGCGCCGCGGCCCATCTTCAACAGCTGATGGACCGGCATGATGGCCTTGCCCAGCACGACCGAGATGTCGATCTTGACCTTGTCGATCGACTTGTCGACTTGCGGCAGTTCGGACATTGCGATCTCCGCCTCGGGGGCGAGTCTACGCCGTTTCGCCGCGCCATGCTAGGGAAGGCCATGGAACGCGACGGGATCGAGTGGCGAATAACGGATCGGCCGGTGGAATATTCCGTGGCGCTGGCGGCGATGGCCGAGCGCCAGGAGGCGATCCGGGCCGGTCGCGCGCCCGAGTTGATCTGGCTGTTGGAGCACCCGCCGCTCTATACCGCCGGCACCAGCGCCGATCCCAAGGAGCTGCTGAACCCGGCGTCGCTGCCGGTGCACGCCGCCGGCCGCGGCGGCCGCTACACCTGGCACGGGCCCGGCCAGCGCGTCGGCTACGTCATGCTCGATCTGCGGCGCCGCGGCGAGGACGTGCGGCGCTATGTGCGCTGGCTCGAGGACTGGATTATCCGCGCGCTCGACCGGCTCAACGTCCGCGCCTTCACCGCCGACGATCGGATCGGGGTCTGGACCCGCGATGGCGGCGCCGAGCGCAAGATCGCCGCCATCGGCGTGCGCATCCGCCACTGGGTCACCAGCCACGGCTTCGCCGTCAACGTCGATCCCGACCTCGCCGCCTATGCCGGCATCGTGCCCTGCGGCATCAGCGATTACGGCGTGACTTCGCTGGCCGATCTCGGCCACGGCACGACGCTGGCCGATCTCGACCTGGCGCTGGAGGCCAGCTTCATTCCGTTGGCAGTTGGCGAAAGCCGGGTTCGGCCGGAGGCCGGTCATGCGCGCTGACCACGTCCTCGACCCGCGCCGCCGGCGGGCCCTGGCGCATGGCCGCCAGCATCGCCGCGACCGCGGCCTCGGGTCCGGCCAGCAGCGCCTC
>VGDZ01000029.1 GCA_016869515.1 Alphaproteobacteria bacterium | reverse complement strand
CCGACAGCGCTGGAGCCGGTGTGGCGCGCGGCCGGCTGGGCGCTGGGCGCGGCCACGGCGGCGCTGGGCGAGAAGGCCGCCATGGCCTGCACGGTCGCGGTCGAGGCGGTGATCGACCGGCACTACGCCGAACAACTGGCGCGGCTGCCGGCCGGCGAGTCGAAGCTGCGCAAGCGCATCGCCCGCTTCCGCGCCGAGGAAATCGCGCACGGAAAGACCGCGCTGGATCACGGCGCCGAGGCGGCACCAGGCTATGGCGTGCTGTCGGCCGCGATCGGCGCCGCCTCGCGCCTGGCCATCGCCCTATCGACCCGGATCTAGCGATTCGATCTGTTCGGGGTGGCTGGCCTCGATGAAGGGGCCGCCGCGGGATTTGATCCAGCCGCGCACGCGGACGGTTTGGCCGGCCAGCGCCTTCGGATCGCGCTTGGCCTCGCGGAACAGCTTGCGGGCGGCGGCATCGATGCCGATGGTGAAATCGGTGCGGTGGTCGGGCCCGAAATTGAGGAAGGTGGTGCCCTGGGCGCTGGCCACCGCCAGCACCTTGCCCTCGACCAGTTCGTAGCGGCCGACGAAGCCGCCGGCCTGCTCGGGCGTGCGCACGGCGTAGTAATCCAGCGCCCAGATGCCGCGCCGCGCCGCGCGCGCGTCGGCCTCGATCGCCAGCATCTCGGCCGCGCGCGCCCGGTTGTCGGCGAAGGTGTAGACCCGCGCCAGCCCCAGCCGCAGCATCTCGCCCTGCAGCCAGACGCCGCGATCGCTGGTCAGGTGCATCAGCAGCCGGCCGTGGCGGTCCTCGCAAGCCTGCAGGCAGGCCAGTTCGACCGCGCGGCCGAGCGCCAGCCCCTCCAATGCCGCCTTGGCCTCGGGCGCCAGCGGCCAGGTCGGAAAGCCGCGCCGACCCAAGGGCAGCTTCGGTGCCTGGATGCCGACGAAACGCACCTCCTTGCCGGTGCTGAGCAGGACGGTGTCGCCGTCGATCACGCTCTTGACGATCGGGGCTTCGGCCGCGGCCGCGCCGGCCCAAAGCAGCGCCAGCGCCAGGACCGGCCGCGCCAGCATGCTCAGCCCCGGGCGCGCTCGACCAGCGACCAGGCGTGATCGGCGATGGCGCGGAAGGTGCCGCCGACCTGCACCGCGCCCGCGTCCGAGGCGTTGCCGTCGAGGCCGCGCTTGTAGACGCCTTGCAGGATGGCGGCGATGCGGAACAGGGCGTAGGCGACGTAGAACTCCCAATGCGGGATGTCGCCGCGCCCGGTCAATTTGCAATAGAGCCCGACATAGTCGGTCTCGCCGGGGATGCCGTAGCTGGCTAGATCGAGATCGGCGAAGCCGCGGCTGGTGCCGCGCTTCAAGTGATAGGACATGCAGTTATAGGCCAGATCGGCCAGCGGATGGCCGATGGTCGCCAGCTCCCAATCCAGCACCGCCACCACCCGCGGCTCGGCGGGGTGGATCAGCAGATTGCCCAGGCGATAGTCGCCATGGACGATGGCGCTTTCATCGCCCGGCGGGATGTGCTCGGGCAGCCAGGCCATCAGCTTGGTCATCGACGGCACGTCGTCGGTCTTGGAGGCGTCGTATTGCTTGGACCAGCGCGCCACCTGGCGGGCGATGTAGGCGGTCGGCTTGCCGAACTCCGACAGCCCGACGGCGCGGTAATCGACCTGGTGCAGCTTGGCCATGACCGTGGCCATCTCGCGGTACATGGCGGCGCGCTCGTCCTTGCCGGCGTCGGGCGCCAGCGGGTCGGCGAAGACCCGGCCCTCGACATAGTCCATGACGTAGAACCACTGGCCCAGCACGGCTTCGTCGGTGCACAGCACATGCACCTTGGGCACCGGCACGCCCGACCCCCACAGCGCCTTCATCACCTGGTATTCGCGGTCGACCGCGTGGGCCGAGGGCAGAAGCTTGCCCGGCGGCTTCTTGCGCACCACCAGTTGCCGGTCGCCGGCCTGGAGGTGATAGGTCGGGTTCGACTGCCCGCCCTGGAATTGGCGCACGGTCATCGGCCCGTCGAAGGCGTGGACCCGGTCGCGGACATAAGCCGCCAGCGCCGCCTCGTCGATGCGGTGATTGGGTCGGACCGGAACCAGGATCGGCGCGGACGAGGCGGTCATGACGGAGCGATCATGCCCTCGGCCGCGTGCGACGACAACGCCTTTGACATCGGCCGGGCAATCCCTACATTCGCGCCATGATTCCGATCGCCCGTCCTTTCGCCCGCATCGCCGAGCGCCTGCGCGGCGTCGGCCTGCGGCCGACCCGCCAGCGGCTGTCGCTCGGGCGCATCCTGTTCGCCAAGGGCGATCGCCACGTCACCGCCGAGATGCTGCACGACGAGGCCCAGGCCGACGGCGTGCGGGTGTCGCTGGCCACGGTCTACAACACCCTCAACCAGTTCACCGCCGCCGGCCTGTTGCGCGAGGTGGCGGTCGACACCGGCCGGTCCTATTTCGACACCAACACCAGCCGGCACCATCATTTCTACGACCACCGGGGTCGCGAACTGACCGACATCCCGGCCGAGGGCCTGCGCGTGCAGGGCCTGCCGCGCCCGCCCGAGGGCCTGGCGATCGACCGCATCGACGTGGTGGTGCGGCTGAAGAAGGCGTGATCGCGGCCTGCGACAATCTTTCTTGTTTATAACTGTTCTAAACTATTGACAGCGGCGCCGGCGGCGACCATATTCCCTCGCGTCACGGCATCGTTTTCGAGAGGAGAAGGATCATGCCCGCACTCAAGGGTTCCAAGACCGAAGGCAATCTCAAGGCCGCGTTCGCCGGCGAAAGCCAGGCCAACCGCCGCTATCTCTATTTCGCCCAGAAGGCCGACGTCGAGGGCTACAACGACGTCGCCGCGGTGTTCCGCTCGACCGCCGAGGGCGAGACCGGCCATGCCTTCGGCCATATCGAGTTCCTGCGCGAGACCGGCGATCCGGCCACCGGCAAGCCGATCGGCTCGACCGCCGACAACCTGCGCGCCTCGGTCGCGGGCGAGACCCACGAATACACCGACATGTATCCGGGCATGGCCAAGGCCGCGCGCCAGGAAGGCTTCGAGGAGATCGCCGACTGGTTCGAGACCCTGGCCAAGGCCGAGAAGTCGCACGCCGGGCGCTTCCAGAAGGCGCTCGACACCTTGGGCTGAGTCGGGCATCGCGGGCGGAGGGCGACCCCCTCCGCCCGATTTCTACAATTGCGGGTTAGGCGCAGGGAGGCCTGCCAGCGATGGCTGTCGTCAAAGAAGGTTCGACCGAAGCGCCGGTGCGCCGCCCCTTGGCGTGGCAAAGCGCCGAGTTCTGGGACGAGGCCAAGCTCGACGCCGAGCTGCGGCGGGTGTTCGACCTCTGCCATGGCTGCCGGCGCTGCTTCAATCTGTGCGATTCCTTCCCGCGGCTGTTCGATTTGGTCGATGCCAGCCCGACGGGCGAACTCGACGAGGTCAAGAGCGCCGACTTCAAGCCGGCGATCGACGCCTGCACGCTGTGCGATCTGTGCTTCATGACGGTGTGCCCCTATGTGCCGCCGCACGATTTCGATCTCGACTTCCCGCATCTGGTGCTGCGCGCCCGCGCCATCGCCCACAGCAAGGGCGAGACGCCCTTCGCCGCCCGCCAGCTGACCGCGACCGACCGCAACGGCACCGCCGCCAGCCTGGTCTCGACTCTCGCCAACTGGGCGACCGACCGCGGCAATGCGCTCGGCCGCGGCGTGCTGCAAGCCGCCGCCGACGTGCACCGCGAAGCCGCGTTGCCGCGTTTCGCCGGCCGCACCTTCGCCGTCCAGGCGGCGCAGGAGCCGCCCGCGCTCAACCGCACCGCCCCGGCTTTCGGCCGCAAGGCGGTGCTCTACGCCACCTGCTTCTGCAACTACAACAACCCCGAGATCGGCATGGCCACTCGCGCCGTGCTGGCCCATCTCGGCGTCGAGACCGAGGTGGTCTATCCCGCCTGCTGCGGCATGCCGCAATTGGAACATGGAGATCTCGAATCCGTCGCCGCCAAGGCGCGCAAGGTCTCCGCGGCGCTTGGGTCCTGGATCGAGCGGGGCTACGACGTCGTCGCCCTGGTGCCGTCCTGCGCGCTGATGCTCAAGTTCGAATGGCCGCTGATCCTGCCGGGCGACGCGGCGATCGCGAAGCTGTCCAAGGCGACGCGCGACATCGCCCAGTACGTGGTCGAGATCGCGCGCAAGGAAGGGCTGCCGCCCGGTCTCAAGCCGCTGCCGGGCGGGGTCGCGCTGCATCTCGCCTGCCATGCCCGCGCCCAGAATCTCGGCCCCAAGGCGGCCGAAATGCTCAAGCTGATTCCGGGCGCCGAGTTGAGCGTGATCGAACGCTGCTCGGGCCATGGCGGCAGCTGGGGCATCACATCCGACAACTTCCCGGTGGCGATCAAGCAGGGACGGCCGGTGGCGCGCCAGGCCAATGCCGCGTTGATCGAGGGCAAGCGCTATCTCGCCAGCGAATGCCCGCTGGCCGGCGAGCACATCCTGCAAGGCGTCGAGCGCCTGCCCGAGCCGGCCGCGGCCGCGCCCGAGCACGCGCTGCATCCGATCCAGCTTTTCGCACTGGCCTACGGGCTCGGAGGCTGAGATGGCACGCCGCAAGACCATCGAGCGTTCCGACCTGGTCGATCTCGCCGCCTATGCCGCCGAGCGCAAGGCGCGCCGCGCCGCCGTGGTCGAACTGAAAAAGCGCCGGCGGGTCGCGGTCGGTCCCTTCGCCACCTTCTTTTTCGAGAGCTTCGACACCATGCTGATGCAGGTGCAGGAAATGCTCTACATCGAAAAGGGCGGCGAGGCGCAGATCGCGGACGAACTGGCGGCCTACAATCCGATGATCCCCAACGGCGGCGAATTGACCGCGACGCTGATGCTGGAAATCGAGGACCCCGACCAGCGCGCGCGCGCGCTGGCGACGCTGGGCCGGATCGAGGACACCGTCGCGCTCGAATTCGCCGGCGAGAGCGTGCGCGCCCGGCCCGAATCCGACCAGGAACGCACCGACGAAAGCGGCAAGACCTCGGCGGTGCATTTCCTGCATTTCCCTTTCACCCCGGCCCAGGCCGCCAAGTTCAAGGCCGCGGGGACGCGGGTGGTGCTGGGCTTCGGCCACGCCAACTACGGCCACATGGCGATGCTGCCCGAAACCGTCCGCGCCGAACTGGCGGAGGACTTGGACTGACTTTTCCCCGCCCGCGGGCGGCTTGACATCCGCCGCCAAGGGGCGACAATCCGGCGCTTTCCGCCACGGACGACCGGATCATGGCCGAAAGCAAGTCCAAGTCCCGCTCGCGTCACATCGTGCTGACCTCGCATCCGGGCCAGCGCGCCGAACGCGCGCCCGCGCTGCGCTGGGGCGAGGCCGATCCGCGCCGCCGCGGCCCGGTGGTGGCGACGCTGAGCGACCCCCAGCGCCGCAACGCCATCGGCAGCCATGCCGGCGCCTATGCGCTCTACCGCGCGCTGGCGATCGCCGCCGGCCGGCTGGATCGCGACCATGTCGCCGACCTGACCGACACCGCCCCGGCCGAGCCGATCGGGCCCTTCCCGCAATGGTCCGCGCCGGGCGCGATCGTCTCGCTGGATCCGTGGGGCCACCGCGTCGCCGAGGTCTTCGCCGCGGAGATCGCCTCCGGCATCGACATCCGCCCGACCATCGCCGTCACCAAGGCCCATATCGAAATGCCCGAACTGGTCCAGGCCATGGCCGCGGGCCGGCTGCGCTCGGACAACCGCGTGCTGGGCCCCACGGGCAAGGCGCGCGTCACCAAGATCGCGATCGATCCGGTCTGGCACCTGCCCGGCGTGGCGGCGCGCTTCGAGATCGAGGAGGCCGAGCTGCGCCGCGGCCTGTTCGAGCACACCGGCGGCATGTACCCCGAGCTGGTGACGCGGCCCGATCTCGCGGTCTTCCTGCCGCCGATCGGCGGCCACACGGTCTATCTGTTCGGCGATCCGGCCAAGCTGGGCGGCGAGGACACCGCCATCGCCTGCCGCGTCCACGACGAATGCAACGGCTCGGACGTGTTCGGATCGGACATCTGCACCTGCCGGCCCTATCTGGCCCACGGCGTCGAGCTGTGCATCGAGACCGCGCAGGCCGGCGGCGTCGGCGTCGTGGTCTACAACCGCAAGGAGGGCCGCGCGCTGGGCGAGGTCACCAAGTTCCTGGTCTACAACGCCCGCAAGCGCCAGCAGGGCGGCGACCGCGCCGAGACCTATTTCGAGCGCACCGAATGCGTCGCCGGGGTCGAGGACATGCGCTTCCAGGAGCTGATGCCGGACGTGCTGTCCTGGCTGGGCATCCGCCGCATCGACCGCCTGGCCTCGATGTCCAACATGAAGCACGGCGCCATGGCCAAGCAGGGCATCACCATCGTCGAGCGCGTGCCGATCCCGGCCGAGCTGATCCCGGCCGACGCCGCGGTCGAGATGGACGCCAAGAAGGCCGCCGGCTACTACGCCCCCGAAGGCGCGCCCGGCCGCGCCGACCTGGCGCGCGCCAAGGGGCGCCGGCTCGAAGACTGAGCATGGATCGCGCCGCCGCCGAGGGCCTGCTGACCGCGCGCGCGGTGCGCGAGACCTGCCGCGCCGTGCTGACCGGCCGAAGGCTGCATTTCGACGTGGCCGAGGATCGGCTGGCGCTGGCCGCCGATGCCGTGGCCGCCTGCACGCGCCAAGCCTATCCCGATCTGGTCGTGCCCTATCACAGCCGCTGGCGGCATTTTGTGGTCGATGGCCAGGATCTCGGCCGCGCCCATCTCGATGCCGTCGCCGGCGATGCGTCCGAACGCGCCCGCGCCGCCTTCGAACTGGCCATCGTCTCGGTACTGGTCGATGCCGGCGCCGGCGCCGAGTGGCGCTACCGCGATCGCAGCGGACGGGAATTGGCGCGCTCGGAAGGCCTGGCCATCGCCAGCCTGGATTTCGTCGCCTCGGGCGCGCTGTCCTCGGACTCGGCCAAGCCCTGGCAGGTCGATGCCGCGGCGCTGGACCGAGTTACGGCCTCCGACTTGGCGCGCGCCTTCCAGGTCGGTCCCGACAATCGCCTGGTCGGACTCGACGGCCGGGCGGAATTGCTGCGGGCGCTGGCCGCGGCCGTTGCCGCCCAGCCCGAGGTCTTCGGACGCGAATCGCGGCTAGGCAATCTGTTCGACCGTCTCGCCCGCACCGGCCGCGTCGGCGCCGACGACGTGCTGGCGGAACTGTTGCGGCGGCTGGGTCGGATCTGGCCCGGGCGCATGGTGCGGGCCGGGATCGAACTCGGCGACGTCTGGCCGCATCCGGCCGTGCCCGGCGGCCTGGTCGCCTTCCACAAGCTGTCGCAATGGCTGAGCTATTCGCTGCTCGAACCTCTGCAATGGGCCGGGGTCGCGGTCGAGCGCATCGATGCCCTGACCGGCCTGGCCGAATACCGCAATGGCGGCATGCTGATCGATCTCGGCATCGTCGTGCCGCGCGAGCCGGTGCTGCTGGACGCCACCCACGGCGTCGATTCGAGCGTGGTGGTGGAATGGCGGGCGCTGACCGTCGCGTTGCTGGACGCGCTGTTGGCGTTGGTGCGGGCGCGTCTCGGCCGGCCGGCGATGACCCTGGCCGAGATGCTGCAAGGCGGAACCTGGGCGGTCGGGCGCAGGCTCGCGGCCGAGCGGCGGCGCGATGGCGGACCGCCGCTGACGGTGCGCAGCGACGGCACGGTGTTCTAGACCGCGATCGGTTCATAGGGAATCGCGGCCGCGATTACCTATGAACCGTGAATCGCGGTCCAGAGCAGGATACGAGGGCATGAACGATCATGCCCTAAGGGAGGGAGCGATGAATCCGCGTTTCAAGGTGGTCGATCATCCGCTGGTGCGCCACAAGCTGACGGCGATGCGCCGGCGCGACACGCCGACGCCCGAATTCCGCCGGCTGCTGCGCGAGGTGGCGCTGCTGTTGGGCTACGAGGTGACGCGCGACCTGCCCACCGCCACCGCCCGCATCGAGACGCCGCTGGAGCCGATGGAGGCGCCGGTGCTGGCCGGCCCCGAGCCCTGCCTGATCTCGATCTTGCGCGCCGGCAACGGCCTGGTCGACGGGCTGCTCGACCTCATCCCCACCGCCAAGGTCGGCCATATCGGCCTCTATCGCGATCCCAAGACGCTGCAGGCGGTCGAATACTATTTCAAGATGCCGTTCGACATCGCCCAGCGCCACACCATCGTCGCCGATCCGATGCTGGCCACCGCCAATTCGGCCATCGCCGCGATCGAACGGCTGAAGGAACTGAAGCCCTTGTCGCTGCGCTTCGTCTGCCTGGTGGCGGCGCCCGAGGGCGTGCGCGCCTTCGGCGAGGCCCATCCCGACGTGCCGATCTACGCCGCCGGCCTGGACCGCGAACTCAACGACCACGGCTATATCCTGCCCGGCCTGGGCGACGCCGGCGACCGGCTTTACGGCACGCGATAGGGCATGATCGATCTGTCTTGAACCATGTGGTTCAAGACAGATCGTGAATCATGCCCTCGCATCCCGCTCTGGACCGCGATCGGTTCGGCGCCTCAGAAGCGGTCCTTGCGGCCGCGCACTTCGCCGAACACCGCCACCGCATCGGCCCCGGCCAGGCCGACATTGCGCGCCAGCACGGGATCGTCGGCGCGCAGGAAGGGATTGGCCGCCTTCTCCACCCCCAGCAGCGAAGGCACGGTCGATTGCCCGGCAGCGCGCAGGCGATCGACCTCGGCCACGCGCGCCCGCAGCGCCGGATTGTCGGGATCGACCGTCAGCGCGAAGCGGGCATTGGACTGGGTGTATTCGTGGGCGCAGAAGACGCGGGTCGCATCCGGCAACCGCCGCAGCTTGCCGATCGAATGCCACATGGTCTTGGGATCGCCCTCGAACAGCCGGCCGCAGCCGAGGCTGAAGATGGTATCGCCGCAGAACAGCGCCTCGCTTGCGGCGAACCAGTAGGCGATGTGGCCGCGGGTATGGCCGGGGATGTCGAACACCTCGGCCTGCTGATCGCCCAGCGCGACGCGCTCGCCCTCGGCCACCGCCTGGTCGATCAGCGGAATGCGCTCGCGGTCGGCGGCCGGGCCGACGATCTTGCAGCCGTATTTCTCCTTCAGCGCGCGGTTGCCGCCGACATGGTCGCCGTGATGATGGGTGTTGAGGATGACGTCCAGCCGCCAGCCGTGCCGTTCCAGCGCCGCCACCACCGGGCCGGGCTCGGCCGGATCGACCACCGCGGTCACGCCCGCCCCCGGCTCGCGCGCCAGCCAGACGTAGTTGTCCTTGAGGGCCGGCACGGCCTCGATAACCAAGCGCGTCATGCTAGCATTCCTCCATGCGTCCCGAGGTCAGCGAACTCAATCAATTCTACGCCAGCCGGCTGGGTCAAGTCGCGCGTCGCCTGATCCGGCGGCGGCTGCGGGCGCAGTGGCCCAGCGTCGCCGGGCTGAACGTGCTGGGCCTGGGCTACGCCATCCCGTATTTGCGGCCCTTCCTCGACGAGGCCCAGCGCGTCGTCGCCATGATGCCGGCGGCGCAAGGCGTGCGGCCCTGGCCGGGAACGGGGCCGAACCTGGTGGCGCTGGCCGAGGAGGCCGAGCTGCCCTTGCCCGACGCCACCTTCGATCGCGTGCTGCTGGTGCACGCGCTCGAAAACGCCGAGGAGCTGCGGCCGATGCTGCGCGAATGCTGGCGGGTGCTGGCATCGGGCGGCCGGATGATGGTGGTGGTCCCCAACCGCCGCGGATTGTGGGCGCGGGCCGAGACCACGCCCTTCGCCCACGGTTCGCCCTATTCGATGACGCAGGTGACGCGGCTGTTGCGCGACACGCTGTTCGCGCCGATCGCCTGGCAACGCGCGCTCTACGTCCCGCCTTGGGATTGGGGCTTCGCGCTGCGCGCCGCGGGCGCGATCGAGGACCTGGGCGACCGGCTTTTCGGCACTTTCGCCGGCGTGCTGATGGTCGAGGCCACCAAGCAGATCTACGCCGCCACCCCGGCGCGCTCGGGCGCTCGTGCCCGCGCCCGGCCGGCGGCGATCCCGGCCACCGAAAGCTGAAACTCTCAGCGCCGCGCCAGCAGGAACACCGCCAATTCGCCGAACAGATTGGCCCAGGCGCCCGAGGCGGCGAAGCGCGATTGGCGGCCGTCGCGGGTCAGCACTTCGGAGCGTTCGACCCTGATGCCGAGATCGCCGCACAGGCTGAGGAAATCCTCGATCGAGCAGGGATGGATGATCGGCGTCGAATACCAGGGATCGCGGAAGACCCGGGTCATCGGCACCCGGCCGCGGGTCATCAGCCGCCAGCGCAGCCGCCAGTAGGCCAGATTCGGGATCGAGACGATGGCGTGGCGGCCGATGCGCAAGAGATGCTCCAGCACCTCGCGCGGCCGGCGCAAGGCCGGCAAGGTCTGGCTGAGGATGACGTAGTCGAAGGCCCGATCGGGAAAGTCCTTGAGATCGGTGTCGGCGTCGCCCTGGATGACCGACAGCCCGTGCGCCACCGCGCGCGCCACCTGCGCCGGATCGAGTTCGATGCCGCGGCCGTCGACCCGCTTGTGCGCGGTCAGGTATTTGAGCAGTTCGCCGTCGCCGCAGCCGATGTCGAGGATGCGCGACTCGGCCGCCACCATCTCGGCGATCAGCCTAAGCTCGATGCCGATCGGCGCCGATTGGATCTCGGCCGCGCTCATCGCCCGAGGCCCCGATGCTCGGCCGCGCCGGCGAGGAAGCCGCGGATGGTGGCCTCGAATTGCGGCTCGTCGAGCAGGAAGGCGTCGTGGCCCTTGTCGGTCTCGATCTCGACGAAGCTGACATTGGCGGCGACGCCGTTCAGCGCCCGCACCAGTTCCTTCGACTCGCGGGTCGGGAACAGCCAGTCGCTGGTGAAGGAGACGATGCAATAGCGCGTGCGCGTGTCCTTGAAGGCATTGGCCAGCACCCCGCCGTGCTCGGCCGCCAGATCGAAATAGTCCATGGCGCGGGTGATGTAGAGATAGGAATTGGCATCGAAGCGCTCGACGAAGCTCGAGCCCTGGTGGCGCAGATAGCTTTCGACCTGGAAATCGGCTTCGAAGCCGAAGCTGAGCTGGTCGCGGTCCTGCAGGTTGCGGCCGAACTTGCGGTGCAGCGCGGCTTCCGACAGATAGGTGATGTGCGCCGCCATGCGCGCCACCGCCAGGCCCGCCGCCGGCTTGACGCCGTGGCTGTGGTAGTCGCCGCCGCGCCATTCCGGATCGGCCATGATCGCCTGCCGGCCGACCTCGTTGAAGGCGATGTTCTGGGCGCTGTGCCGCGCCGAGGCGGCGATGCAGATCGCCGCGAACACGCGCGCCGGATAGGCCGAGGCCCATTGCAGCACCTGCATCCCGCCCATCGAGCCGCCGATGACGCAAAACAGCTGGTCGATGCCGAGATGGTCCAGCAGCATGGCCTGCGCCCGCACCATGTCGCCGATGGTGATGACCGGGAACGACAGCCCCCACGGCTTGCCGGTGGCGGGGTCGATGTCCTTCGGCCCGGTCGATCCCATGCAGCCGCCCAGCACGTTGGCGCAGATCACGAAATAGCGATCGGTGTCGAGCGGCCGGCCGGGGCCGATCATGTCGATCCACCAGCCCGGCTTGCCGGTGATGGGATGGTCGGTGGCGACGTACTGGTCGCCGGTCAGGGCGTGGCAGATCAGGATCGCGTTGTTGCGGTCGGGCGCCAACCGGCCATAGGTCTGATAGCCGACGGCATAGGGGCCCAGCTCGACGCCGCAATCCAGCCGCAGCTTGCGCTCGCGCCCGAGCGAAGCGACCGCATCGGCGACCGGAAAGGCGGGCCCGCGGGGAGATTCCCGATCCATGGCAGCGCTAGATGGCGGCGGCGGCGCGGGCTGTCAACGTTTTCTTTGCTTTCGGAGCGGCCGCGGATTAGGGATGCGGCCATGAACGACCGTCCGCGCCCGCTGACCGCGATCCGCGAGGAGATCGACCGCATCGACGACCAGTTGCTGGAACTGGTGCGCCGGCGCGCGGCATTGGCGGGCGACATCGCCGCCGCCAAGCGCGAGGCCGGCGCGCGGCCGCCTTTCCTGCGCCCGGGCCGCGAGGCCCAGGTGCTGCGGCGCGTGCTGGGCCAGCCCGACAAGTTGGTGCCGCGCGCCACGCTGGCCCGTGTCTGGCGCGAGATCATGTGCGCCAACACGCTGCGCCAGGGTCCGCTGGCGGTGGCGCTGGCCGGTCCAGCCGAGCGCCTGGCGGCGCTGACCGAACTGGCGCGCGATCATTTCGGCGCGGCGGTGGCCGTGACGGTTCAGCGCTCGGCCGGCGCCGCGCTGAGCCAAGTCGAACAGGCTCCCGGCACGGTGGCGGTCTTGCCTTGGCCCGGCGACGAAGGGCAGGAGGCGTGGTGGCCACAATTGCTTTCGCCCAACGCGGCGCGGGCGATCGTGCGCCTGCCCTTCCTGGCGCGCGCCGACGGCACGATCGCGCTGGTGGTGGCGCCGATCGCGCCCGAGGCTTCGGGGGCCGACGATAGCCTGGTGGCGCTGACCACCGATGTCGACGTCAGCCGCGGCTGGCTGGCGCAACGGCTGGCCGATGCCGGGCTGTCGGGTCAGCTGCTGGACTCGGTCAAGCAGGGCGCGCTGAACCGCCATCTCTACGTCGTCAGCGGTTTCGTGGCCGGCGACGACGTCAAGCTGGCGCGTCTCGGCCAGGCCCAGGTCATCGGCGCCTTCGCCCAACCCGTCGATCCCTCCAAGCTTGGGAGTTCGTGACCGTGTCCAGCCTCAAGCCGCGTCCCGGCATTCTCGACATCGCGCCCTATGTGCCGGGCGAGTCCAAGGCCGCGGGTGCCGCGCGCACCCACAAGTTGTCGTCGAACGAAAGCCCGCTCGGCCCCAGCCCCAAGGCGATCGACGCCTACCGCGCCCTGGCCGGCGAGCTGCACCGCTATCCCGACGGCGGCGCGGTGGCGCTGCGCCAGGCGCTGGGCAAGCATCACGGTCTCGATCCGGCGCGCATCGTCTGCGGCGCGGGATCGGACGAGCTGATCGCGCTTTTGGTCAAGGCCTATGCCGGCCCCGGCGACGAGGTGCTGTTCAGCCAGCACGGATTCTTGATGTATCGGCTGTCGGCGCTGGCCGCCGGCGCCACGCCGGTGGCCGCGCCGGAGCCCAAGCTTCGCACCGACATCGACGCCCTGATCCGCGCCGTCACCCCGCGCACGCGGCTGGTGTTCGTCGCCAATCCCAACAATCCGACCGGCAGCCACAACTCCGGCGCCGAACTCGAACGCCTGCGCGCCGCCTTGCCGGGCAATTGCCTGTTGGCGGTCGACGCCGCCTATGCCGAATATGTCGCCCGCAACGACTATTCCTCGGGCGTCGAGCTGGTCGACAAGGGCAATGTCGTCATGCTGCGCACCTTCAGCAAGATCTACGGCCTGGCCGCGCTGCGGCTGGGCTGGGCCTATTGTCCGGCCGAGATCGCCGACGTGCTGAACCGGGTGCGCGGGCCGTTCAACACCGCGATGCCGGCCCAGGCCGCGGCCATCGCCGCGCTGGCCGACATCGCCCATACCGACCGCGCCCGCACCCACAACGACATCTGGCGGCCCTGGCTGGAGAAGGAGGTCGCGGCGCTCGGGCTCGAGGCCGTGCCCTCGGTCGGCAATTTCGTCCTGATCCGCTTTGCCAAGGGCGCCGGCCAAGCCCAGGCGGCGGACGCGCACCTGAAGTCTCGCGGCGTGGTGCTGCGCGCGGTCGCGGCCTATGGCCTGCCCGACTGCCTGCGCGCCACCGTCGGCACGGAAGAGGAGAACCGCGCCGCGATCGCCGGCCTCAAGGAGTTCCTGGCTTGAGCGCAACGCCCGTGTTCGCGCGCCTGGCGCTGATCGGCTGCGGGCTGATCGGCTCGTCGCTGGCGCGCGTCGTCCGCCGCCAGAATCTGGCCGGGCGTATCGCCGTCAGCGATGCCAGCGAGGCGGTGCGCAAGCGCGTGGTCGAACTCGGCATCGCCGACGCGGTCGAAGCCGATCCGGCGCGCGCGGCCGAGGGTGCCGATCTGGTGCTGCTGTGCACGCCGCTTTCGGCCTATCGCCCCGCGGTCGAGGCGCTGCGGGGCGCGCTTCGCCCGGGCGCGATCCTCAGCGACGTCGGCTCGGTCAAGAGCTGCGTCGCCCGCGACCTCGCGCCCTTGCTGCCGCCGGGCGTGCACCTGATCCCCGGCCATCCCATCGCCGGCACCGAGCATTCCGGCCCCGATGCCGGCTTCGCCGAGCTGTTCGAGGGCCGCTGGGCGATCCTGACCCCGCCCGCCGGCACCGACCCGGCGGCGGTCGATCGGCTGGCCGCGTTCTGGCGCGGCGCCGGCTCGAAGGTCGAGATCATGGACCCGGCGCATCACGATCTGGTGCTGGCCGTGACCTCGCATCTGCCGCATCTGATCGCCTACACCATCGTCGGCACGGCGGCCGACCTGGGCAACGTCACGCGCTCGGAAGTCATCAACTATTCGGCCGGCGGCTTCCGCGACTTCACCCGCATCGCCGCTTCGGACCCGGTGATGTGGCGCGACGTGTTCCTCAACAACCGCGACGCGGTGCTGGAGATGCTGGGCCGCTTCACCGAGGACCTGACCGCGCTGCAGCGCGCGATTCGCTACGGCGACGGCAAGGCGCTGGAGGAGCTGTTCGTCCGCACCCGCGCCATCCGCCGCGGCATCATCGACGCCAAGCAGGCGTGAGGCGAGAAGCATCGCCATGCTGCAGCTTCGTCCCGGATGCGAATGTTGCGATCGCGACCTGCCGCCGGACTCGGCCGAAGCGCGGATCTGCTCGTTCGAATGCACCTTCTGCCGCGACTGCGCCGAGGGCGCGCTGGGCGGCAAGTGCCCGAATTGCGGCGGCGAATTGGTGCCGCGGCCGCGCCGGCCGACCGAAAAGCTGGCCAAATTCCCGGCTTCGACCACGCGCGTGCATAAACCGAAAGGCTGCGGCCGCGCGGCTTAACCTCGCCTTGCGTCCTTGGCCAGCTTGACCAGTTCGGCCCGCGCCTGGTCGGCGTCGGCCACCGGCTGTTCGAAATCGAGCCGCCCGAGCCGCCCATCGGCGTGCAGGTCGACCCCTTCGGGATCGATGCCGATCATGCGCCACGCGCCCTCGCCCAGGCCCAGCAGCCGCGTGGCGTAAAGCTGCACCGCATCGGGATGGTCCGAATTCATGTGGCTGACGATGTCGGTCTCGCGCATCGCCAGCGCCAAGGGCGCCTCGGCGCGGAAGGCCTGGCCGTCGATCCAATGGATGCGCCCGAAGCCCGCCACCAGGTGCACCCGCTCGACCGCCACCCGCCAGACCGAGAAATCGCCGAAGCCGGCATAGCCCTGGGCCGAGGGATGGCGGGCGACGAAGCGGGCGCGGTGCCGCGCCTCGGCCGAGGGGCTGGCGCGGCCCTGGATGGTGACGCGGGTCGAGGTCAGCGGGTCCTCGCCGCCGAAATCGCCGGTCACCAGCAGGCTGACGCGCGAATCGGCATCGAGATTGCGGGTGTGCTCGGCCAGCCGCGACATCAGCAAAAGCGGGCTGCCGTCGTGATCCACCGCCAGCAGCACCAGCGAGGCATAGGGCCAGCCCTCCTGGCCCTTGAGCCGCGTCGCCAAGGTCGCCGTCACGGCGCGGCGCACCAGGCGGCGGGCCAGCAGCGCGGGCGGGGCGGCGGCGGCTTGATCCATGGCGATTCAGCTACGGCATCGCCGCCGACGGGTCAATTGCTAACGTCTCGACCCCGCGCCGGCCGCTGAGTAAGGTCGCCCGCCATGTCGATCCCGGCCGCCCTTGCCGCCCATGCCTGGCCGACGCTGCGTCTGGCCGGGCCGGTGATGATGCAGCGCGCCGGCAGCCTGATGCTGGTCACGGTCGATACCGTCATGACCGGCCGCGCCGGGGTCGAGGCGCTGGCTCATCTCGGCATCGGCATGGCGCCGCAGCTGATGGTGCAGATGGTGGTGCTGGGGCTGTTGTTCGGCACTGCCGTGCTGACCGCCCAGGCCTATGGCGCGGGCGAGGCCGGGCGCTGCGGCGCGATCTGGCGCACGGCGCTGCTGCACGGGCTGGTGATCGGGCTTGGCGCCGCGGCGCTGTGCCCCTTCGGCGAGGCGCTGTTCCTGGCCATCGGCTATCCCGAGGCGCTGGCCAAGGGCGCGGGCGAGGTGCTGACCGCCTCGGCCATCGGCATGCCGGCGATTCTGCTGGCGGTGGCCACCACCTTCTTCCTCGAGGCGGTGCATCGCCCCACCCCCGGCATGATCGCCATGCTGCTGGGCAATCTGGTCAATGTCGGCCTGAACTGGCTGCTGATCTACGGCGAGGCCGGCTTTCCGGCCATGGGCGCGGCCGGCGCGGTGTGGGCCACCACCATCGTCCGCTGGCTGATCGCGCTGGGTCTGATCGCCTATGTGCTGGTGATGGCCGAGGGTGCGCGCTTCGGCGTACGCAGCTTCGACATCTCGACCGAGGTCGGGCGAAGGCTGCGCCGCCTCGGTTATCCCTATGGCGTCGCCTTCGGCAGCGAGACCATCGCCTTCCAAGGTTTGGTGATCGCCGCGGGCTATCTCGGCACCGAGGCAGTGGCCTCGTATCAGATCGTCATGAACCTGGTGATCCTGGTGTTCATGGTGGCGATCGGGCTTTCGACCGCGACCGCGGTCCGGGTCGGCAATGCGGTCGGCGCCGGCGACCGCGCCGGACGCAACGCCGCGGCCTGGACCGGGGTTGCCATGACCTTCGGCGCCATGGCGCTGTTCTCGGTCCTGTTCGCATCGATTCCCGATGGGCTGATGGCGCTTTACACTCCGGATGCGGGCTTGCGCGCGGCGGCAATGGCGCCGATGGCGGTGGCCTGTTTCCTTTTACCCTTCGACGGCGCCCAGGCCGCCTTGTCCTCGGCGCTGCGCGGCGCCGGCGACATCTGGACCACGACCGCGCTGGCGGTGCTGGCGTTCTGGGCGGTGATGATCCCGACCGCGCTGGTGCTGGCCTTCGCCCTCGAATTGGGTCCGGCCGGGCTGCTGGGGGGTGCGCTGGCGGGCGTGCTGGCCGCCAGCCTGGGCTTCGGGCTCAGGCTCAGGCGCGTGCTGAACAAGCCCGCGATTCGGCTGTAGACTGGCGCCATGCCGGCCACGGTCGCGCTGATCGACGACGACCGCAACATCCTGGCCTCGCTCGCGATCGCGCTCGAGGCGGCGGGGTTCCGCGTGCTTGCATTCGGCGACGGCGCGCAGGCGGTCAAGGCGCTGGCCGAGCGGCCGGCGGACCTGATCGTGCTCGACATCAAGATGCCGGGCATGGACGGGCATGCCGTGCTGCGCGCGATCCGCGCCGAAAGCCGGGTGCCGGTGATCTTCCTCACCTCCAAGGACGCCGAGATCGACGAGGTCGAAGGCCTCAAGCGCGGCGCCGACGACTACATCCGCAAGCCGTTCTCGACCCGGCTGCTGATCGAGCGCATCCGCGCGCTGCTGCGCCGCTCCGCCGATGCGCCCGAGGCCGCGCCGCGGGACAAGCCGGCCGAAGCGGCGCTGCGCCGCGGCCGGCTGGTGCTGGAACCCGAGACCTATGCCTGCCGCTGGGACGACAAGCCGGTGGCGGTGACGGTGTCCGAATTTCTGCTGCTCAAGGCGCTGGCCGAGCGGCCGGGCCACGTCAAGACCCGCGACCAGCTGATCGACGTCGCCTACGGCGCGGGCGAGCCGGTCGACGACCGCTCGATCGACAGCCACGTCAAGCGCCTGCGCAAGAAGTTCCGCGCGGTCGATCCCAAGTTCGACTCCATCGCCACGCTTTACGGCGTCGGCTACAAGTTTTCGGAATGACCGCGCGCGGGCGCCTGACCCGGCGCATCCTGGCGCTGAACCTGATCGCGCCGGCCCTGCTGGTGATCGGGCTGCTGACCCTGGATCCGTTCCGCGACGGGCTGATCGCCGCCCGGCTGGAGACGCTGGAGGCCCGCGGCCAGGTCATCGCCGGCGCGCTGGGCGAAGCCGCCACGCGCGACGAAAACCTGGCGCAGCGACTGGACCGCGCCGCCGCCATCGCCATCCTGCAGCGCCTGGGATCGGCCGGCGACGTGGCGGTGCGGCTTTACGATCCCTCGGGCGTGCTGGTGGCGGATTCGCGCCGCCTGGCCGGCGGCGTGCGCGCGGTCGAGGCCGCGCCCCTGCCCCCGCCGGGCGAAGGACCGGGTCTGGGCGAGCGGCTGATGGGGTTGTGGGATCGGCTGGCGGCGGCGCTGGCGCGCGATCCGCCGCTGGAGGCCTTTCCCAGCGCGATCGAAAGCCTGGCCGAGTTGCGCCAGGCCCTGGCGGGCGAGGCCGCCAGCGCGGCGCGACTGGGCGGCGACGGCACCATCGTGCTGACCGTGGCGCTGCCGGTGCAGCGCCTGCGCCAGCTCAGCGCCGTCCTTCTGCTGATCGAGCGCGACACCGCGATCGAACGCCGCCTCGCCGCCGAGCGCCGCGACATCCTGCGCTATTTCGGCTGGACGCTGGCGGTGACGGTGGCGCTGTCCTTGCTGCTGGCGGCGACCATCGCCCGGCCGCTGGTGCGGCTGGCGGCGGCGGCGGATGCGGTGCGGCTGGGCGCCGGACGCAAGGTCGCGATTCCCGATCTGGCCCGGCGCGGCGACGAGATCGGCGCGCTGTCGACCGCGCTGGCCGGGATGACGCGCGAGCTTTATCGCCGGCTGGATGCCACCGAGGCCTTCGCCGCCGATGTCGCCCACGAGATCCGCAATCCGCTGTCTTCGTTGCGCAGCGCGATCGAGACCCTGCCGCTGACCGCCGATCCGGCGCAGCGCGAACGCCTGTTGCGCATCGCCGCCGAGGACGTGGCGCGGCTCGACCGGCTGATCGGCGACATCGCCGAGGCCTCGCGGCTGGACGCCGAAATCACCCGCGAGGACTTGCAGCCGGTCGACCTGGCGGCGCTGGTGCAGGGCGTGATCGAGGCCTTCGCCGATCGCGGGCTGCGCTTCGAATTCGCGGCGCCCGATCGCGCCGCTGTCGTGCCGGGCCGGCCCGAACGCCTGGGCCGCGCGCTGGCCAACCTGATCGACAATGCGTGTTCCTTCAGCCCGCCCGGCGGCACGGTGCGCATCGCCTTGGCCCGCGCGGACTCCGATATCCTGCTGACGGTCGACGACCAGGGGCCGGGTATCCCCGACGACGAACTGGAAAAAGTCTTCGAGCGCTTCCACACCCGAAGGCCCGAAGGCGAGGCCTTCGGCCATCATTCCGGCCTCGGCCTGGCCATCGCAAGGCGCGTGATCGAGGCCCATGGCGGCAGCCTGTCCGCCGCCAACCGCCGCGACGCTGACGGCCGCGTCGTCGGTGCGCGGCTGGAATTGCGCCTGCCGGCCGCGCCATGAGCGTGCTGCACGCTTCCGCCGTGGCGTTCGAGGGCCTGGGCGTCCTGCTGACCGGGCCCTCGGGCGCCGGCAAGTCGACCCTGGCGCTGCGGCTGATCGAGGCCGGTGCCCTGCTGGTGGCCGACGACGGGGTCGAGGTGACGGTCGAGTCCGGCCGGCTGTTGGCGCGTTGCCCGCCGGCCATCGCCGGCCGGATCGAGGCCTATGGCGTCGGTATCGCCGGCATCCGCCATCGCCCCGAAGCGGCCATCGCCCGGCTGGTCGAATTGATCCCGCCCGGCGGCGCGATCGAACGCCTGCCGCCGGCGCGCACGGTCGTGATCGAAGGCATCGAACTGCCGGCGATCCGGCTTTCGGCCCACGACCCGGCGGCGGTGACCAAGCTGCGGCTGTGGTTGCGCGGCGCTATAATGAATTCGCCATGAGCGACGATTCATCCGCGCGCGGCGCCCGCGGCGACGAACCGGTGCGGGTGATCCTGATCACCGGCATGTCGGGGGCGGGCAAGTCCTCGGCCTTGCGGGTGCTGGAGGATCTCGGCTTCGAGGCGATCGACAACATGCCGGTGCATTTCATCGAGGCGCTGCTGACCCCGGGCACGGTCGAGCGCCGGCCGCTGGCGCTGGGCATCGACATCCGCACCCGCGACTTCGCCCCCGAGGAGATCGAGCGCATCCTGCGCCAGCGCGGGCGCGCGGACTTGGCGCTGCAGCTGATCTTCGTCGACGCCGACGACGACACCTTGCAGCGGCGCTTCACCGAGACCCGGCGGCGCCATCCGCTGGCCGGCGACCGGCCGGTGAGCGAGGGCATCGCCGCCGAACGGGCGATGATCTCGGCCCTGCGCGATCGCGCCGATCTGGTGATCGACACCAGCCGGCTGAACATCGTCGATTTCCGGGCGCTGCTGTCGGGGCATTTCGAGCGCCGCCGCGGCCAGCGGCTGGCGATCTCGGTCACCAGCTTCGCCTATCGCCGCGGCCTGCCGCACGAGGCCGATCTGGTGCTGGACGTGCGGCTGTTGCGCAATCCGCATTACGATCCGGCGCTGCGGCAGCGCACCGGGCTCGAATCCGAAGTCGGAGCCTATATCGCCGCCGATCCCGCATTCGCCCCTTTCCTCGAACGGCTGAGCGGCCTGGTGCTAAGTCTCCTGCCGGGCTATGGCCGCGAGGGCAAGAGCTACCTCGCCATCGCCATCGGCTGCACCGGCGGCCGCCATCGCTCGGTCTATGTCGCCGAGTGCCTGGCCGCCGCCATCCACCAGGCCGGCTGGCGCGTCACCATCCGGCACCGCGATCTCAACCAGGGCCTGCCTACCGAGGAGCGCATCGCATGACCATCGGCGTCGTCATCGTCAGCCATGGCAGGCTGGCCGAGGAGTTCATCCGCGCCGCCGAGCACGTGGTCGGTCCGCAGACCGCGATCCGCGCCATCTGCATCGGCGCCGAGGACGACATGGAACGCCGCCGGGGCGAGATCGCCGAGGCCGCGCGCGCGGTCGATTCCGGCCGCGGCACGGTGGTGCTGACCGACATGTTCGGCGGCACGCCGTCCAACCTCGCCATCTCGCTGCTCGACGGCGAGGGGGTCGAGGTGCTGGCCGGGGTCAATCTGCCGGCACTGATCAAGCTGCTGGAAGTGCGCAAGCGCTGCTCGGCGGCCGAGGCCGTCAAGGCAGCGCAGGAGGCCGGACGCAAATACATCGCCGTGGTGTCCGAGATGCTGCCGGCCGAGGCCAGGAAAAAGCACGCCGGAAGCTGACATGAACGCCGCCGAGCCCGGGCGGGCGCGCGAACTGACCATCCGCAATCGCCGCGGGCTGCACGCCCGCGCCGCGGCGCGCTTCGTCAAGACCGCCGCCGCCTTCGCCGCCGAGATCAAGGTCGCCAAGGACGGGATCGAGGTCTCGGGCACTTCGATCATGGGCCTGATGATGTTGGCCGCGGCCCAGGGCGCGACCATCCAGGTCAGCGCCAGCGGACGCGAGGCGGCTCAGGCGCTGGAGGCGCTGACCAAGCTGCTGGAACGGCGCTTCGATGAAGAGGACTAGCGCCGGGCGCGGCCAGCGCATCCTGGCCGGCATCGGCGTCTCGCCCGGCATCGCCGTCGGCCCGGCGCAGCTGGCCGAATCCCATCTCGGCGCGGTGCCCAGCCGCAGCCTGGCCGAGAGCGAAATCGCCGCCGAACTGGAACGCCTGGAGCGGGCCATCGCCGCCGCCCGCGGCCAGCTCGACCGGCTGGGCGACAAGACCGCGCGACTGGCCGGCGCCGCGGCCGAGGAATTCGCCGGCCTGATCGAGGTGCACCGCCAGATGCTGGCGGATTCGCGCCTGGTGCGCGGCACCCGCGCCCGCATCTCGGCCGAGCGCATCAACGCCGAGGCCGCGGTCGAACGCGAGACCGCGAACCTGGCGGCGACCCTGGCGGCGATCGACGATCCCTATCTCGCCGGCCGCGTCGGCGACGTCCACGATGTCGGCCGGCGCATCCTGCGCCAGCTCACCCAACGTCCCTATCAGGGCCTGCGCGACCTGCCGCCGGGTTCGGTGGTGCTGGCCGACGAGTTGACGCCGGCCGACACCGCGCTTTTGAACCCGCAAGCGGTGGCAGGCATCGCCGCCGAGCTGGGCGGCGCCGAGGGTCACACCGCGATCATGGCGCGCTCGTTGGGCATTCCGGCGGTGCTGGGTGCGACCGGCCTAAGAGGCGCGGCAGCGCCGGGCGATGTGGTGGCGATCGACGGCGAGGCCGGCCGGATCTATCTGCGCCCGACCGCGGCCGTGCTGGCGCGGCTGCGCGCGCGCCGCCAAGAGCAGCTGCGCGGCGAGCGCGCCTTGCGCGCGCTCAAGGACCGGCCGGCGATCAGCCGCGACGGGGTCGCGGTGTCGCTCAAGGTCAACATCGACCTGCCGGCCGAATTGGCGGCGGCGCGCGGGGTCGGCGCCGAGGGCGTCGGCCTGTTTCGCAGCGAATTCCTGTTCATGAACCGACCCGACCTGCCGGGCGAGGACGAGCAGTACGAAGCCTATCGCCGCGTGATCGAAGGGCTGGACGGCAAGCCGGTCACCATCCGCACGCTCGACCTCGGCGGCGACAAGCTGGCCTCGGCATTGGGCGCCCAGGCGCAGTCGGGCTTCAATCCGGCCCTTGGCCTGCGCGCCATCCGCTTGGCCTTGCGCCGGCCCGAGATCCTGACCACGCAGTTGGCCGCGATCCTGCGCGCCAGCGTCCACGGACCGACCCGCATCCTGGTGCCGATGATCGCCGCGCCGGCCGAGATGCTGGCGGTGCGCCGCCATCTGGCGAAGACCGCAAGGCGGCTGAAGCGCGCCGGCTTCCGCCTGCCCAAGGCGCTGCCGGCGCTGGGGGCGATGATCGAGATCCCGGCCGCGGCGCTGGCGGCGGACGCGCTGGCGCGAGTGTCTGACTTCTTTTCGATCGGCACCAACGACTTGACCATGTACGCGCTGGCGGTCGACCGGGCCGACGAGCAGGTGGCGGCGCTCTACGATCCGCTGCATCCGGCGGTGCTGCGGCTGATCGATTTCGCGGTGCGGGCGGCCTTGGCCGCGGGCCGGCCGGTCAATCTGTGCGGCGAGATGGCGGGCGATCCGCGCATGACCGCGCTTTTGGTCGGTCTCGGCCTGCGCGAGTTGTCGATGAGCGCGCCGGCGCTGCCGCGAGTCAAGCGGCGGCTGCTGGCGCTCGATGCCGCCGCCGCCGCGCGCCGGGCGGCCGAAGTGCTGCAATTGACCGATTCCGGCAGCATCGCCGCCCGGCTCGACGATCTCGAAGCCCTGCTATGACGAAATTGCGGCTTGTGCCGGCGACCGATCCGCAATAGCAATCGGACGCCGTGACGCCCCCCGCCCACGCCGACCGCGATCCGGTCCTGATCGTGCTGCACCAGCGCCAATCGCGCCCCGGTCGCGTCGGCCATCTCCTGCGCGAGATGGGCTATCGCCTCGACATCCGTCGGCCCTGCCTCGGCCAGGCGCTGCCGGACAGCATGGCGCATCACGCCGGCGCGGTGGTGTTCGGCGGGCCGCAAAGCGCCAATGACGATTGCACCCACGACTACATCAAGCAGGAGCTCGATTGGATTCCGCGCGCGGTCGAATCCGGCAAGCCCTATCTCGGCCTCTGCCTGGGCGGGCAGATGCTGGCGCGCGCGCTGGGCGGGCGGGTGTTCCTGCACCCCGAGGGCAAGGCCGAAATCGGGTATTACAAGCTGACCCCGACCGCGTCGGGACGGGACATATTCGAGGGTCTCGACCACGTCTATCACTGGCACCGCGAGGGCTTCGAGGCGCCGGCCGGCACGGAGATCTTGGCCGAAGGCGCGATCTTCCGCCATCAGGCCTTTCGCCACGGTCGCCACGCCTATGGGCTGCAGTTCCATTGCGAGGTGACCAACGCCATGCGCCGGCGCTGGCTGCGCCTGGCGGCGCATCGGCTGTCGATGCCCGGCGCCCAGCCGCGCGCGGCACAACTGGAAGATCAGCGCCGCTTCGAGGGCGCGATCCGCCGCTGGGCGCGGCGCTTCCTCGCCAAATGGATCAGCGGCGGATGAGCTGGGCCTGGCGGAACAGCACGGCGACGATGGTCTTGTCGCCGAACACCTGCCGTGCCTCCTTCTCCAGCCCGGCCTTGATCTCCTCGAGATTGAGCACGGCCTCGTCGGGCTTGCGCTTGCCGAGATAGTCGTAGAGGAATTTGTTGAAGGCCGATTGCAGCTTGGCCAGATCCTTGTTGACCTTGGCCACCGCCGGCTGCTCGTTGACCCGGATGCGCAAGCGGATCTGGGCGGTGCCGGTCGGCTTGCCGCCGGCGATGATCGGCACGTTGAAGGTCGGAATCTCGATCAGCGGCGGGGGCGGCGGCGCTTGTGCCTCGGCACCGCAGAGCGGGACGAGCACCAGCAGGGCCGCCAGGAGGGCTGTCACCAGACGCATGGCGACAGGATACCAATCCCCGGGTCGGCGCGAAAGCGCGGCCGATTGCCGGTCCGGACCCCATGGCTATAATCCCGGTCGAGATCCGAAGACCCCGCAAGTGCAAGCATGAACTGGCAACCCCTGGCCTTGGCCCTGATCACCTTGGCGGTGTGCCTGCGGGCGCGCCCGATCGCGCGGCGCCTCGGGCTGATGGATCTGCCCGACGGCAGGCGCAAGATCCACGATCGGCCGACGCCGCTGCTCGGCGGCATAGCGGTGATGCCGCCGGTGCTGGTCATGCTGGTTTGGCTGGCCGCGACCGAAGAAGTGGGGCCGTTGCTGATCGGGTTGGCGGGGGTCGCGCTCGGCTTCAGCCTGATCGGCTTGGCCGACGACCGCCGGCATATCAAGCCGGCGGTCCGCCTGGGGTTGGCGCTGGTGGCGGTGCTGGGCGCGGTGGCGGCGGTGCCGATGCTGGCGGTCGATTTCCTCAAATTCACCTGGATTCCGCTGCCCTTTTTCCTCGATTGGTTCGCATTGCCGTTCACCCTCTTGTGCGTGATCGGCCTGGTCAACGCCTACAACATGGCCGACGGCAAGAACGGCCTGGCGATCGGGCTCGGCCTTATCTGGAGCACGCTGATCGCGCTGCATCTGCCCGATCCGCTGCTGCCTTTGGCCGAGACCCTGATCGCCGCCTTGGCGGTGGCGTTCGTCTTCAATCTGCGCGGCCAGCTCTTCCTGGGCGATGCCGGCACCTACGGCCTCGGTTGCCTGTTCGCGCTGCTGGCGATCTACCTGCACGGCGTCGGTTTCGACCGCCTGCCTTCGGATCGGGTGATGCTGTGGTTCCTGGTGCCGGTGCTGGATTGCCTGCGGCTGATGGGCTGGCGGGTGCTGAACGGGCGCTCGCCGTTCGATTCCGATCGCGGCCATCTGCACCACATCCTGTTCGACCGCATGCGTTGGCGCTACGGGCTGGCGATCTACCTGGCGTTGGTGGCGGCGCCGGCGTTCCTGGCCGAACTGCATCCGACCCGGGCGCGCTGGTGGGTGGCGATCGCGGTGCTGAGCTACCTCGCCTGCCTCGGCCTTCGCCTGCTGCCGCCGGCGGCGGCGCGGGCGCGTGCGGGCGACGCGTGACGCCGCTCCAGGCCCTGGCCTTGCTCGCCGCCGCGCTGGCCGGTGCCGCGATCGGCGCGCTGTGGGCCGGACGCCGGCGCAGCGCATCGGCGGCGCTCGCGACTTCCTCGCCGGACCATCTCGACCTGGCGTCTGCGCTGGCGGAAGCGTTCGACCGCATCGACGACGGCATCGCCCTGTTCGACGCCGCGGGACGGCTGGCACGCTGCAATCCGCGCTTTCGCGAGCGCGTCGCGCCCGACCGCCAGCAGCCCTGGCAGGGGCTCGGCCGAGGCCAATTGCTCGAGCTTTTGGCCGAGCGGCTCGAACGTGCCGAGGGCGGGCCCGCGTTGTGGGCGGCGGCGACGCTGGGCAAGTTGCATGGCGGCGCGGTGGTGACCGAGACCCTCAAGGACGGCCGGCTGGTGGCGCTGGAACTGTGGACCCGCGATGGCCGAGAGCTGGCGTTGGCGGTGCGCGACGTCACCGACCGGCACCAGCGCGAGGCCGCGCTGGCGGCGGCGCAGGAGCGCGGCCAGGCCATCCTCGAAGCCATCGCCGATGCGGTGGTGATCGTCGACGAGCGCGGTCGCATCGAGCGCTTCAACGCCGCCGCCGAGACCATGTTCGGCTGGCGGCGTGACGACATCCTCGGCCGCGATGTCGGCCTGTTGATGCCCGAGGCGATGCGCGAGGAGCACGCCGGTCACGTCGCGCGCCTGGCCGGGCGCGACGGCCGACCGCGCGCCGAGCCCCGCGCGCTGACCGCGCTGCGGCGCGACGGCGGCGAGTTTCCGGTCGACATCGCGCTCGGCACGCTCGACATCGGCTGGAGCGGGATCGAGCGCCGCGCCCGCCGTCGCCGCGGCTTCATCGGCACCATCCGCGACCTCACCCGCCAGCGCGAACTCGAGCAGCGCCTGCGCCGGGCGCAGAAGCTGGAGGCGATCGGCACGCTGGCCGGCGGCATCGCCCACGACTTCAACAATCTGCTGGCGATCGTGCTGGGCTACGCCAATCTCAGCCGCTCGGACCTGGCGGCGGGCCAGAGCGAACTCGACGACAATCTGCAGGCGATCGAGCAGGCGGCAATGCGCGGCAAGGATCTGGTGACGCAGATCCTGTCCTTCGCCCGCGGCGGCCAGTCCGATCGCCGCCCGTTCGATCTGGTGCCGCTGGCCAAGGAAGTGGTCAAGGGCCTGCGCACGACGGTGCCCGAGACCGTGCGGCTCACGACCCGCCTGCCCGAGCGGCCGGCGATGGTGGCGGCCGACGCGGCGCAGATGCACCAGGTGCTGATGAACCTTTGCCGCAACGCCGTCCAGGCGATCGGCGAACGCGCGGGCGAAGTCACGGTGACGATCGAGCCCGCGGCCCTCGATCAGTCGGCTGCCGTGCGCACCGGCCTGGCCATGGGCGATTACGTCCGGCTGTCGGTGCGCGACACCGGCCAGGGCATGGATGCCAGCACCCGCGAGCGGCTGTTCGAGCCCTTCTTCACCACCAAGCCGGTCGGCACGGGAACCGGGCTGGGGCTGGCGGTGGTGCATGGCGTGGTGCGCGACCACGGCGGCGCGATCGAAGTCGACTCGCGCCCGGGCCAGGGCGCTGCGTTCGACGTCTTCTTGCCGGCGCATCGCGGCGCCGGCGGGACGGCCGAGACCCAGACCGAGGTCGAGGCCCGCGGCAGCGAGCATCTATTGCTGGTCGAGGACGAACCTGCCATCCGCCGCCTGGCCGAACGCGTGCTGGTGCGCCTGGGCTACAGCGTCAGCTCGGCCGGGCTCGCCAGCGAGGCGCTTTCGATCCTCCGGCATGCCGAGCCCAAGATCGATCTCTTGATCTGCGATGCGGTCGGCCCCGAGCTTTCGGGCGAGGCCCTGGTCGAGGCGGCGCGGCGCATCCGTCCCGATCTGCGCGCGGTGCTGTGCACCGGCGGCGCCGGCACGCCCGACGCGGAACGCGCCCGCGCGCTCGGCATCGGCGCGGTGGTGCTCAAGCCGATGATTGCCTCGAGCCTGGGGCCGGCGGTGCGTGCCACGCTCGACGGCAAGAGCGCGATCGACCGGGATGGGGTCTGATGCTCGAACTCGCTCCGGTCGCGAATCGCATGGCCCGAGACCGAACCATCTTGCCCCGGACCCGGCTCGACGGAAGCATGCGTTCCGTGTAATCAGGCGCCTCCCGCTGGGGCGTCGCCAAGCGGTAAGGCAGCGGATTTTGATTCCGCCATACGGAGGTTCGAATCCTCCCGCCCCAGCCACTCTCCCTCCGCCCGCCTGCACGTGCCGATGGCACCAGCCAATTGTCCGACGCTTCAGGAAATCATGTATACAGGGCACCACGCCCGAAGCGATACGCTCCGACATCGCCCATGACGCGCCCATCGACTGCGGACAAGTTCACGCCCGTGCTGCTCTCGGGCGGCGCCGGGACCCGATTGTGGCCGTTGTCGCGCACGCATTATCCCAAGCAACTTCTGGCGCTGACCGGCAAGTCGACCTTGCTTCAGCTGACGGCGATGCGGGTATCCGATCCGGCCCGATTTCGGCCGCCAATCGTGGTGGCGAGCGCGGCGCATCGATTCGCCGTCGCCGAGCAACTCGATCAGATCGGCGTGCGGCCGGCGGCCTTGGTGCTTGAGCCGGTCGGTCGCAACACTGCGCCGGCGATCGCGGCTGCGGCCCTGGCCGCTTTGCAGGCGGAAGCCGATCCCCTGCTGGCGGTGATGCCGACCGACCATCTGATCCGGAACTCCGATGCCTTCCTGGCGGCGTTGGAGAAGGCCCGGGTCGGCGCCGATCGCGGTTTTCTGGTGACCTTCGGCGTCGTCCCCGACCGCGCCGAGACCGGATACGGCTATGTCCTGCCCGGCCCGCCCCTGGCCGAAGCCGGTGACTGCCTCGAAGTCGTCAAATTCGTCGAAAAGCCCGACCGCGCCACGGCCGAGCGCTATGTCGCCGAACGCAAACATCTCTGGAACAGCGGCATGTTCGTCTTCCGGGCGCGGCGTTATCTCGACACATTGGCGCGCTACGAGCCGGAAATGGCGCGGCGATGCCAAGATGCGATCGACCGCGCCAAACGCGATCTCGATTTCGTCCGTCTCGACTCGGCCGCGATGGATGCGTGCCCCTCGCAGTCAATCGACTACGCCGTGATGGAGCGCACCGACCGCGCCGCGGTGGTGCCGGCGGATTTCGGCTGGAACGACGTCGGCTCTTTCGATCAGCTCTGGCACATCGGCGCCAAGGACTCGACCGGCAATGTCGTCGTCGGCAAGGTGACGGTCGAAGACGGTCGCGGCAATTATCTTCATTCCGAGCGCAGGCTGTTGGCGGTTCTGGGCGTGAACAACCTGGTGGTCGTCTGCACCGACGACAGCGTCATGGTCGCCGATCGCGAACGCACGCAGGATGTCCGCCGCCTGGTGGCACGGTTGAAAGAAACGGGTCATGACGAACCGGACGTCCCGCCGGTGGCGCATCGTCCCTGGGGCATTTTCCAAAGGCTCGAATCGGGAGACCGTTTCCAAGTCAAACAGATCGTCGTCAAACCCGGCGGCCGGCTTTCGCTCCAATATCACGCCCATCGCGCCGAACATTGGGTGGTGGTCCAAGGACGCGCGCAAGTGACGGTCGGCCAGCGGGTCTTCACGCTGGAGGAAAACCAGTCGACCTTCATTCCGGCAGGCACGCACCACCGGCTGGAAAACCCCCAAAGTACCCCGCTCCGCCTGATCGAGATTCAGTCCGGCGACTACTTGGGCGAGGACGATATCGTCCGAGTCGAGGATAGCTACGGGCGCGACTGATCGACTCGCAAGGCGGCAACCCCCGACCCAAAGGGCGTAATCCGCCTCCGGCTGTCCTTCTCCTCGCGGGCGGGCTCCCCCGCCTGCCTACGAGGCGATCCGAACATGCACCATCCTGCGCGCTTCTGCGCGAATTCGCTTCCCTCACCGCTTCTGCGCGAATTCGCTTCCCTCACCGCTTCTGCGCGAACTCGCTTCCCTCACCGCTTCTGCGCGAACTCGCTTCCCTCACCGCTTCTGCGCGAACTCGCGCAGTGGCTTGAGCGAGAACAGGTAGTCGTCGGCCGCCAACGGCTTGTGGCAGGCCAGGCATTCGGCCTGGTTGGCGGCGCGCATCGAGCGGTCGGGATTGTAGGCGCCATACAGCCAATCGCCGTTGCGCAGGATCTCGGGCACGTCCGCGCCCCAGCCCGGCTGCTTCTCCATCACCGTGACGAAGGACAGGGTGTCGGGAACCAGATTGCCGTCGCTGCCGGCGACCGGCTTGCGATTGGCGTCGAGCTTGGGGACATAGACCTCGATGATCAGCACCGAGCCGTTGGGCAGCATGCCGGTGGTCTTGGCGGCGTCGACCGCGGTCCGGTTGGCGTAAAGATGCCGGACCTGCGGACGCTCGGGATAGTTGACCGTGGTGTAGTGCACGAAGTCGCGCTTGTAGTCGGCCGGCAGCTTGACCTTGGTCATCGCCAGCGAGGGGAACATGGGCGAGGTGTCGGCGGCGCGCGCCGCGCCCTGCAAGCTGGCGTAGAACGCGGCGATGTTGGCGGCGTCGGCCGGGCCGATTTGGGCCGCGATCGGATTCATGATCGCGTTCTTGCGCGCCCCTGACCTGAAGTCGCGCAACTGCGCCGCCAGATAGGCCGCCTTCTGCCCAGCCAGATTGGGAATGGCGGGGCCGACGCTGACGCCGTTGGCGCCATGGCAGGCGGCGCAGATCTGCTCGGCACGGGCCTTGCCCGCCGCCAGATCGGGCGCCGGCGCCTGGGCCTGGGCCTCGATCGCGGCCATGGCCAGAGCGCCCAGAACGAGCGCGTGGAATCGCTGCATTGTCGTCTCCCCCGGCCGACCGACCGGCCGATGGAAAGGATTATGAACCGGTCCGGTGCGTGCTCACAATCAACTTTTTGTCAGCTTCGATGCCCTGGTATCGCGCTTGAGCCGCGCCGCATAGAAGCCGTCGACTCCGCCCTCGACGGCAAGGTCGCTGGGCAGGCTGCGCAGCTCGCCCTGCCGCAGCGTCACCGCCAAAGGCAGCGTCGCGATCGGGTCCAGGGCCAGATCGGGCCTGCGCGCCAACAGCGCGGCGATGCGTTCCGGTCCCTCCTCGGGTTCGAGCGAGCACACCGCATAGACCAGCGTTCCGCCCGGCGCGAGCGATTCGACCGCCGCCTCCAGCAGCCGCTCTTGCAGCGCCACCAGCCGAACGATGTCCTCGGCCCGCTTGGTCCAGGGAATGTCGGGATGGCGGCGCACGGTGCCGGTGGCGCTGCAAGGCGCGTCCAGCAGCACCATCGGAAAGGGCTCGCTCGCTCGCCAGCTTTCGGCATCGGCGACGACGCACTCCGCCGCCAGATTCAAGCGTTCGAGATTGGCCCGCAGCAGCGCCATGCGCGGCTCGGACCGATCCAGCGCCGTGACCCGCGCGCCCGCCGCGGCCAATTGCGCGGTCTTTCCGCCCGGTGCGGCGCACAGATCCAACACCCGCTTGCCCGCGACATCGCCCAGCAGCGCGGCCGGCAGTGCTGCTGCCGCATCCTGCACCCACCACGCGCCCTCGGCAAAGCCAGCCAGCGCCTCGATCGCGCCCGCGCGCTCGATCCGTACCGTGCCCGAGGCCAACACCCGGCCGCCCAGCCGCGCCGCCCAGCCGGCGGCATCCTGCTTGACCGAGAGATCGAGCGGCGGCTCGGCGCGATGCACCGCCAGAATGGCGCGGGTCGCATCCTCGCCATAATGCGCAAGCCAACGCGCCCGCAGCCAGTCCGGCAGATTGAGCAGCGCATCGGCCTCGGCCGGCGGCTTGCCGGCGATGCGCCGCAGCACGGCGTTGACCAGTCCTCGCATCGCCTTGACCCGCCCGGCCTGGGCCGCGGCGGCATCGACCGCGGCATGGGCCGGCGTGCCGAGATAAAGCAGTTGCGCGGCGCCCAGCCGCAGCGCCAGGCGCGCCGAGGTCGGCAACCTCCGATCCGGCCGATCCAACGCCGCCGCCAGCGCGGCGTCGATCTGCCCCAGCCGCCGCAGCACCGTCAGCACCATCAGCCGGACAAAGGCACGATCGCGCGCCGGCAGATCGTCGGCCACGCCCATCCAGGCATCTAGCGGCTGGCGGCGTTCCAGCACCGCCGCCAGGATCGCCAACGCCTTGTCGCGGGCGGGATCGGCGCGGCTCATGCCCGGGCGCGGGCAGCCCAGATGCGGCGATAGGTCGCCAGCGCGGCATCGCCGAAACAGACGAACACCAGCCGCGCGGGCGCGCGGCCGGTCGCCAGCCAGTCCTCGGCCACGCCCAGCGCGATCTCGGTCGCGGCCTCGAGCGGATAGCCGTAGACCCCGGTCGAGATCGCCGGAAAGGCGATCGAGCCGAGCGCATGCTCGGCCGCCAGTTCGAGCGAGCGGCGATAGCAGGATTCCAACAGCCGCGCCTCGCCCGCGCCGCCGCCCTGCCAGATCGGGCCGACGGTGTGGATGACATGCCGCGCCTTGAGACGATAGCCGCGCGTGATCTTGGCCTGGCCGGTCGGGCAGCCGCCCAGGGTCCGGCATTCTGCCAAGAGGTCGGGCCCGGCGGCGCGATGGATGGCGCCGTCGACTCCGCCGCCGCCCAGCAAGGTCTCATTGGCGGCGTTGACGATGGCGTCGACCACGAGCCGCGTGATGTCGCCGGCGACGATCTCGACGCTCATCGCCCGGCGCGCTCGATCCGGCCGACCCAGGCCAGCAGCAAGAGCCCGGGAATTGCGGCGACGGCGCTGGCGACGAAGAACAACTCCCAGCCCAGCTGCTGCGCGATCCAGCCCGAGCTGGTCGACAGCAGCGTGCGCCCGACCGCCGCCAGCGCCGACAGCAGCGCGTATTGGGTGGCGGTGTAGGACAGCGCGCACAGCCCCGAGATATAGGCGACGAAGGCCGCCGAGCCCATGCCGCCGGCCAGGTTCTCGAGGCCGATGGTCAGCGCCAACAGGCCGAGATCGGCGCCGGCGCGGGCCTGGACGACGAACATCAGATTGGTGAGCAATTGCAGAATGCCGCAGATCCACAGCGCGCGCGTCACGCCGACCGCGTTCATCAAGACGCCGCCCAAGGCCAGGCCGGCCAGCGAGGCGCCGAAGCCGAACACCTTGGCGACGTTGGCGATGTCGATCTTGGAAAAGCCGATGTCGACCAGGAAGGGATTGGTCATCACGCCGGCGAAGGCATCGCCGAACTTGTAGAACAGCACGAAGGCCAGCAGCACCGGCCAGCCCGGCCGGCCGGCGAATTCGACGAAGGGATGGACCACGGCGCGGACGATGCGCTGGCCGATGCCGCCGCCGGGATCGGCCGGCGCCTCGGGCTCGGGCCCCAGCAGCGTCGTCGCCACGCCGATCGCCATCAGCCCGGCCATGACGGCGTAGACCGTGGCCCATGGCAAGGCGCTGGCGAGATAGAGCGCGCCCGCGCCCGAGGTCAGCATGGCGATGCGATAACCGAGTTGCACCGAGGTCGCGCCGGCCGGCAGCAGCTCGCGCTCCAGGATCTCGACCCGCCAGGCATCGACCACGATGTCCTGGCTGGCGGACGAAATCGCCAACGCGACCGCCCAGGTGGCCGTCAGCAGCGGATCGATCCGGGGATCGGCTTGGCCGAGGCCGATCATGCAGACGATCACCGCGGCTTGCGTCAGGAGCAGCCAGGACCGGCGCCTTCCCAGCAGCCTGCCCAAGAGCGGCAGCGGCAGCCGGTCGACCAACGGCGCCCACAGGAACTTGAGCGCATAGGGCGTGCCGATGGCGGCGAACAGGCCGATGGTGGCGCGGCTGACGCCGCTTTCCGCCAGCCACACCGACAGCGTGCCCGCGCCCAGCGCCAGCGGCAGGCCGCTGGCGAAGCCCATCGCCAGCACCGCCAGCACGCGCGGCCGCCCGAAGGGCAGCAGCGCCGCCGCCAGCGCGCTCACGCCCAGTCCCGAATCGTCATGGCGCCAGTGTAGCGCGGCGGGGGAGCTACCGCCCGGCCGGAAGTTGGCGGTAGCTGACCGCTTCGGCGATGTGAATGCGGCCGACGCTTTCGCTGCCGTCGAGATCGGCCAGGGTGCGGGCGACGCGCAGCACGCGGTGATAGCCGCGGGCCGAGAATTTCAGGCGATCGGCGGCCTCGTTAAGCAGTATCAATACGCGTCTACCACTTAGGTGGTGGCCAGTGATCTTCTACATACAAAAAGTGTCGGCAGCCGAATGATATAATGGTCCATTGACATCGAGTCGCCTTAACGAGGGGCCGGGGCACGAGCCTCAAGATTTTGGACACTAAAGTCCGAACGCAGAAGCGGCACCGACTTACAAAGGAAAATTGGGAGCGTGTATTGATCTCGAGCACGGAACTTAAACCTAGCAATGACTGTC
Source organism: Alphaproteobacteria bacterium (assembly GCA_016869515.1). GTDB lineage: Bacteria > Pseudomonadota > Alphaproteobacteria > VGDZ01 > VGDZ01 > VGDZ01. The sequence continues at coordinate 1,146 of VGDZ01000029.1, read as the reverse complement.
TCTTGATCTTCGTGGACGACACAGGTCACGAGCGACTTGCGGGAAACCAGCAGTTCTATGGACTCGGCGGCCTTTGCATCATGTCGAATGTATATGTGAATGTTCTAGTCCCGGCATGGCGTAAATTGCGAGAGATGATCAACGGCGATCATGACGCGCCACTACATGCGAGTGAATTCAGCACGAAAGCGTCTGCGGAAGGAATGAATGCGATGTCTCGGTTCTTCGCGACGCACGTATTCCATCGATTTGCGACTGTAGTGACCGATAAAACTTCTTATCCGTCCGACCTCATTCTCATGCAGCCGGTTTTCGAGATGGTAAAGAAGCAGTTGATTCAACTCGCCGCACAGACGCCATTTCGGTCAATCGCCTTGATATTTGAGAGCTCTGAGCGGGCCGACCCATTTATCCAACAGTACTTTGGCCAATTGGATATTGAGGAGGGCGGGCGGCGAATTGCGGTGGACCATTGCCTGATGACAAAGCGGGCTAAGGAACCAGGCCTTGAGGTCGCCGACTTCATTGCGAATGCTGCTGGCTCTATGGCCCGAAGGTTTCGAGAAGGAGAATCTGGAGTCACACAGCGTTTCAAGTCAGTATTTCATTGCGTTCCGAAACATCGTGTTCGCTTCATGCTGATCGACAGCGTCACTCGCGAAGTGTCCAATGAAGTAGTGTTCGGCCACGAACTTCGATAGGCGGCGCAAATAGGTGAGAACCTTCAGCAGGTGCCGACCCGGCACTCTACCCTATTCCGCCAGCGGCAGGCCGCTGGCGAAGCCCATCGCCAGTACCGCCAGCACGCGCGGCCGCCCGAAGGGCAGCAGCGCCGCCGCCAGCGCGCTCACGCCCAGTCCCGAATCGTCATGGCGCCAGTGTAGCGCGGCGGGGGAATTACCGCCCGGCCGGAAGTTGGCGGTAGCTGACCGCCTCGGCGATGTGGATGCGGCCGACGCTTTCGCTGCCGTCGAGATCGGCCAGGGTGCGGGCGACGCGCAGCACGCGGTGATAGCCGCGGGCCGAGAAGCGCAGCCGATCCGCCGCCTCGGCCAGCAGCTTGCGGCCGGCGGCGTCGGGATCGGCGACGCGCGCCAGCACCTCGCCGTCGGCCTCAGCATTGTTGCGGATGCGGGGGCGGGCGTC
>VGDZ01000028.1 GCA_016869515.1 Alphaproteobacteria bacterium | reverse complement strand
CAGGCCGCCAGCAAGGCCGGGCTGTGCGTCACCAGGACGATGTTGCGGGTCTTGGCCAGTTCGGCCAGCGTGCGCGCCAATTCCTCCTCGGCCTGGCGGTCGAAGTTCGACGACGGTTCGTCGAGCAGCAGCACCGGCGGGTCGGCCACCAGCGCGCGGGCCAACGCGATGCGTTGGCGCTGGCCGGCGGAAAGGCGCTGGCCGCCTTCGCCGACATCGGTGGCATAGCCGTCGGGCATGTCGGCGACGAAATCATGCACGCCGGCGGCGCGCGCCGCGCGCAAGATGTCGTCGTCCGAAAGCTCGAGCCCGCGGACGATGTTGTCGCGGATCGAGCCGGCGAACAGCGTGCAATCCTGCGGCACATAGCCGAACCACCGGGCAAGCTCGTGGCGGGTGAACTGCGAGATATCGGCGCCGTCGATCAGCACCCGTCCGGCCAGCGGCGGATAGAGGCCGTGGATCAGCTTGAGCAGGGTCGACTTGCCGGAGCCGTTGCGGCCGATCACGCCGTGCAAGCCGGGCGCGCCGATCCGCACCCGCACGCTGTCGACCACCAGCGGCTCGCGCCCGCCGTAATGGAAACTGATGCCGTCGAGGACGATGTCGCCCTTGGGCCGGTCGAACTCGATCGCGCTGGTGCGGCGCTCCTCGGTCGCGGCGAAGACCTGGCCCAGCCGCTCCCAGGCCTGGCGCGCGCCGGTCAGCGAACGCCAGATGCCGAACAACTGGTTGAAGGGCGCGATGATCTTCGAAGACAACATGCCCGAGGCGATCAGGCCGCCGATGCTGACCGACTGGTCGAGCACGGCGAAGGCGCCGACCGTGGTCAACAGCACGGTCGCGAACAGCGCCAACGACTGGCCGAGCGTCATGTACATGTCGTTGGTCACGCCCCGCACCAGGCCGCGCTCGATCACCTCGGCGTGACGCTCCTCCCACAGCTTGCGCATGTGTGCGTCCAGCGCCAGCGCCTTGACGGTCGAACGCCCGGCCAGCATCTCGGCTATGATGGCGTCCCGCCCCTGCCCCGCTACCCGCTCGCCGTTCGACAGCCGGTCCATCACCACGCCCGAGCGCCAAGCCAGCACGGCATAGACCGCCAGCATCAACGGCAGCACCCAGGCGATCGCCGGCGCGATGACGTAGGTCAGCACCAGCGCCAGCAGGGCGAACGGCAGGTCGACCAGCAACACCGCGGTCGGTCCCGAAAACACGTCGCGCACCTGGTTGGCGTCGCGGAACAAAGTCATCCAGAACGCGGTCGGCTTGGATTCGAGCTGGCGCAAGGGCAGCGCCAGCACCTTGTCGAACAGCTTGCGCCCGACCTCGACGTCGAGCCGCAGCGCCACCCGCTGCAACAGCCGGCCGCGCGCCTGGCGCAGCACGTAATCGAAGGCCAGCACCAGCATCATGCCGATCACCAGCCCCCACATCGTCGTCACGCCGCCGTAGAACACCACCCGGTCGTAGACCTGCAGCGTGAACACCGGGGTCGCCAGCGCCAGCACGTTGATGAACAGACTCATCAGCAGGGCCTCGCGGAACACCCCGCGCATGGGCCGCAGCATTTCGCCCAGCCAACCCCGAGAGCCCGAGAACAAGGCCACACCAGCCTCCGCCGCGAAACCTCCGCAAACGGGCAGCATACACCAAGCCGGGTGGACTTGCAGGCGGCCCAGCCCTTATGGTTGCGCACCCCGCATCGGCACGAGGCACCCATGACCTATCCCAGCAACGATTCCGCCACCGAAGCGCGCCGCGACCTGGCCGCGGCGCTGCGCTGGGCGGTGCGGCTCGGCCTGCACGAGGGCATCTGCAATCATTTCAGCCTGGCTCTGCCGGGGCGCGACGACCGCTTCCTGCTCAATCCCTGGAGCCTGCATTGGAAGGAGGTCACCGCCTCGAACCTGATCGTGGTCGACCCCAAGGGCACCATGGTCGAGGGCCAATTCGCCGCCGAACCGACCGCGTTCTACATCCATGCCCGCATCCACCTCGCCCACCCCGAGGCGCGCTGCGTGCTGCACACCCACATGCCCTACGCCACCGCGCTGACCATGCTCCAGGGCGGCCGGCTGGAACCGGCCTTGCAGACCGCGATCAAGTTCTGGGACGACGTCGCCTACGACGAGGTTTACAACGGCCTGGTGCTGGACGAGGCCGAGGGCGACCGCGTCGCCCGCGGCCTCGGCCGCAAGCGCACGCTGTTCCTGGCCCAGCACGGCGTCATCGTCATCGGCCAGACCGTGGCCGAGGCGTTCGACCGACTCTACTATCTCGAACGCGCCTGCCAGGCCCAGGTGCTGGCAATGTCCACCGGCCGGCCGCTCAGGACGATGCCGGCCGAGACCGCGGCGATGACGGCGCGACAAATGGGTCGCGACATCGATTCGGCCACGCTGCACTTCAAGGCGCTGCGCCGCATCCTCGATCGCGAGGAACCGGAATACGCCGGATAGGACGCGAGCGATCCGGGGTCGACCGTCCGACCCCGCGTTCAGCTTGCCATGCGCAGCGCCAAGGGCGCGCCGAGGCGCGACTTGGTTTCGGCCAGGCGCCGCTCGGCCATGGCGCGCTGCTTGGCGTCAAGTGCGCGGCCGACGGCTTCGCGCTCGGCCGGCACCCAGTCCAGCCCCGAAGATTCGGCCAAGCTCAACAGCACAAAGGCCTCGACCGGATCCTTGGGCACGCCCTCGCCGCGCGCATGCATGCGACCGAGATAGGCCGCGGCATGCGGCTCGCCGTCGGCGGCGAAAGCGCGGCGATACCACGCCACCGCCTGTTCGCGATCCGGCGCCGTGCCCAACCCGTGCTCGTGGCAATAGCCCAGCAGGTACATGCAGGCCGGGTTGCCTTTGAGGGCCGCGTTGCGAGCGAACTCGAAACCGTCGGCAACTTCGGGCGGGGCGTGGGGCGCGCCCAGCAGCATGATGCGGGCGATATAGGTCTCGGCCGCCGAACTGTCCTGCTCGAACGCCCAGCGCAGCATCTGCCAGCCGCGTTCGAATTCCGCCTCGTCGCCCTCGGTACACAGCAGCAGGCCGAGGCTGGCCTGGGCATAGGAATCGCCGGCCTCGGCCGCCAATTCGAACCAGCGTCGCGATTCGGGCGGATCGCGCACCGTGCCGTAGCCGGCGGCATAGGCGAAGCCGAGTTGGCACCAACTGGCGACATCGCCGGCGTCGGCCGCCTGGTGCAGCCACTGCACCGCCTGGACCGGATCGCGCGTCGATCCCCGCCCCTCCTGGATCATCATCGCCAGCGCGCCCGCGGCCGCAGCATCGCCGCTTTCGGCCGCCTGGCGCATCAGCGCGAAGGCCTTGGCGTCGTCCTGCGGCACGCCCCAGCCATTGAGATAGCAGAGGCCCAGATTGTACTGGGCGGTGGCGAGGCCGCGCTCGGCGGCCTCGGCGAAGCTGCGCGCCGCGCGCGCCTGGTCGCGCTCGCCGCCGATGCCCTCGGCCAGCATGTAGCCGAGATTGTTGTTGGCCACCGCCATGCCGGCGGCCGCATTCCTGTCGTAGATCTCCCGCGCCTTGCGGAAATGCTCGGCGGCGATTTCGACATTGGCTTCGACGCCGACGCCGTGGGCGTGCATGTAGGCGTAGCAAAAGGCCGAGATGCCTTTGCCCTTGTCATGAATGCGATCGAGGATGGCGCGCGCCTTGGTCGGGTCGCGTTCGCAGCCGACGCCGCGCCAATGGCGCGCCGCCATGTCGAACTCGGTCCTTGCGTCGCGCTGTTCCCCCGCGTCGCCGAGGTAAAGCAGGCGGAGATAGCGATCCATGCGTGCCTTTGCGTGGCCCCGATTCGCGAGTCTGACGCCTCAATCGAGGGCGAGCAACAGCGACTTGAGATAGGCCGTCTGCGGCAGTGCCGGATGGACCGGATGGTCGAGATCGGCCCCGCCCGCGCGCAGCAGCCGCGCCTGCCGTCCGGCCTCGACCAGGCCGCGATTGGCCAGTTCCAGGAACTGTGCGGCATCGACCGGATGCGAGCACGACGCCAGGAACAACAGCCCGCGCGGCGCCACCAGCCGCGCCGCCGCCGCCGCCAGCCGCGCATAGCCTTTCGAACCCGCCGCCAAGTCCTTTTTGGTTTTGACGAAGGCCGGAGGGTCGGCGATCGCCAGATCGAAGCGCACGCCTTCCGCCGCCATGCGATCCAGCGCACCGAACGCGTCCTCGCGCTCGAAGCGGCAGCGGGTGGCGACGCCGTTGGCCTGGGCGGCGCGCGCGGCCAGCGCCAAGGCCGGTGCCGAGCGGTCGATCCCCAGCACCGACTCGGCTTCGGCCGCGGCCGCGGCCACGGCGAAGCCGCCGGTGTGGCAATAGACGTCCAGCACCCGGGCGCCCTCGGCCAGGCCCGCAACCAGCGCACGATTGCGGCGCTGATCGAAGAACCAGCCGGTTTTCTGTCCCTCGACCAGATCGGCGAAATAGCGCAACCCGTTTTCCTCGACCGCGATCGCGTCGTCGAGCCGCGCGCCGAGGACCGCGGTATAGGTCTCGAGCCCCTCCAGCGCACGCACCCCCGATTCGCAACGCAGCACCAGGGTATCGGGCGCCAGCACCTGGCGAATGGCGGCCTCCAGCTCGGGCCGCAGCATATCCATGGTGGCGGTGTTGAGCTGCGCCACGGCGACCTGGCCGAAGCGATCCAGGATCAGGCCGGGCAAGCCGTCGGCATCGGCGTGGACCAGCCGATAGTGCTCGCCGCCGATCAGCCGCCGGCGCAAGGCCAGCGCGGCTTCCAGCTTCCGCGCCAAGAACACGCGATCGATCGTCATGTCGGGCTCGCGGCCGAACAGCCGCGCCGCGATCAGCGAGCGGTAGTTGAAGCCCGCCGTGCCGATCGGTCGTCCGCCGGCGGCGGTCACCGTCACCGTCGCGCCCGGCGACAGGCCGCGCGCCGCCTGGTCCATGGCGATCTCGTTGGAATAGATCCAGGGTTGGCCCGCCTTGACCCGGCGGTCGGCGCCGGGCAGCAGGCGAACGCGGGGCAGTGCCGCGGGCACGGTCATGGCGGCGCAGTCTACGCGTGGGTCGCGCCGGCACAAGCGCCGGCTTTGCCTTTCCGCGTCTTCGCCGCTAAACAGTGCGCCATGTCGGCTGCCGAGTCCGCCATTCCCGAGGGCTTCAAGCGCTATCGTTTCGACGACGGCTTCGAAGGCCATATCGGCCCGCTCTTCTACCGCCTCGAGGGCGAGAACAAGGCGGTGTTCGGGCTGCGCACCGACCGCCGCCACGCCAATGTCCGCGGCGTGATCCATGGCGGGCTGATGATGAGCCTGGCCGACCATGTGCTGGGGGCGGCGGTGTTCTTCGGCGCCGGCCGCAAGCCCTGCGCCACCATCAGCCTGAATTGCGATTTCCTGGCGCCGGGCGCGGTCGGCGACTGGATCGAAGGCCGGGCCGAGATCACCCGCGCCACCCGCAGCTATGTCTTCGTCGGCGGCAAGTTGACGATCGGCGACAGGCTGCTGATGACCGCGAGCGGGATCTGGAAGATCCTGAAAGCGAAATGAGCGATCCGCTCGACGTCACCTTTTTCGTCGCCTGCCTCAACGAGGAGCGACATGTCGCCGGCGCGCTGGACAAGCTGGCCGAAATCGGCCGGCGGCTGGGATTCTCCTACGAGATCCTGGTGTTCGACGACTGCTCGACCGACCGCACCGGCGAGGTGGTGCTTGCCTGGCGCCGCGCCCATCCCGAAGTCCGATTGCTGCTGTTCCGCAATCGGGTCAATCGCGGCCTGGCGCACAATTTCGTCGAGGCGGCGTTCCACGGCCGCGGCCGCTTTTACCGCCTGATCTGCGGCGACGACACCGAGCCGGTCGAATCGCACCTCGAAGTGATGAAGCGCATGGGCCAGGCCGACATCGTGCTGCCCGACTATTCCAACGCCATCGGCAAGCGCGGGCTGCGGCTGATCCTGTCCGAGGCCTACACCATGGTGGTCAACGCCATCAGCGGCAATGCGATCCGCTATTACAACGGCTGCGCGCTCTATCGCCGGCGCGATGTGCTGCGTTGGCATGTCGAGGCGCTGGGCTTCGGCTTCCAGGCCGAGCTGACGACGCGCCTGATCCACGAGGGCCGCAGCCATGTCGAGGTCAAGCTGGTGGCCGAGCACCGCGGCGAATCGCGCGCGCTGACCTTGCGCAATTTCCTGTCGGTGGCCTATTCGCTGTTCAAGATCGGCATGCGGCGGCTGTCGCGGCTGGTGCGGCCGGCGGTGGCGGCCGAGTTGCAGGAGCCGGTCGAGATCAAGGACGAGCCGCCGCCCAAGCCATGAGCGGCGACGATTGGGATGCGCATTGGCGGCGGCTGGCGGTGTGGATGCTGGCCAACCCGGCCTATCGCTATCGGCGCGATCTGATTTGGCGGGCCTTGGCGTTGGAAGAGGCGCGCGCGCCGGTGCGCCTGGTCGACATCGGCTGCGGCGAGGGCAGTTTCGCGGCGGCCCTGGCCGAGCGTCGGCCGGAGATCGCCATTGCCGGTTATGACGGCAGCGCCCAAGGCATCGCGACCGCGGCGCGGCGCGTGCCCGCGGGGCGGTTTTTCGCCACCGACTTGGCCGCGCCGCCGGTGGAATTGCGGGGCTGGGCGACGCATGCGCTCTGCGCCGAAGCGATCGAACATCTCGATCGGCCGATCGAAGCGCTGGCGGCGGCACGCGAGCTGCTGGCGGCCGAGGGACGGATGGTTATCACCGTGCCGGCGGGGCCGATCTCGGCCTTCGATCGCCATGTCGGCCATCGCAAGCACTATACCGAAGCGATCCTGCGCGCCGAGTTGGCGGCGGCGGGCCTGGCCGCCGATTTCGTCTGGCGCGCCGGTTTTCCGTTTCACACCCTCTATCGCTTGGTGGTGGTGCTGCGCGGCGGCCAAGCGGTCGAGGACTCGGCCGCGCCGGCGCGCGGGCTGCAGGCGCTGGCGTTCCGCGCCTTCGACGCCCTGTTTCGCTTCAACCTGCGCGACGCGCCGCTGGGCTGGCAGATCGTGGCGCGCGTCCGCCGCGCCTAGACCGCGATCGGTTCATAGGGAATCACGGCCGCGATTCCCTATGAACCGTGAATCGCGGTCCAGAGCAGGATACGAGGGCATGATCGATCTGTCTTGAACTATAGAGTTCAAGACAAATCGATCATGCCCTAAAACACCGCCGCCACTAGGCCACCGGGCAAGGGCCGCAACTCCGGCACCTTCCGCCCCAGGGCGCGGGCATAGCGTTCGATCGGCTCGAGATGGGCGATCACCGTCAAGGGCGCGCCCGTCGGCCACGCGCCTGCCGCCGGTAGCCCGTCGAGCGCACGGCCGCCCGGCATGGCGAAGGCGACGAAACTGCCGCTGACGACGCGACAATCCGACAACAGCGCAAGATGGTCGAGCGCGCGCGCGGTCTGGGCGACCTGCACCAGGCGCGGCATCATGCCGCTGTCGATCGCCCCGCCCTGCAGCGCAAGGAAACAGGGTGCGGCGGTCGGCAGCACCGAGCGCAGGGCCACCAGATCCGACGCCGCAACGCGATGCTTGAGGACATGGCGGCGGCTTTCGGCGTAGTCGCTGCCCAGCCATGTCGCGCCGCGGATCACGATCGCCAGCAGCGCCAGGCTGGCGATCAGCCGCGGCTCGAACTCGGCGCGCCGGACCAGGATCAGCAGCGCCGCCACCCCGCAGCCGAACAAGGCCGCGATCGGGAACTGCATGTACCAGGAACTGTAGATCAGGTTCACGCCCGCGCCCGGAATCAAACCCGAAGCCAGAACCGCCGCCAAAATCACGGCCAAGCCCAGCATCGAAGCGGCACGCGCCACTCCCGCCAGCGCCGGCGCCTCCGCCCACTCCTTCGACCGTGCCCAACGCGCCGTAGCCATCGCCACCAGCCAAGCCAGCACCAGGGCCGCGCCCTTCCAGGGGAACGGCACCAACCGGGTATGCTGCGGATCGTTGTAGATGTGCAAAAGCGGATTCAGCCGCTGCGCCAGCAAGTCGACCAGAAACCGCCCTTTTTCCGCCACCTGGCCTTGATCGGCCAAAGTCATGTGCTGCGCCTGGATCTGGACCAAGGCCGGCAAGAACAGCGCCACGACCGCGCCGCCCACCGCTGCACACCACCATAGCCGGCGCCAGCCGGGACGCATCACCGCCGCCCAAGCCAAGCCGATGCAAGCCAGCAGGTAGATCATGGCGTAGTGGGTCAGCACCGCACCGAGGCAAACCAGCACCGCCACCAGGCCTCGCCGCCAGCCCGCGGCCTCGCCCAGCAACACCAGCATCGCCCCCGGAAACAGCAACGCCGCAACCATCAGCGCATCCTTGCCGGCGTGAACCGAGCCGGGCAGCAGCGACCGGTCGAGACAAAGAAAGCCGACATAGAACGCCAGTACCGTCAGGGCTGCCGGCGCCCACGGAAAGAACAAGCGGCGCAATCCGAACGCCCAAACCAACGGCACAAGCGCGACCACGGCCTGGTGTATCCAGGTGTAGAGGCCGATCGCGGTCAACCGATCGAACAGCACGAACAAGGGCGCCAGCAGCAGACCGAGCCCCGGCGGATAGGCGATCCAGAAAGCATCGCCGGTCTCGGGCAGATGCCGGATGGTGCCGTGAGCGGCGATCTCGCGCGCCATCGCCAGCGGGTTGAGATGATCGAGATGCGCCAGGATGAAACTGTCGCGATAGAGCAGCAACTGGACCGCGAACGCGAACCCAACCATCGCAACGATGGCGGCGACTTGGCCGCTTGTGTGGCGGCCCGCGCCAACCGCTCTCGCCACAAGCACCGGCAATACACCGAAAACCAACGCCGTCAACCAAGGCCAAGGCAGGATCGGCGCCAGCCCGCTCAGCTCCAGCACCCAGAAACCCGACACCGCCAACAGCGGCGCCGTCAGCAGCGCTTCGTCGCGCCTCAGGACCGCTTGCATGTGCCGCGGCTGCGTTCGATCCAGGGCAGGATTTCGCCGGCAATCAGCCGGGCGACGCGGTCCTGGCCGGCATTGCCGAGATGGGTGCCGGTGTTCTCCTCGGCGAAGCCCTTCATGTGGCCATGGGCGTCGACGAAGCGCCAATCGCCCTCGCCGTAACCCTCGAGCGCCGCGCGCGCGCGCGCGAACAGGCGCTCGTAGAAATCGGGCTCGACCTCCTTGGCGAAACGCGACAAATCAGTCTCCCAGCGCTGCACCGCCTGCCAGGCGATGGCGATCGGCACGCCGGCGTGATCGCGCCGGATCGACTTGAGGGCGTGGACATAGTTCGCCAGCACCACCTGGTCGAGGAATTCGGACGCCGACATCCGTTCGAAGCCGAAGCGGGCGGCGTATTCCGCCGGCGCCTCGCGGGTCAGCCGGCCATATTCGTTGGTCATGCGCAGGCCCGCGCCGAGGCCGGTACGCTCCATCAGGCGCGGAAAGGCGCTCGACAGCCACTCGACCAGGCCCGAATTCTCGTTGCGGCGGACGACGCGGCTCAGCGCCAACAACTGGTTGAACTGATAAAAGCCGTCATTGCCGTTCATCTCCGGCACGATGTAGTCGTTGCGACCGGAATAACTGACGATGACGTCGGGCTTGAGGGCGTGGCCGAAGCGGTTGAGGGCGATAAAATTCTGGTAGCCGATCGAGGCGCCCATCGCCAGGTTGACCACAGTGGCAGTCAGGCCTGCGTTTTCGGGCGCGGCGCCGAGATGGAATTCCAACCGCCGCGCCAAAGTATCGGCATTGGAGCGCGCGCCCCAGCCTTGCGCGCCCGACCCGCCGATCAGGACCACCCGCCGCTCGCATTGCGCCTTGTCGGGCGGCGCCAGCACGTCGTGATCGAAGAATCCCAGCCGACCGGTGGCGACGTCATAGTCGTTGTACGGCTGCGACTCCCAGGGCATGGTGCCGCGATGGCGGAATTCGTGCTGCACGTGCCAGCCGGTCCAGGGATAAAGATCGAGCGTGCGGATGGTGCGCTCGGTCGCGGCGACGTCGTGTCCCGGCGCGTCGGGCTGGAAGCCGCCGATGCGCTTGAGGATCGAACGCTCGAACACCACCAGCCCGCCCCACAGCGCGGCCAGGCAGATCGCCGTGACCAGGGCGATTTGGGCGATGCGGCCAAGGAAGGTGGGCGGTCTGAGGCGCAAGGCGGGGATGGTCTCTGGCGGTCGGGGTTCGGTCTGCTTATAGGCGAGCCCGCCGGGCCCGGCAACGCGGGCGCCGGCCGGTGAGCGGCGGCCATCCCCTGCATGTCGTCGTCCCGATTTGGGGCGAGGCCTATCTCGGGACCTATTTCGATCTGGTGCTGCCCTGCCATGCCGCGGCCGGAAACCTGCCGGCGCTGAAGGCGCGCGAGGCCAGCCTCTACCGGGTCTTCACCCGCGCGGCCGATCGCGATCGCATCGCCGCCCATCCGCTGATCCGGCGCATCGGCGAGTACATGCCGCTGGCGATCGATCCGATCGACGACATGAACGCCGGCGCCCACGCCATGATGTCGGAAAGCTATCGGCGCGGCCTGGTCGATGCGGCCGCCAAGGGAGCGGCACTGGCGCCCCTGACCGGGGACAACGTCTTTTCCGACGGGACCCTGCCGACATTGGAGGGGCTGGCGGCGGCGGGGCGCTCGACCGCCTTGGTGATCGGAATCCGCACCTGGAAACCGAGCGTCGTGCCGGCGCTGGAGGCGTTTCGCGCCGCCGACGGCAGCTTGCCGGTCCCGGCGCGAGCGCTTGCGGGAATCGGCATCGCGCATCTGCACCCCGCCCTTCTGGCCGAGCATCGTTTCGATGCCGGCGCGGCAGGCGAGAGCCTGCACCCCTCGATGCTGAACTGGCCGGTGGGTCGCGACGGGCTATTGGTGCATTGCTTCCATTTGCATCCTTTCATGCTGCGCCCCCAGCGCGACGATGCGCGCTTCGGCGGCACGGTCGACGACGACATGCTCGAGGCGCTGTGTCCGGATCCGGCGGGCGACCACATCGTCGCCGACAGCGACGAACTGATGATGATCGAACTCAGCGATGCGCTGCGCGAGATGGTCACCGGCGTGCGCAAGGGCAGCGTGGCCGACGCCGTACGCTGGGCCCTGGCCGAGACCGGGCCTCGTCAAGCCGCCCATTTCGCTGTGCCGATCCGCCTGCATGCCGGGCCGCTCGAATCCGCTCATTGGGCGCCGGTCGAGGCCCGCGCCCGCGGCGTGGTGGGCGCCATCCTGGCCGGGATCACGGCGGGACAGGATCGGCTATGGCTGCGCGATCCGGCCACGGCGCTGAGGCGCCTATTGAAACATGCGCAACGTCATGCCGTCGCAGCCGGCGCCAATACGCCGCTTTCTCGCGCGCACCAGATTTATGTCGCCGTCGCCAACCGGCTGCTGACGTCCCGCCGACGATTCATCGCTCGGCGCTTTTTCACGCCCGGAGGCGGGCCATGGAACGCGCTATGGCGCTTGCCGGTCGGCGACGAGCGGAAGTTCTATCGCCCGGGCGAAGTCGAAGCCGGCATCAGGCGGCTGGCGGCGACGCTGACCGAAATTCCGCTGGCCCAGGCTTTGGCGAATGCGGCCGGCGATGCGCCGCCGGACGGGGCCGCACGCCTGATCGTCATTGACGGCGCCGCCTGGTTCGGTCCCGCCCGCCCGACTCCGCCGCCTGAGGGTTGGTCGCTGACGGAGCGGCGCGGCCACGCCGCCATGCCCAACGCGATCGCATTTTGGCTATGGACGCGATTCGTGGCGCCGGAACGGCCGGCCTATCGGCGGCTGTTGCTGTGGCCGCTGGAGTGGCTGGCGATTCCGATAGCGCTGGTGCTCGGCCATGTCCTCGCCAACGGCCAAGGCGAAATCGCAGTGTGGGAGCGATCGCGAAACTAGGGCATGATCGATCTGTCTTGAACCATAGGGTTCAAGACAGATCGATCATGCCCGCGTATCCTGCTCTGGACCGCGATTCACGGTTCACAGGGTATCGCGGGCGCGATTCCCTATGAACCGATCGCGGTCTAGCCGCGACGCGATTCGGGCCCGCAGAACAGCGGCGCCAGTTCGGTCGCCAGCGGCTGCAGCCGCTTGACCAGCGCGCGCAAGTAGACCGCAAGCCGCTCCTGCTGTTCGGGCGTGAAATCGTTCTTGGGATCGGCCGCGCGCGCCAGTTCGCGCTCGATGCGCCGTAAATCCAGGCTTTCGCCCAAGCCCGCCAAACGCGTCGCCACCATGTCGCCGATGATGGTCGCCGAAGCCACGACTCCGATCACGATCGCGGCTGTGACGATTGCCGTCTTGGCTATGAATCGGGACAAGTCCTGGCTGGGCGGGGGAACACCTTCGGTCATAGCCTGCCTCGCTGTCGAGGATCGCATACTGCCTAGAATAATTATCTGAATCAATGAATTAGAGAAACTCCCCCGGAGTTGTCGCTGGCGAGTTTCCGATTTTCCATATATATCGGCTAGATATATAGTTTGACAATATATGCTGATTTGACTATAAGCCCGCCTCGCAGCGATCGGAGCCGGTCATGGACGTACGCACGCTTTGCCTGGGAGTGCTGTCGCTCGGCGAGCGCTCGGGCTATGAAATCCGCAAGACGGTCGAAGGTGCGCTGGGTCATTTCTTCGATGCCGGCTTCGGCTCGATCTATCCGGCGCTGAACCGCATGGCCAAGGACGGCGACGTCACCGTCACCGCCATCGGCCAAGAAAAGCGGCCCGACAAGAAAGTCTATCGCATCACCCAGAAAGGCCGCCTGGCGCTGGCCGAGGCGTTGATCCAGGTTCCGGCCAAGGACCGCCTGCGCAGCGAATTCCTGGTGGTGATGCTGTTCAGCGAGATTCTTTCCGCCGGCCAGCTAGGTGCTCGGCTCGACGAGAACATCCGCCTGCATCGCCAAATCGCCAAGGGGCTGGAGGCCTGCAAGAACGATTGCGTGCCCTGGGGAGCCCAGCGCCTGACCCCGGGCATGCGCTTCGTCACCGGCTACGGCGTCGCCATGCACAAGGCCGCCGCCGACTACATCGAAGAGAACCGTCACTTGCTCGAAGCCCCGGCCGTGCTGGCCGGGCGCAACGCAGCCGATTGAAGCGGAGATCGCCATGTCGAAATCCTGGATCATCGCCCTGGCCGTGTTGCTGATCGCGACCGGTTGGGTGCTGTCGGGCCATATCGGCGCCGAGACCCGGCCCGAGCCCTCCGCCGCCAAAGCGCAAACCGCGGCCAAGCCCGCCGCCGCGCCGACCCAGGTGCGGGTGCGCATCTCCGATGCCGAGGCCATCACCCGCGAGATCACGGTGCGCGGCCGCAGCGCCTATTCGCGCGCAGTCGAGGTCAAGGCCGAGACCGTGGGCCGGGTGGTGGCGCTGAACGTCGCCAAGGGCAGCCGGGTCAAGACCGGCCAAGTGATCGCGCGCTTGGCCGAGGACGACCGTCAGGCCAAGCTGGCCGAAGCCAACGCCATGGTTGCCACCAAGCGGCTGGAATTCGAGCAGAACAAGCAGCTGTTCGAGCGCGGCTTCCGCCCCGAGACCAAGGTGATGCAGTCCAAGGCCGAGCTGGAGGCCGCCCAGGCGGCGGTGGCGCGCATCACGCTCGATCTGGAAAAGACCGTGATCCGGGCGCCGTTCGAGGGCGTGATCGAGGCGCTGCCGGCCGAGATCGGCCATTTCGTCGGCGTCGGCGGCCCGATCGCGACCGTGATCGATCTCGATCCCTTCCTGGTCATCGGCCAGGTGTCCGAGCGCGAGATCGGCGCGCTCAAGGTTGGCGCGCCCGGCGCGGCCAAGCTGGCCTCGGGCGATGCGGTCGAGGGTCGCATCCGCTTCCTCGGCACCGCCGCCAATCCCGAGACCCGCACCTTCCGGGTCGAGCTCGAGGTGCCGAACCGGGACGGCCGCCTGCGCGACGGCGTCACCGCCGATCTGCGGCTGCCGGTCGAGCGGACCAAGGCGCATCTGGTCAGCCCGGCGGTGCTGGCGCTGAACGAGGCCGGCGCGATCGGCGTGCGGCTGGTCGACGGCGGCGGCCGGGTGTCCTTCCACCCGGTGCGCATCGTCGCCGACCGTCCCGACGGGGTCTATCTCGCCGGCCTGCCCGAACGCATCACCCTGATCGTGGTCGGCCAGGAATTCGTCAAGGACGGCGAACAGGTGGCGGTGGTGGTCGAAAACGCGGTGTCGTCATGATGTCCGGACTGATCGACGCGGCGCTGGATCGCAATCGGGTCACGCTGCTGGCGCTGGCGCTGTTGTTCCTGGGCGGCATCGTCGCCTACGTCACCATCCCCAAGGAATCCGACCCCGACGTCAAGATTCCGCTGATCATCGTCACCCTCCAACACGACGGCATCAGCCCCGAGGACGGCGAGCGGCTGCTGATCCGGCCGGTCGAGAAGCTGGTGCGCACCGTCGAGGGGGTCAAGGAGACCCGTTCGACCGCCTACGAAAGCCGCGCCCAGATCCTGCTCGAATTCGAGGCCGGGTTCGACGTCGCCAAGGCGCTGTCCGACGTCCGCCGCAAGGTCGACGAGGCCAAGCGCGACCTGCCCAGCGACACCAAGGACCCGACGGTCAAAGAGGTCAATGTCGGCCTGTTCCCGGTGCTGGTGGTGACGCTGTCGGGCGAGGTGCCGAATCGTACCCTGCTGGCGCTGGCGCGGCGATTGAAGGAAAAGCTCGAGGCGCTGCCCAGCGTGCTGGAAGCCGAGATCGCCGGCAACCGCACCGAACTGCTGGAAGTGGTGGTCGATCCGCTGCGGCTCGAAAGCTACGCCATCAGCCAGGAACAGCTGATCCGCGCCGTCACTCTCAACAACCGCCTCGTCCCGGCGGGCTCGCTGGATACCGGCCATGGCCGCTTCGCGGTCAAGGTGCCGGGCCTGTTCGAGACCGCCAAGGACGTCTTCAGCTTGCCGGTGGCGGTCAAGGGCGACGCCGTGGTGACGCTGGCCGACGTCGCCTCGATCCGCCGCACCTACAAGGACGCCGAGTCCTATGCCCGGCTGGACGGACGGCCGGCGATCGCGCTGGAAATCAAGAAGCGGTTGGGCCAAAACGTCATCGACACCAACCGCGCCGTGCGCGAGCTGGTCGCGGCCGAAAGCCGGCACTGGCCGACCGGCGTCAAGGTCGCCTTCAGCCAGGACAAGTCGACCGACATCCGCATCATGCTGACCGACCTGCAGAACGCCGTGCTGGCGGCGGTGCTGCTGGTGATGGTGGTGGTGCTGGGCACGCTGGGCCTGCGTTCGGGCCTGCTGGTCGGCATCGCCGTACCGGCGTCGTTCCTGATCGGCATCCTGACGCTGTCGGTGATGGGGCTGACGGTCAACATCGTCGTGCTGTTTTCGCTGATCCTGGCGGTCGGCATGCTGGTCGACGGCGCCATCGTCGTGGTCGAGTTCGCCGATCGCCGCATGGGCCAGGGCGTGCCGCGGGCCGAGGCCTATCGCGAGGCCGCCAAGCGCATGGCGATCCCGGTGCTGGCCGCGACCGCGGTGACGGTGGCGGTGTTCCTGCCGCTGATGTTCTGGCCGGGCGTGGTCGGGCAGTTCATGAAGTTCCTGCCGATAACGCTGGTGGCGACGCTGGCGGCGTCGTTCCTGGTGGCAATGGTATTCACGCCCGTGCTGGGCGCGATCTTCGGCAAGCCCGCGCGCCAGGATGCCGAGGAGGCCCGCCAACTGGCCGCGGCCGAACACGGCGATCTGGCCGATCTGCGCGGCTTTTCGGGATTCTATGTCAAGCTCTCGCGGGTCGCCATCCGCCATCCCCTGATCGTGATCGGGCTGGCGATCGCGGCCCTGGTCGGCAGCCAAATGGCCTATGGCCGCTTCGGCCACGGCGTCGAATTCTTCCCCGACGTCGAGCCCAAGCAGGCGCTGGTCACCATTCACGCCCGCGGCAACCTGTCGATCGACGAGAAGGACGCGCTGGTGCGCGAGGTCGAAGCGCGGGTGCTGACCGTCGGCGGCTTCGATTCGGTTTACAGCCGCACCGGCCAATCGACCAAGCCCGACATCGCCGAGGACGCCATCGGCGTCGTCACCCTCGAATTGGCGGATTGGCAGACCCGGCCCAAGGCGCGGGCGCTGTTGGACGAGATTCGGGCCCGCACCCGCGACATCTCGGGCATCCGGGTCGAGACCAGCTTCCCGCGCGCCGGCCCGCCGGTCGGCAAGCCGGTGCAGCTGCAGCTTTCCTCGCGCGATCCCTCGCTGTTGCCGGCGGCGGTGGCGGCGGTGCGCGCCAAGTTCGAATCCATCGCCGGACTGATCGACGTCGAGGACAGCCGCGCCCTGCCCGGCATCGAATGGCAGCTTCAGGTCGACCGCACCCAGGCCGGGCGCTTCGGCGCCAACGTCACCGACGTCGGCAACCTGGTGCAGATGGTCACCGTCGGCATCAAGGTCGGCGCCTATCGGCCGGACGACGCCGACGAGGAGGTCGACATCCGGGTGCGTTTTCCGGCCGACGAGCGCGGTCTCGGCCAGTTCGACACCCTCAAGGTCCAGACCCGCGACGGGCTGGTGCCGATCAGCAATTTCGTCCTGCGCGAACCGATGCCCAAGGTCGGCACCATCGGCCGCATCGACGGCAAGCGGACGATGTCGGTCAAGGCCGACCTGGCGCCGGGCGTGCTGGCCGACGCCAAGGTGCGCGAACTGCGCGCCTGGCTCGAGACCAGGCCGCTCGATCCGCGCATCGAGACCGCCTTCCGCGGCCAGGACAAGGAGCAGCGCGCCGCCGGCCAGTTCCTGGTCAAGGCCTTCGTCGCCGCCTTGTTCCTGATCGCCGTCATCCTGGTGCTGGAATTCAACAGCTTCTGGCAGGCCTTCATTCTGATGACGGCGGTGGTGATGTCGACCATCGGCGTGATGCTGGGCCTGCTGGTCACCGGCCAGCCCTTCGGCATCGTCATGTCGGGCATCGGCGTCATCGCCTTGGCCGGCGTGGTGGTCAACCACAACATCGTGCTGATCGACACCTACAACCACTTGCGGCGCGAAGGCATGGCGGCCGAGGAGGCGATCCTGCGCACCGGCGCCCAGCGGCTGCGGCCGGTGGTGCTGACCTCGATCACCACCGCGCTCGGCCTGTTGCCGCTGATGTTCGGCATCAACCTCGACTTCGTCGCCCGCGAAGTGACGATCGGCGCGCCTTCGATCCAGTGGTGGGTGCAGTTGGCGACCGGCATGGTGGTGGGCGTCAGCTTCGCCACCGTGCTGACGCTGATCGTGACGCCGTCGCTGCTGATGCTGGGGGCGATGGTGTCGGAGCGCATGGCGCGGCTGCGCGGCCGCGCCGTGACGGCGTAGCGTCGGCTACTTGAACGCCACCTTGAGGATCTCGTAGCTCTTCGAGCCGCCGGGCGCCTCGACCACGGCCTGGTCGCCGACCGACTTGCCCAACAGCGCGCGCGCCAAGGGCGAGCTTACCGACAGCCGCTTCTTGGCGATGTCGGATTCGTCCTGGCCGACGATCTGATAAGTCGCTTCCTTGTCGGTGTCCTCGTCGGCCACGGTGACGGTGGCGCCGAACACCACCTTCTTGCCCGACAGCTTGGAGACGTCGATCACCTCGGCCCGGCGCAGCTTGTCCTCGAGTTCCAGCACCCGGCTTTCGATCCAGCCTTGGCGGTCCTTGGCGGCGTGGTATTCGGCGTTCTCGGACAGATCGCCGTGCGCGCGCGCTTCCTCGATGGCGCGGATGATGGCGGGCCGCTCCACCGTCTTCAGGGTCTTCAGCTCGGCTTCAAGGGTCGAGAAACCCTCGCCCGTCATCGGAATCTTGTTCATTCCCGCGCCAGCCTTGAAACACCGAGCGCGCCGCTAGGGCGCGCTGCCGTTCCGCATTCGGACTGCCGATCAAGAATAGGACTGAAGGGGCGCGACTTCAAGCCTGCCGCGGGCGATGGCGGCGATGGCGCGGGCGGCGGCGCGAGCGCCGGCGACGGTGGTGTAATAGGGCACGCGCCCGATCAGCGCCGCGCGGCGCAAGGAATAGCTGTCGACGATCGCCGCCCGGCCGGCGGTGGTGTTGACCACCAGCGCCACCTTGCCGGCCTCGATCGCATCGACAATATGCGGCGAGCCCTGGTGGACCTTGTTGATCGCGGTCACGGCCAACCCTGCCTTGGCGAGATGATCGCGCGTACCGCCAGTGGCCAGCAGCTCGAACCCGCCCTCGGCCAGCTGCCGCGCCAGCTCGGCGATCGCCGGCTTGTCGGCGTCGCGCACCGAGATGAACACCGTGCCCGAAGCCGGCAGCGCGGCGCCGGCCGCGATCTGCGACTTGGCGAAGGCACGGTCGAAATCGCGATCCAGCCCCATCACCTCGCCGGTCGATTTCATCTCGGGACCCAGCAGGGTATCGACCCCCGGGAAGCGAGCGAACGGAAACACCGCCTCCTTGACCGCGACATGGCCCGCGCGCGGCCGCGTCACGTCGAACCCGGACAGCGCCTCGCCCGCCATCACCCGCGCCGCGATCCGCGCGATCGGCTTGCCCACCGCCTTGGCGACGAAGGGCACGGTGCGCGAGGCGCGCGGATTGACTTCCAGCACGTAGACCTGGCCCTCGCTCACGGCGTACTGCACGTTCATCAGCCCGACCACGCCCAGCCCCTTGGCCAAGGCCGCGGTCTGGCGTTCGATCTCGGTCACGATCGCGGGCGCCAGCGAATAGGGCGGCAGCGAACAGGCGGAATCGCCGGAATGGATGCCGGCCTCCTCGATGTGCTCCATCACGCCGGCCACGACCGCTTCGCGGCGATCGGCGATGGCGTCGACATCGACCTCGATCGCGTTGGCCAGATAGCGATCGACCAGCACCGGATTGTCGCCCGACACCCGCAGCGCCTCGCCGAACCAGGCCAGCAATTCGGACTCGTCGCTGACCACGCGCATGGCCCGCCCGCCCAGCACATAGGACGGCCGCACCAGCACCGGATAGCCGATGCGCCGCGCGACCTGCACCGCCTCCATGGCCGAGAACGCCGTGCCCGAAGGCGGCTGGCGCAAGCCCAAGCGTTCGATCAGTTCGAGGAACCGCTGGCGGTCCTCGGCCAGATCGATCGCCTCGACCGGCGTGCCCAGGATCGGAATTCCGGCCTTGGCCAGTCCAGCGGCCAGTTTCAGCGGCGTCTGGCCGCCGAACTGCACGATCGCGCCGACCAGTTCGCCCGAACGCGCCTCGGCGCGCAGCACCGCCAACACGTCCTCGACCGTCAGCGGCTCGAAATAGAGCCGATCGGCGGTGTCGTAGTCGGTCGACACGGTCTCGGGGTTGCAGTTGATCATGATGGTCTCGTAGCCCGCCTGGCGCAGGCCCTGGACCGCATGCACGCAGCAATAGTCGAACTCGATGCCCTGGCCGATGCGGTTGGGGCCGCCGCCCAGGATCGCCACTTTCCTTTTGGTCGTCGGCGCGGCCTCGTCCTCGGCCGGGGCCGTGCCGTCGCTTTCGTAGGAGGAATAGAGATAGGGCGTTTGCGAGGCGAATTCGGCGGCGCAGGTATCGACCCGCTTGAACGCAGGCGCGAGGCCCAGCCGGTCGCGCAGATCGCGCACCGCCGTCTCGCCTTGTCCGCTCAGCTTGCCGAGCCGCGCATCGGAGAAGCCCAGCCGCTTGAGCGCGGCCAGCCCGGCGGCATCGCCCGGCAAGCCGTCCCGCCGCACGCGCTCCTCGATCCGCACCAGATTTTCGATCTGCTCGAGGAACCAGGGATCGTAATTGGTCAAACCCGCGATCTCGGCCGCCGAAAGGCCGGCGCGAAATGCCTGGGCGATCAGCAGCAACCGGTCGGGCGCAAATCTGGGCAAGGCCGCGCGCAGCCGGTCGGCCGGCGCGCCTTCGCCCGGCGGCTCGACCTCGTCCAGGCCGGCCAGCCCGGTCTCGAGCGAGCGCAGCGCCTTCTGCAGCGATTCGGCGAAGCAGCGGCCGATCGCCATCGCCTCGCCGACCGACTTCATCGAGGTGCCGAGCAGCGGCTCGGCGTCGGGAAACTTCTCGAAGGTGAAGCGGGGAATCTTGGTGACGACGTAGTCGATGGTGGGCTCGAAGCTGGCCGGGGTCGAGCCGGTGATGTCGTTGGTCAGCTCGTCCAGCGTGTAGCCGATCGCCAGCTTGGCGGCGATCTTGGCGATCGGAAAGCCGGTCGCCTTCGAGGCCAGCGCCGAGGAACGGCTGACGCGCGGGTTCATCTCGATCACCAGCATGCGGCCGGTGGCGGGATCGACCGCGAACTGGACGTTGGAGCCGCCGGTATCGACGCCGATCTCGCGCAGCACAGCGATCGAGGCGTCGCGCATGCGCTGGTATTCCTTGTCGGTCAGGGTCAGCGCCGGGGCGACGGTGATCGAATCCCCGGTATGCACGCCCATCGGATCGACGTTCTCGATCGAGCAGACGATGATGCAGTTGTCGGCGCGGTCGCGCACGACCTCCATCTCGTATTCCTTCCAGCCCAGCACCGACTGCTCGATCAGCACTTCGTGCACCGGCGAGGCATCGAGGCCGGTGGCGACGATCGAATCGAATTCGCGCGCGGTGCGGGCGATGCCGCCGCCCTGGCCGCCGAGGGTGAAGGAGGGGCGGATGATGGCCGGCAGGCCGATCTGCTCCAGCGCCGCGCGCGCCTCGGCCAGGCTGCGGACGATGCGGCTTTCCGGGCATTGCAGTCCGATCCGGGTCATGGCGTCGCGGAACAGCGCGCGGTCCTCGGCCTTGCGGATGGCATCGCGGCTGGCGCCGATCAGCTTGACGCCCAGCCGATCCAGCGTGCCGTCCTCGGCCAGGGCGATGGCGGTGTTGAGCGCGGTCTGCCCGCCCATGGTCGGCAGCAGCGCGTCGGGCCGCTCGCGTTCGAGGATGCGGGCGACGAAGGCGGGCGTGATCGGCTCGACATAAGTGGCATCGGCCAGTTCGGGATCGGTCATGATCGTGGCCGGATTGGAATTGACCAGCACGACGCGATAGCCCTCGGCCCGCAGCGCCTTGCAGGCCTGGGTGCCGGAATAGTCGAATTCGCAGGCCTGGCCGATGACGATCGGGCCGGCGCCGACGATCAGGATCGAACGGATATCGTCGCGCCTAGGCATGGCGACGCTCCATCAGGGCGGCGAAGCGGCGGAACAGGTAGGCGCTGTCCTTGGGGCCGGGCGAGGCCTCGGGATGGTATTGCACCGAAAACACCGGCTTGCCCTCGACCCGCAGGCCCTCGATCGAGCCGTCGAACAGCGAGCGATGCGTCACCGTCACCCCGGCCGGGATCGAGTCCGGCACCACGGCGAAGCCGTGGTTCTGGCTGGTGATCTCGACCTTGCCGGTATCGAGATCCTTGACCGGGTGATTGGCGCCGCGGTGGCCGAGATGCATCTTGGCGGTGCGCGCGCCCAGCGCCAGCGCCAGCATCTGATGGCCGAGGCAGATGCCGAACAGCGGCACGCCGGCATCGATCACGCCGCGGATCGTCGGCACGGCATAGCGGCCGGTGGCGGCCGGATCGCCCGGGCCGTTGGACAGGAACACGCCGTCGGGCGCCTGGCGCAGCACCTCGGCGGCGCTGCTTTGCGCCGGCAACACCGTGACGCGGCAGCCGACATCGACCAGCGAACGCAGGATGTTGTGCTTGACCCCGTAATCGACCGCGACGACATGGAAGCGCGGCGCCTTGGCCTCGGCAAAACCTTCACCCCAGTTCCAGCCGCCCGCGGTCCAGCGATAGGCCTGGGTGCAGCTTACGTCCTTGGCCAGGTCGAGGCCTTCGAGACCGGGGAAGCCGCGCGCGGCGGCGGCGGCGCGGTCGAGGTCGAGTCCCTCGGGGGCGTGCAGCACGGCGCCGTTGGGCGCGCCCAGATCGCGGATGCGGCGGGTCAGCGCGCGGGTATCGAGTCCGGCGATGCCGACCAGGCCGGCGCGCTCCAGCCAAGCGTCGAGGCCTTCGGCCGCGCGCCAGTTCGAGGACTGGGTGATGGGCGCGCGCAGGATCAGGCCGCGCGCCGCCGGGTTGATCGATTCGCGATCCTCGCCATTGGCGCCGACATTGCCGATATGGGGAAAGGTGAAGGTAATGATCTGGCCGGCATAAGAAGGATCGCTGAGGATTTCCTGATAGCCGGTCATGGCGGTATTGAAACACACCTCGCCCACCGCCAGCCCGCGCGCGCCGATACCCTGGCCCTTGAACACCGAGCCGTCGGCCAATACCAAGGCCGCGCTTGCGTCAGCGTGTGGCCTCGGAAGGGGCGCGGCAGAGGACATCTTGGGACCTTGGGTGCCGGGCGGGCCGATCCCGCTCCTGGCGGGCGCGGAAATAGCCTTGAACCGGCCCGAGGTCAACCCCGACTCGGACAAAAATATTTCGCCAAATCAAAGCGTTGCGACAATTTTTTGCCTTCCCGCCGATTTGAGTCTATGGCTAAGGGGTCGGTGTATTTCTTGGATTCTCCATGACCGCCTCTGCCCTGCGTACCGCCTTTTCCGATTCCCTCAAGACGGCGATGAAATCCGGCGAACAGCGCCGCGTCGCCACCGTGCGCCTGATCCTGGCGGCGCTCAAGGATCGCGACATCGCCCATCGCGACACCGGCAGCCGCGACGGCATCGGCGACGAGGACGTGATGCGGCTGCTGCAGTCGATGGTGCGCCAGCGCCGCGACAGCATCGCGCTGTACGAGCGTGGCGGCCGACTCGACCTGGCCGAGCAGGAGCGCGAGGAGATCGCCATCATCGAGGGCTTCCTGCCGCGCCAGATGGACGAGGCGGCGGTGGCCGCGGCGGTGGCGGCGGCGATCGCCGAGGTCGGCGCCAAGGGCCTGCGCGACACCGGCAAGGTGATGGGCGCGCTCAAGGTCAAGTTCGCCGGCCAGATGGATTTCGCCCGCGCCGGCGAACTGGTGCGCGCCAAGCTCAAGGACTAGGCTGGGACCGCGGCCGTCTGGGGAGGACGGCGACCATGGCTTTTCCTCCCGCCTTTCTCGAGGAACTCAAGAACCGCGTGCCGCTGACGCAGGTGGTGGGCAAGCGCGTCCGCTTGCAGCGCGACGGCAAGGAACAGAAGGGCCTGTGCCCGTTCCACAACGAAAAGACGCCCTCCTTCCGGGTCAACGACCAGAAGGGCGTGTTCCATTGCTTCGGCTGCGGCGCCGGCGGCAACGTGTTCGATTTCCTGACCCGCGCCGAGGGCATGGCCTTTCTCGAGGCGGTCAAGCATCTGGCCGATCTGGCCGGCATGGCCCTGCCCGATCCCGATCCCGAATCCGAGGCGCGCGAAAAGCGCCGCAAGACCATCGGCGAGGCGATGGAGGCGGCGGCGCTCTGGTTCGTGGCCCAGCTTGCGACCCAGGCCGGCGAGCGCGGGCGCGACTATCTGGCGGGTCGCGGGCTTGGCCGCGAGGCGTTGGCGCGATTCCGCCTCGGCTACGCGCCCGATTCCTTCGATGCGTTGGGGCCGGCGCTGGTGCGGCAGGGCTTCGCCGAGGACCTGCTGATCGAGGCCGGCCTGAGGCGCGCGCGCGAGTCCGACAACAAGCCGTTCGACTTTTTCCGCAATCGCGTGATCTTCCCGGTCGCCGACCGGCGCGGCCGGGTGGTGGCCTTCGGCGCCCGCGCGCTGGGCGACGACAAGCCCAAATACATCAATTCGCCCGAGACCCCGCTGTTCCAGAAAAGCCGCACCCTCTACCAGCTGCACCATGCCCGCGAGGCCGCGGCCAAGGGCCAGGCGCTGATCGTGGCCGAAGGCTATATGGACGTGATCGCGCTGGCGCTGGCCGGGTTCGAGGGCGCGGTGGCGCCGCTGGGGACTGCGCTGACCGAGGATCATCTGGTCGAACTCTGGCGCCTCGCCCCCGAGCCGGTGATCTGCCTCGACGGCGACGCCGCCGGCCAGGCCGCCCAGGCCCGCACCGCCGAGCGCGCCTTGCCGCTGCTGCGTCCGGGTCAGTCGCTGCGCTTCGCCGTGCTGCCCTCGGGCCAGGATCCCGACAGCCTGATCCGCGCCCAGGGACCCGAGGCGATGCGTGCCTGTCTCGATGCGGCGACGCCCTTGTCCCAAGTTCTTTGGCGAATCGCGCTCGGCGAGCGCGCGCCCGACACGCCCGAACAGAAGGCCATGGTGCGGGCTCGGCTGCGCGACATGGTGGGGCGGATCGGCGACGAGGGCGTCCGCCGATTCTACGGCGACGAGTTTCGGCGGCGGGTCGACGAGGAGCTTTACAGCGCCCGCCGGCCGTTCGATGCCCGGCCGACGATGGGGCCGCGCCGGCCGGCCTTCCGGCAGGGTCCGCGCGGCCTGATGCGCCCGCCGCCTCAGACCGCCTGGCAGGCGCCGATCCGGGAGATGCCGGCGCCCGAGGCGGCGCAGGAACGGACGCTGGTCCTGGCCCTGATCAATCACCCCTTCCTGATCGCCGAATCGGCCGAGAGGCTGGCGGATTTATCTTTGCAGAACAAAGAGTTAGACGCCATCCGCAGGACCTTGCTCGATCTTGCCGCGGGCCGCGCCGATACCGCCACAGCGCTTGACAAAGCTGCCGTAAACGCCCATGTCATTGCGTCCGGTCAGGCTGAGGTGCTCGACCGGCTGGTTCAGGCGCGGGTCGAGCACACCCATAGCTGGATCAAGCCGGAGGCCAGGCCGGAGACGGTGCGCGAGAACTTCGGCAATGCGCTGACGCATTATCGCGACCGTCGGATGCGCCCGGCCGAGCTCGAAGCGGAACGCAATCGCTTCGCGGCCGAGCCGACGGCGCAGAATTTCGAGCGCTTGGCCGCCCTCACCCCCGCCGGCAACGGCGGCGAGGACGGCAACACCTAGTCGACCGGTCCGGCCGGGGAAACCCTGCCGGTCTTTTTGCTGTCTCAGGTCCGCTACCATCGGGAGCGAGCGGCGCATGGCCCAGAAAACCGCCACGACCAGCGAAGAAGCCGAAGCGCCGCCCGAGGCGCCCGACAGCCCGCTGCTCGATTCGACCAACCAGGCGGTCAAGAAGCTGCTGACCAAGGGCAAGACCCGCGGCTACGTCACGCTCGACGAACTCAACGCCGCCCTGCCGCCCGACCAGATGTCCTCCGAGCAGATCGAGGACACCATGACGATGCTCCAGGAAATGGGCATCAACGTGGTCGAGACCGAGGACAGCGAAGGCGACGCCGAGGAAACGCCCGCCGCCGCCGCGACTCCGGCGGCCGAGGAAGCCCCCGAACCGCAGGTCGCCCAGGGCGCCGAGATCGAGGAAGGCCCGCTTGACCGCACCGACGATCCGGTGCGGATGTACCTGCGCGAAATGGGCAAGGTCGAGCTGCTTTCGCGCGAGGGCGAGATCGCCATCGCCAAGCGCATCGAGGCCGGCCGCGACACCATGATCGGCGGCATCTGCGAAAGCCCGCTGACCTTCCGCGCCATCGCCGGCTGGCGCGACGAACTGGTCGCCGGCAAGCGGCTGCTGCGCGACGTCATCGACCTCGAGGCCACCTACGGCACGCCCGGCGGGGCCGATTCCGCCGCCCGCGCCGAGGAAGAAAAAGAGGAGAGCGGCGAGGCCCCGGCCGAGGGCGCGCCCGAGGGCGGCGACCCGCTCGACGACGACGGCAACCCCTCGCTCGCGGCGATGGAGCAGGAGCTCAAGCCGCAAGTGGTGGCGCTATTCGACAAGGTCACCGCCACCTACAAGAAGCTGTCGCGCATGCAGGAGGGCCGGCTGTCGGCCGCGCTGGCCGGCAAGCCGGTCGAAAAGCGCCAGGACAAGAAATATCTCAAGCTGCGCGCCGAGCTGGTCGAGACCATGAGCAAGGTGCGCCTCAACGGCGGGCGCATCGAGGACCTGGTCACCGAGCTTTACGGCTGGAACAAGAAGCTGATGATGATCGAGGGCCAGCTGCTGCGGCTGGCCGAGCGCCATCGCGTGCCGCGCGAGGCCTTCCTCAAGGCCCATTTCGGCTCGGAACTGCGCAAGGACTGGGCGCGCCGCATCGAATCGCTGCCGGAAAAGGGCTGGAAGAACTTCGCCAAGCGCGAGGCCAAGGACATCGGCACGCTGCGCGGCCAGATCCTCGAGCACGCCCAGGCGCTGGGGCTCGAGATCGGCGAGTTCCGCCGCATCGTCCGCACCGTCCAGCAGGGCGAACGCGAGGCCAGCCGGGCCAAGAAAGAGATGGTCGAGGCCAATCTGCGGCTGGTGATCTCGATCGCCAAGAAGTACACCAACCGCGGCCTGCAGTTCCTTGACCTGATCCAGGAAGGCAATATCGGCCTGATGAAGGCGGTCGACAAGTTCGAGTACCGCCGCGGCTACAAGTTCTCGACCTACGCCACCTGGTGGATCCGCCAGGCCATCACCCGCTCGATCGCCGATCAGGCGCGCACCATCCGCATCCCGGTGCACATGATCGAGACCATCAACAAGCTGGTCCGCACCAGCCGCCAGATGCTGCACGAGATCGGCCGCGAGCCGACGCCCGAGGAACTGGCGGTGCGGCTGGGCATGCCGCTGGAGAAGGTGCGCAAGGTGCTGAAGATCGCCAAGGAGCCGATCAGCCTGGAGACCCCGATCGGCGACGAGGAGGATTCGCATCTCGGCGACTTCATCGAGGACAAGAACGCGGTGCTGCCGATCGACGCCGCCATCCAGGGCAATCTGCGCGAGACCACCACCCGCGTGCTGGCCAGCCTGACGCCGCGCGAGGAGCGCGTGCTGCGCATGCGCTTTGGCATCGGCATGAACACCGACCACACCCTGGAGGAGGTCGGCCAGCAGTTCTCGGTGACGCGCGAGCGCATACGCCAGATCGAGGCCAAGGCGCTGCGCAAGCTCAAGCACCCCAGCCGGTCGCGCAAGCTGCGCTCCTTCCTCGACCAGTGATAATCTCGCCCGGTTCGCACGTCCGGGCCCGTAGTTCAGCGGTCAGAACGCGCCGCTCATAACGGCGTTGTCGCAGGTTCGAATCCTGCCGGGCCCAGACGCGCCGCTTCCCGCGCCGATATCCGGGAATAGGGGGCAGGGCCGGCGCGTTAACGGCTTGCCCGCCGCCCGTGGCTTGGGGGAGAATACCGGCATGCGCCTCTGGCTCCTGTTCGCCCTTTTGCTGGCCGTGCCGGCCTGGGCCGATTCCGAGTCCCGCACCGCCATCGCCGAGGCCGATGGGCAGATGGCGGTCGGCGACGACACCCCCTTGGGCCGGGCGCGCGACACCGCGCGCAACATGGCGATCCAGCGCGCGGCCGAGAAGATCGGCGCGCATCTCAAGAGCTTCACCCGCGTCAAGGACCTGGAATTCGACATCCAGGTGGTCGAGACCTCGAATGCGGCGCGCTATCGCATCCTCGAGGAAAAGGATCTCGGCCTCGGCACCGACCGCATTTACCGCTTCTGGGTCAAGGGCGAATTCGTCGTCCGGCTTCAGGACGCCAATTCCGAGCGCGTCCAGCGCGCGCTGCAAAGCGCCGAGGCGCCGCTGTCGCTGAAGCTGTGGACCGAGCGCAAGACCTACCGCGCCGGCGAGACCATCGTCGTGCGCATGCAGGGCAACAAGCCGTTTTTCGGCACCATCCTCTATCGCGACGTCAGCGGCGACACGGTGCAGCTTCTGCCCAACCGCTTCCGCTACGCCAATTTCTTCCCCGGCGGGGCGCCGGTGCAGGTGCCCGATCGCGGCGATCAGTTCGAACTCAAGGTCCAGCCGCCCTTCGGGGTCGAGCAGCTTCGGGTCTACGCCTCGACCTGCCCGCTCGGCGACATCGGCGGCAAGGAGATCGAGGGCGGAATGAAGATGGTGACGGTCGACCAGAAGGATCTCGGCCTGCGCATGCGCGGCATCGGCGTGGTCAAGGCCGCGCCGCAGCAGGCCGGCGCCGCGCCCCAGGCATCGGCCGCGCCCTGCGACCGCCCGGCCGAGTTCTTCGAGGCGGTGTGGGAAATCACCACCCGGCCCTGACCTTGTAGACCCTGCGTCGGCGCCGGAGCCGGTGCCGCCAGCCACAGCCCCAGCGCCATCGTCCAGAACACCAGCGAGATCGCCGCCGCGCCGGTGGCGAAGCGCCAGAAGGTCTCGGCCAGGATGCGCGGGATCGCGATCCGCGCGTGGCTTTCTTGGAGATCGTGCCGACGGCCCATCAGCAGCCACGCCTCCGAGCGCCGGTAATCGCGTCTGGCCGCCTGCAGCGCCTTCAGCGCCAGCACCGCCGCCGCCAGGCCGCAAAGGATCGCCCCGGTCTTCATCGCCATCACCGGCCAAGCGATCAGCCCGAACACCGTCGCCCACAGCGCCAGCGCGGCGAACATGCAGGCACGGCCGACCGAGCGCTGCGCCATTTCCCGGATGCGGCCCAACTCGTCCACGCCAAGGGCTCCTCAGCTCACGAGATAGCCCAGCATGCGCATGAGGCCGTCGAACGACAATAGGACGGTGAAGCCAAGCCAGGCCCACAGCTCGGCGTCGTGCTTGGCCAGGTCGGGAAAGGATCGCTCGATCAGCGTCGCCGGAATCCCGGCCAGCATCAGCGTCGTGGTCGAGGCCAATAGGCTGGCCAGCATGAACAGATAGGACGCCTCTCCCGGCAGCCAGGTCGGGTACCACATCGGCGAAAACGCCACCAGGATCGAGAGGTAGGGCGTGAAGATGCCGTTCGCCACCGCCACCGCCACCGTCGCCATGAAAATGTGCCGCCGCTCCATGGCTCAGCCCGCCGCCGGCGGCGCGATGCTGGGCGTCATGCCGGCGTTCCACATCGCCAGGAACACCGCGATCCGCAGATAGAACAGCCACAGCGCCGCGATCGGCGGCAAGAGGATGGGATGGATGTAGCGCGGCGTGACCCAGGCCGTCGCCGTCACCGCCCACTGAGTCAAGCCGACGAAAGCCCGCCAGATGTAGTTGGTCTGCAGGCGGAAGGCGAAAAAGCCCAGGAGAAAGCGGGCGATGCAGCTCCACATCACCACCGCCAGGCCATAGTTGACGACCCAGAACGGCAGATAGTCCCAGACGAAGTGCGGGGTGGAATTCATCGCGTGCTGCCCTCGGCCGCTTCAGCGCAAAGAGAAAGGGCGGGGACCCCGCGGCCCCCGCCCCGGCAGTCGAATGCCGAACGCTACTCCGTCGCCGCTTGCGCGCCCTCGGCCAGGCGGACCTTGCCGGCCGGGACGCGGATCGATTCGACGAAGTCCTGCATCTCTTGCGACGGCGCCGTCGTCACCCGGCTGACCAGGTAGGTGACGATGAACGACAGCGGGATGCCGAAGATGCCGCAGGAGATGTTGTTGATGCCGAGGATGTAGCCCACCTCGCGTCCGCGGATCCTGACGATGTCGACCGGGATGCCGAAATTCGCCAGGAAGGCCTTGAACGCCGGGCCGTAGAACTCGGTGAACACCAACACGATCATGCAGGCGCCGTAGCCGGCGATGACGCCCCAGATGCCGCCGGCATTGGTGGTGTTCTTGGACCAGATCCCGAGCACGATGCCGGCGAACAGGCCGGCGGCCGCGATCGAAAACGCCCACGACACCAGGAACAGGATGTCGGCACCCAGCACGCCCGCGACATAGGCCGCGATCAACGCCACCAGCAGCAGCAGCACGCGGCTGGTGATCAGGCGCCGCTTGGTGTCGGCCTGCGGATCGATCATCTTGTAGTAGATGTCGTGGCTGAGCGCGTTGGCGATCGCCAACAACAGCCCATCCGCGGTCGACAGCGCCGCCGCCAAGCCGCCCGCCGCCACCAGCCCCGAGATCACGTAGGGCAGGCCCGCGATTTCCGGGGTCGCCAACACGACCGCGTCGGTGTTGATGCGGAATTCGGCCAACTGCAGAACGCCGTCGTTGTTGCCGGTCACGCCACGGCACATCGAGTAGATCTGCGCGGCATTGGGCGCATCGCACGCCCCGACCACGCCGACCCGGCCCCATTCCGCGATCCATCCCGGCAGATTGGCCATCTGCGAGCCGATCACGTTCTGGTAGACCTCGAGCTTGGCGAAAGCGGCGTAGGACGGAGCCGTGAAGTAGAGCAGGAAGATGAAGAACAGGCTCCAACCCACGCTCATCCGCGCCTGACGGACCGAGGGGGTGGTGAAGTAGCGCATCAGGATGTGCGGCAGCGCCGCGGTGCCGACCATCAAGCACAGGTTCAGCGCCAGGAAGTTCCACATCTTGAGCGCGCTGGCGCCGCCCTTGCCGTCGGGATAGGCCGCGGCATGCGGCAAGGCGATGCCCAGCGTCTTCTCCAGCGCCGTGATCTTCTCCAGCGCCTGGCCGTACATCAGCTGCGGGATCGGCACGCCCGTGACCTTGGCCGACATCACGATCACCGGGATCAGGTAGGCGATGATCAGGATGATGTACTGCGCCACCTGGGTCCAGGTCACCGCCTTCATCCCGCCCAGCATCGAGCACAGCAGGATGCCGACCAGGCCGACGAAGCACGCCACCTGGAAGTCCAGGCCCAGGAAGCGCGAGGTGATGATGCCGACGCCGACGATCTGCGCCACGACATAGGTGAAGCTGGCGGTGATCAGCACGACCACGGCCCAGAAGCGGGCGACGTTGCCGCCGAAGCGGGCGGCGAAGAAGTCGGGCACGGTGTACTGGCCAAACTTGCGCAGGTAGGGCGCCTGCAGCACGCCGACCAGGCAGTAGCCGCCGGTCCAGCCCAGCACGAAGGCCAAGCCGTCATAGCCGAGGAAGTAGAGCGAGCCGGCCATGCCGATGAACGAGGCCGCGCTCATCCAGTCGGCGCCGGTCGCCATGCCGTTGTAGAATGCCGGCACGACGCGGCCGGCGACGTAGTATTCCGAGAGCTGCGCGGTTCGTGCCAGCACGCCGATGATGGCGTAGACCGCCAGCGTCAGGAACACGAACAGATAACCGATGACCTTGTTCGGCACGCCCACCGCCTCGAGGATGCCGAGGAAGATGGTGAAGCCGATGAACCCGCCCGTGTACCAGGCGTAGATCCGCCCCAGATTGGCGACGAAGCCGCCTTCCACTTTCATGGCCATGATGGCTTGTCCCCCTTACTCGTCCGACACGCCGAATTCGTCGTCGATCTTGTCCTGGGCGAAAGCGTTCCAGAAGCAGATGACGACGAACACGATCAGCGATCCCTGGGCGCCGAAGTAGAAGCCCAGCGGGAACCCGAAGATGACGATACGGTTCAATTCGGCCGCGAAGAACGGCACGACGTAGCCGAAAATCGCCCAGATGATCATCAGCGTCCACATCAGGTTCGATGTGCGCCGCCAATATTCGGCGAATTGCTCTTTTGACAACGGATTCTTGTCGGACATAACTTCACCCCGTTGGATTGGCACCCGAATCGAGTCACCGTACCATGAGTCCCAGCGGACTGACAACGGTTTGCTGCTTGCCATTTCGGCCCGATATTTGCGAATTAGTCACATGCTGGGACGCCTGATCCGCCATTTCCGGCCCGACCCGATCGCGCATGCCGCCGGGCTTTTCGAGGCGATCCGGGCCGAGGCCAATCACATCGCGCAGAAGGTGCCGATGGACTATGTCGAGGCCCGCGCGCACTGGTTCAGCCCGCAGCTCTACACCGAGGCCATGTTCCTGGACGCGCTGCGGATCTGCATCTACGAATCCTATGTCGCCATGATCGGGCCGCTCTTGACCATGACCGAGGGCCGCCTGCGCGCGGCCGCCGGCACCCAGGCCGGCCGCGTGGCCGAACGCCTGGCCGGCCGTCACGCACCGCTGATCGCCCATGTGCCGGTGCCGCCCAACCATCCCGACCGCAGCGCCGAAGCGGCGGCGGCATTTGCCGAGGCCTTTGCCCAGGCCCGCACTCGGCCGCCGCGCATCCCGGCCGACTTGGCCGAGCCGGTCGGCGAGCGCATGTTCGAGACCCTGCCCCTGCACCGGCGTTTTACGCATCGCGATCAGGACGCTATCCTGGCCACCGTGCAGTTCCGGTTTACCATCTTCAACGACCAACTGGCCAAGCGGCTCGACTCCGCCGCCGTGATCGCTTCGCTTCTGGCCGAGCCCGAAGCCAAGCCATGACGCGCGGATCGCTGACCCGGGCGCTGGCGGTCGCGGCAGGCGGAGCGCTGGCGCTGAGTGCGGTCGTGCTTTGGGTCGATGCCGAGCAGGGCCTGTCGCCGGCCCTGCTGGCGACCATCGTCGCCGTCACGGCGGTCGGCTGCGGGCTCTGGATCATCCACGTTCTTGCCGACACCCATTTCGGCGAACTCGAGCGTCTTCGATTGAGCGCCCTGGCGGGCGCCCTGCCGCCGCGCGATCTGGCGGCTCGCAAGGACGAGGTCGGGCGCATGGCCCAGGCCATCGCCGGGCTGGCGGCGCGGGGCGCCGAGCCCGATCCGCGCATGGCTCAGGTCATCGGCGGCCTGGCCGATGGCGTGGTCATGCTGACGCCGACCGGCTTGGTGTCGCTGATCAACCGGCCCGGACGCGCGGCGCTGGGCGGCTCGGCCGCGCCCGGCACCAGCCTGTTCGACGTGGTCTGGCGCGACGATCTGGTCGCGGCTATCGCGCGCGCCGAAGCCGCCGGGCAGCCGATCCGCGCCGAGCTGCGCACCATGGGCGGGCGCACCATCGACGGCCGAGTCGTGGCCCTGCACGAAGTCGGCACGCTGATAACCTTTCCCGGAACCGAGGCGCGCTGGACCCCCGGGATCGAGCACAATTTCGACCTGATGGAACAGCCGCCGGCGGTGCGCGGCCCGCCCGACGACAACACCGCGCTGGCGGCGTTGCCGGTGCTGTCGTTCGATACCGAGACCACCGGGCTCGACGCCGGCACCGACCGCATCGTCGCCATCGGCGCGGTGCGGCTGCATGGCGACCGCATCTACCCGCGCGCCAGCCTTGATCGGCTGGTGCGGCCCGAGCGCCGCATTCCGCGCTCGACCACCGGCGTTCACGGCATCACCGACGCCATGGTCGCCAATGCCTCGGCCTTCGCCGTGCATTGGCCCGAGATCGCCAAGCTGATGACGGGTTGCGTCGTCATCGGCCACAACATCGCCTTCGATCTCAAGCTGACGCGGCTGGGCTGCGAGCGCGCCGGCATCGCCTTCGTCGAGCCGCCCTGGCTGTGCACGCTGCGCCTGGCCGAGGCGCTGGATCCGGGCGAGACCGCGTTCGATCTCGAGGACGTGGCGCACCGCCACGGCGTCGATCCGGCCGGCCGGCACACGGCGTTGGGCGATGCGCTGCTGGTGGCCGAGCTTTATCGCCGCATGGTCCACCGTCTGGCCGAGCGCGGCATCGTCTCGCTGGGCCAAGTCCGCGCCTTTTCCGAGCGCGCGCGCCGCGCCATCGCCGGCCAGCGCGCCCAGGGCTGGGTGCCGTGAGCGACGCGGCACCGCAGGAGCGCCTCGACAGCTTCCCCTATCGGCACCGCGTCGGCGACATCATGTCGGCGCCGCTGGCGACGGCCGCGCCCGACACCACCATCCGCGCCGCCGCCCAAGCCATGCGCGCGCGCAAGATCAGCGCGCTGGTGCTGGCCGATGCCGGGGGACGGATCGACGGCATCGTCACCGAACACGACGTGCTCAACGCCGTCGCCACCGGCGCGGCGCTGGACGGACCGATCGATTCGCTGGCGACGCGCCGCGTCGTCACCGTGCAGGACGATGCGCTGGTCTATGTCGCCATCGGCCGCATGCAGCGGCTGGGGGTGCGGCATTTGCCCGTGGTCGATGCCGCCGGCCGGCCGGTCGGCATGGTCACCAACCGCGCCCTGATCAAGCTGCGCGCGGGCGCAGCCCTGGCGCTGGGCGATCAGATCGAGATCGCGACCGATGTCCAGGCGTTGAAGACCGCGCGCGCGCTTCTGCCCGGCCTGGCGCGCGGGCTCTTGGACGAGGGCGTCGATGCGCCCGGCGTAGCCGTGATGCTGTCGAACGTGCTGCGCGACACCACCGCGCGCGCCGCCCGCTTGGCCGAGGCCGCGCTGGGCGAGGCGCCGGCGCCCTGGGCAGTGCTGGTGCTGGGTTCGGGCGGCCGCGGCGAAAGCCTGTTTTCCGCCGACCAGGACAATGCCCTGGTCTGGGCCGACTCGGCCCCGGCCGAGGCCGACGCCTATTTCGCGCGCATGGGCGCGATGCTGGCCGAGACCTTGGATGCCGCGGGCGTGCCCTTGTGCAAGGGCGGGGTGATGGCGCGCGAGGCCAAGTGGCGGGGTTCGCTCTCGGAATGGAAGCGCCGCATCGACGGCTGGGTGTCACGACCGCAGGGCGACAGCCTGCTTTCGGTCGATATCTTCTACGACTTCCGCCATGCCGGCGGCGACGGCAGCCTGTCGCAGGCCCTGCGCACCTACGCCGTCGCCCAAGCCGCCAAGTCGCCACCTTTCCTCCGCCTGTTGGCGGACCAGGCCGGCCAGCACGGCACGGCGCTCGGTCCCTTCGGTCGGCTGCGCACCGAACGCGGCAAACTCGAACTCAAACGCGGAGGATTGTTGACCCTGACCTCGGGGGCGCGGGTGATGGCACTCAAGCACGGCATCGCCGAGGTCGCGACCCTCAGGCGCATCGCGCTTTTGGCCGAGCACAAGTCGCTCAACGAGGACGATGCCCAGGGCCTGGCCGAAGCGCTGCGCGTGTTGATGCGCCTCGCGCTCGATCAACAATTGGCCGACATCGCCGCCGGCCGCGAGCCGGCCTCGCGCATCGAGCCCGCGCATCTCAAGCGCCGCGACCATCGCGAACTCAAGGCTGCGCTGGAGCGGGTCTCGCTGATGGCCGAGACGGTGCGCGCCGCCTTCTGATCAGCTTCGCTTCTTGCGCCCGCGCAGGTCCAGCACGCCCGGTCGCCGGCGCGGATCCTCGCCGCCCGGGAAGATCTGGGTCTTCTGCACTTTCTGCGTCCCGGTGGTGGGCAGCTTGCCCAGCATCGCGATCCACCCCGGCGCCTTGTAATAGGCCAGCTTCTCCAGGCACCACGCCATCACCCGGTCGGCCAGGGCGGCGTCTCCCGCCACCCCCGGCATCGGCACCAAGCAGGCCATGACCTCTTCCTCGCGCAGCTCGTCCGGCACCGCCAGCACCGCCACTTGCGCCACCTCGGGATGGGCCTGGATGCAGGCCTCGATCTCGGCGGCGGCGATGTTCTCGCCCGAGCGGCGGATGATGTTCTTCTTGCGGTCGACGAAATAGAACATGTCGCTTGCGTCCTGGGTGACGACGTCGCCGGTATGGAACCAGCCGCCGCGCCAGGCTTCCTCGGTCGCCTGCGGGTTCTTGAGATAGCCCGAGAAGAAGGCGCGGCGCGGATCGGGTCCGGCCGCGCGCACCACCAATTCGCCCGGCGTGCCGCGCGGCACCTCGCGATCCTGGTCGTCGACCACCCGGCCTTCGAGGTCCTTGAGCGGCCGGCCGAAGGCGCGGGTATCGATCCGGCGGGGCTCGTGGCAATCGGCGGTGATGCGGCCGGTTTCGGTCATGCCCCAGACCTCGACCAGGGGGAAACCGAAGCGGCGCTCGAACACGGCGTGAAGCTGCGGCTCGACCCCGGCGCCGATGCCGAAGCGCACCCGGTGCGCGCGCTCCTCGGGCGTCTCCGGCTGGTTGAGCAAGACCGGCGGGACGATGCCGAGATAGTGGACGATGCTGGCCCGCGTCGCGGCGATGTCGGCCCACCAATGCTTGGGATGGAACCGGTCGGGCATGATCAGGCAGCCGCCGGTCAGGATGGCGGCGGTGGCCGAAACCGCCTGCGCGTTCATGTGATAGAGCGGCAGCGGGTTGTAGACTCGCTCCTGGCCTTGCCGAAAGCTGACCAGGCCGCCGAGGTCGGCGTACCAGCGCCCGGCATTGAGATAATAAAGATTGGTCAGGATGCAGCCCTTGGGTCGGCCGGTCGTGCCCGAGGTATAGAGCAGCGAAGTCTCGCTCGCCTGGCTCGGCGCGAGGCCGCCGGCCGGCGCC
>VGDZ01000027.1 GCA_016869515.1 Alphaproteobacteria bacterium | reverse complement strand
CGGCGGCGGCACCGGCGCCAGGCTGGCGTCGAGATCGACCAGCCGCCAGGCCTCGCGCGGCCGGAAGCGATCGATCACCGCGCGCCGCTCGCCCGGCCGCATCGCAATGTCCAACGCCAGATCGACCCGCTGGCCGGGACCCAGTTCGACGACTTGATCCTGCGGCCGGTGCGGTTCGACCGGGTGGCCATCGAGCGCGATCGCCGTCGCCGGCAGGTCCTCGAAATCGAGCGTGAAGATGCGGGCATTGGCGGCGTTGATCAGCCTGAGCCGGATGCGCTCGCCCGGCGCGACCGCGAACCGCTCGACGACGCTGCCGTTGAGGGTGACGGTGTTGCCCAGCCGGCCGTCATGCGAGGCGTCGTGGCGATTGCCGAAATCGGCGCGGATCGCGCCCGAGCGTTCGAGCCGGAAATCCTGCAGCAGCCAGACCACGTCGCGCGAGAAGCCCGAGACCGGCACCGCTTCGTCGACGATCAAGGCGCCCGCCAGGCCGCGACCCAGCTGCGCGCCGGAATTGGCGTGCGGGTGATACCAGTAGGTTCCGGCGTCCTTGAGATCGAAAGCGTAGTCGAACGCGGCACCCGGCGCGACCGACGGCTGCGAAATCCCGGGCACGCCGTCCATGTCGATCGGCAGCCGCAGCCCATGCCAATGAATCGTGGTCGGCTCGGGCAAACGATTGTCGAGCCGGAGCGCGAGCCGCTGGCCCTGGCGAAAGCGCAGCACCGGACCCGGCACCTGGCCGTCATAGGCCCAGACCTCGGTGTCGGGATGGCCGGGGCCGGCCAGGTTCTGGCGCGCCGGCGCCGCCACCAGCGTCCGGCTCTGCGCCGCACCCGGTAGCGCCAGCCCAAGCGCCGCGGCGCCGGCCAGGAACTGACGGCGGTGCGGGCGCATCAGAATCCCGCCGCCGCGCCGTCGGCGCGGGGATCGGTGGCGCCTTCCAGCCTTCCATCGGCATGGCGCACCAGGGCGTGGGCGTGGCCGACGAAGTCCGACCATTCCGGCAGCCATTCGACGTCGTGCCCGGCCGCGCCCAATGCGCCGAACAGGCTTTCGGGAAAACGCCGTTCCAGCTTGAGCGTGGTGGTCTCCTGACCCCAGGTGCGGCCCAGCAGCCAGCGCGGCGCGGTGACGGCGCGCTGCAATTCCTGGCCGTAAGAAACGTGGCGGGTGAAGATCATGGCCTGGGTCTGGGGTTGGCCCTCGCCGCCCATGGTGCCATAGGCCATGACCCTTCCGTCCTGCAACCGCGCCAGGGCCGGATTCAAGGTGTGGAAGGGTTTGCGCCCGGGCGCCAGCGCGTTGACCGCCTGGGGGTCGAGCTGGAACGAGGCGCCGCGGTTCTGCCACATCACGCCGCTGTCGTTCAGCACCACGCCCGAGCCGAACTCCCAATAGACGCTTTGGATGTAGCTGACCACCGTGCCGCGCGCATCGGCCGCTGTCATCCACACCGTGTCGCCCTTGGCGGCCGGCTGCGGCCAGGGCAAGGCGCGGCGGCGGTCGATGCGCGCCGCGCTCCGGTCCAGCGCTTCCGCGGTCAGCTCGGCGCGCGGATCGGCGGTCATGACCTTGGGGTCGGCGACATGGCGGTTGCGCCAAAGGAAAGCCTGCTTGGTCGCCTCGACCAGGCCATGGACGAAATCGAAGCCTTCGGCCTCGGCCACGCCCAGGCGCTCGAACAGGCCGAGGATCGTCAGGGACGAAACGCCTTGAGTCGGCGGCGGCAGGTTGAAGACCGTGCCCGCGCGCAAGGCAACGGATAACGGTTTCACCAGCGCCGCTTTGTGAGCGCGGAAATCCGCCGCACGCAAGGGTCCGCCCAGGCGTTCATGCTCGGCCGCCATCGCCGTCGCCAATTCGCCGCGATAGAAGTCGTCCAGGCCGCGCCGCGCCAATTGCCGCAGCGTCTTCGCCAGCTCCGGCATGCGCCGCATCGTGCCCGCGGCTGGCGGCCGGCCCTGGTCCAACAGGGCCTGGGCGAAGCCCGGCTGCGGCGCAAGCTCGGCCAGAAAGCGCGCGGTGTAATTGCCTTGGCTGGCGGTGGCGGGCGCGCCCTGCTCGGCCCAGTGGATCGCGTCGTCCAGCAACCGCTTCAAGGGCAGCCGCGCGCCCAGCTTGGCCTTGGCCAGTTTCAGCGCCGCCTGCCAGCCCGAGATCGCGCCGGCGACGGTGTTGGCGGCCAGCGGCCCGCGGGTCGGAATCGTCGTATGGCCGCGCCGGCGGTAGAAGGCAATGTCGGCCAGGCGCGCGGCGCGGCCGCAGGCATCGATCGCCACCGGCGTCTTCCAGCCCGGCGCGTCGATCAGCCAAAAGCCGTCGCCGCCGATGCCGGTCATGTGCGGATAGACCACGGCGATGGCGGCGCCCATCGCCACCATCGCCTCGACCGCGCCGCCGCCCTCGCGCAGCACGCGCAGGCCGGCCTCGGCCGCCAGGTGATGCGGCGCCACCGCCATGCCGCGGCGCGCCTGGCGTGCGGTCAGCATCTCAGGCCACTCCCAGCTTCGCCGCCAGCGCGTCGATCGCGCCCAGGAAGCAGCCCATCGGCGCGCGGACGATGCCGGCGCCGACCTGGCCGATCCCGGCCTGGCGGTGCGCCATGCCGGTGGTGATGATCGGCCGGATGCCGCTGTCGACCACCTTGCGCGGATCGATGCCGATCGGCGCGCCGCCGAAGTCCAAGGCCGGGATCGTCATAGCCGGATTGCGGCCGAGCGTGATGTGCAGCATCTCGCGCGAGGCGGCGAAGGCGGCCTCGACCGTGCCGCCGACCAGTTGCACCAAGGCCGGCGAGGCGGCGAGCGAAAAGCCGCCATAGCCGGCGGTCTCGGTGATGGCGGAATCGCCCAGATCGGGATTGGCGTCGCCCGGCTTGAAGCCCGGGAAATAGAGCCCGTCCGGCATCCCGGCCGGGGCCTCGAACCAAGCCTGGCCCAGGCCCGAGACGCGGATGCCGACATTGACCCCGTTGCGCGCCATCGCCGTCACCAGCGAGGCATCGGCGACGCCATGGCCGGCATCCATGATCGCCTTGGCCGCGACCATCGACAGGTTGAGGAAGAACTGGCCGGTGGCGGCGATGAAGCCGTGGATCGCGCTCTTGTCGGCGGCGGGGATCGAGCACTCGAACAGCGGCGCCGCGATCTGCTGCAGGAACAGCATGGTGGCGGCGGCGTTGCGGGAATGCACCTCGTCGCCCATCAGCAGCGCCTGCGACTGGATCGACTTGAGGTTGACGCCGCCCGGTATCCGCGCCAGCGCCGCCTTCAGGCCGGGCGCCAGCACGCGCTCGACCCAGCGCAGGCGCTCGATCACGTCCGGGCCGTTGGCGCCGAAACGCAGCACTCGGCCGATACCCTCGCTGAAATTGGTGTAGGCCAGATTGCCGCGATCGGCGTTGCGCGCCACCCACAGCGGCATCGACGACGAGACGATCCCGGCCATCGGTCCGACCGCGGCACGGTCGTGGCAGGGCGACATCGGAACGGCGCCGCTGGCCAGCAACGCCTCGGCAGCCTTGGCGTCCTCGGCCCAGCCCTCGTAGATCACCGCGCCGATGGCGGCGCCCTGCATCGGCGCGCACATCTTCTGCCAGGGTATCGGCGGCCCGGCATGTAGCAGCCGGCGGCCGAGATCGGGCCACACATCGCGCGCATGCAGCGCGATGTCGACCAGCACCGGCTGCGCCGCCAGAACGCGCTCCATCGCCGTCCGGTTGGCCGCGTCGATGCGCGCCGCGGCCGAGCCCGACATGAGGCGCGCCAGCCGCCAGGCGCGGCCGGGATCGCCGTCGCCCGGCGGCCGCCAGTCGAGGGTCTCGGCATCGGACAGCGGCCGCGCGAAATCGGCCACGCCCAGATTGAGCACCGTCATCGTCCCCACGCTCCCACGCCGCGCATGAACCCGGTCAACATGTCCCAGCCCGAGGAATGGCCGATCGCCACCAGCCGCCTGGCCGCCGCCAGCGCCGCGTCCTCGCGCCCCTCGGCCAGGGCCAGGGCCAATTCGTGCAGCGGCTCGAAGCTGCGGCCCATGGCGTGATCGGCCAACAGCACGGCGCTGATCCGCGTCGTGCGCCGCCGTGCAAGGGCCAGCAATCGCCGCGGCGGCTTGCGACCCAGCAGCCGGCGAGCAAAGAGAAAGCCGCCGACGGCGTCGTCGCCCGAAGGCGTCAGGCCGGGTCCGAGGCCCAACAGGGCCGGTGCCGAGCGCGGCAGCGCGCGCAGGGCGGCTCCGGCCTGGTGCAGAGGAAAGGCTGGCCGCTTTCCGAACAAGAGCGCGCCCAGGCCGCGCGGCGGTCCGAGGGTCGCGAGCCGCGGCCGCAGACGCTTGGCCGCCTCGCGTAAACCGTCGGTCCGCCGCGGCTGTCGGGGTTTCCAAGGCGCGAGCGCGGCCAAGCTTTCGGGCGCGGGCAAGGCGTCGGATAGAATTGCGCGCGGGTGCAAGGGTTGGCCCGGCACGCCCAGCCAGATCAACCGGCCCGCGGCCAGGAAATAGGTCGAGCGGCTGAGCGGCGCCAGCACCTCGGCCCGGCCCCGGCTGCGGCGCAGCGCCGCCAGCGCGCGATCGCCGATCCGGATCACGGCAGGATCCTCGCCCTCACCGCCGCGCCAGCAGCTTGGCGGCGGCGCGGGCGGCGGCGGCGCTGGTCGGCGCCAGCACCATGCCGGCGGCCTTCAGCGCCGCGCGTTGGCGATCGAGGCCCTGGGTATCGCCCGCGGTGCCGGTGACGAAGCCCAAGACCGGCAGCACGCGTCCGGCGCGCTTGGCGGCTTTCTTGGCGCCGGCAATGGCCGGGGCCAGCACCGAAGCCGGATCGGCATGGCTGCCATGGCCCAGCACCACATCCAACAGGATCAATGCCACCTCGGGATCGCGGGCTTCGCGCGCCAGGCGGTCGATGCGCTGGCCGTGATCGATCATGGGATGCGGCCGGCCGACGGTGAAGGCGTCCTCGCCCAGGTCGATCACGCTATGGCCGACGCTTGTATGCGGGTCCTTCAGCGCCAGCCGCTTGTCGATGGGAACGTTGGATCGGCAGGCGATGCCGGCAGTGGCCAGGATGTGCTGGGTCTCGGCGGCGAAGGTGCCGCCGGAAAAAAGCGCGCGCATGAAACGTTGACGCCGGGCCAGCCGGCTTGCCTCGGGCAAGGCTGGTGCCGGCGCGGGCTTGAGGGCGCGGGTCGAACGCCCGCGCGCCAACGCCACCGCCGCGCTGGCGGCCTCCTCCAGCGTGGCCGCGACATGACCGATGCCCGGCAGATCGGGCCGCGCCCCCAGGAACAGCACCACCAGCTTCTTGCCGGTGGCGCGCGCCGCCGTCAGCACCGTGTCGGCGACCGACGCCGTGGGCGGCTTCGAGATCATGACCATGACGCGCGTGTCGGGATCGCGGCCGAGGCGTTCGAGCGCGGTCAGCATGGCGATGCCGCCCACCGCCTCGGACAGATCGCGCCCGCCGGTGCCGTAGGCCTGGCTGATGCCTTCTCCGGCCGCGGCGATGCGGCACATGACTTCCTGCAATCCGGTGCCCGAGGCGGCGACCAGGCCGATGCGGCCGCGCGGCACGACATTGGCGAAGCCGAGCGGACGGCCGTCGATCAGCGCCGTGCCGCAATCCGGGCCCATCACCAGCCGGCCGGCGGCGCGCGCCGCCTGCTTGACGGCGATTTCCTGTTCGACCGGCACGTTGTCGCTGAACAGCAAGACGTCCAGCCCCGCGCCCACCGCCTTCAGCGCCTCGGCGCCGGCATAGGGCCCCGGGACCGAGATCAGGGCCAGATCGGCCTTGGTCCCGGCGCCCAGCGCCATGGCGATGCTGCGCGGCGCAATCCGGCCGATCGCCCGCGGGCCGCTCGGCGCCGCCGCTCCGGCCAGTTCGCTTTCGGCGGCGGCCATTGCGCCATCGAGCGCTCCCGCCTTGCCCTCGACCGCGATCATCAGATCGTCGGGCTTGGCCGCCTTCAGCGCCGCATCCAGCAGTCCGGCCTCGGCCAGGATCGCCTTGTTGGCGTCGGTGCCCATCATCAGCGAAGCGCGCGAAATGCCGGGTCGAGCCTGCAGCGCCTCGGCGACGCGCATCAGCGCCACCGAATCCTTGTAGAGACCGGGCTTGAGCGAAGACCGAACCGGCATGGACACCTCGACGACCGACCCGGCGGCATAATGGTCCGGCGCCTGCGTCACGGGCAAGCTTGATCGCCGCGGCCCGCGGGGTCAAAGTCCGCGACCGACAAGGAGAGCCCCATGACCAGCCGCTATGCCCGCTACAGCCGCCTGTCCGTTTCGTTCGTCGA
This sequence comes from Alphaproteobacteria bacterium, assembly GCA_016869515.1. GTDB lineage: Bacteria > Pseudomonadota > Alphaproteobacteria > VGDZ01 > VGDZ01 > VGDZ01. Next base: position 29,757 of record VGDZ01000027.1, on the reverse strand, counting down.
ACCGCGCATCCTCAAGATCGTCATGGATCGGCCCGACCGGCTGAACGCGGCCGATGCCGTCATGCATCGCGAGCTGGCCGAGATCTGGCGGGACGTCGATGCCGATCCCGAGGTCTCGGTCGCGATCCTGACCGGCGCCGGCAAGGCGTTCTCGGCCGGCGGCGATTTCGACATGATCGAAAAGATCGTGGCCGATTTCGACACTCGCGCCCAGGTTTGGAAGGAAGCGCGCGACCTGGTCTACAATGTCATCAACTGCTCGAAGCCGGTGGTCAGTGCGATGCGCGGGCCGGCGGTCGGCGCCGGATTGGTGGCGGGATTGCTGGCCGACGTCTCGATCGCCGCCAAGACCGCCAAGATCGTCGACGGCCACACGCGGTTGGGCGTGGCGGCGGGCGATCACTCGGTGATCATCTGGCCGCTGCTGTGCGGCATGGCCAAGGCCAAATATTACCTATTGCTGTGCGATGCGGTCAGCGGCGAGGAGGCCGAGCGCATTGGGCTGGTGTCGCTGGCGGTGGACGACGCCGAGCTGGATCAAAAGGCGCTGGAAGTGGCGCGGCGGCTGGCGGCCGGCGCGCAATCCGCCATCCGCTGGACCAAATACGCGCTCAACAACTGGTTCCGCATGGCCGGCCCCAGTTTCGATACCTCGCTGGCGCTGGAGTTCCTCGGCTTCACCGGCCCGGAGGTCAAGGAAGGCCTCGCCTCGCACAAGGAAAAGCGCAAGCCCAGCTTCCCGCCCGGAAGCCCGGTGTAGTTCGATTCAAACCTTCAGCCGCCGCCGCGCATTGTCCTCGACGATGGCGCGCCTTTGGCCTGCGTCCAGCGTCGGGTGGGCGGTGACGATCTCGACCGGGCGTTCGTAGGCGATCGGAAAGCAATAGTCGCTGCCCATCAGCACGCGCTCGGCGCCGACCCGCGCCACCAGGAATTCGGTGACGTGATCGGAATAGCCGATGGTGTCTTTGACCGCGATCGGTTCATAGGGAATCACGACCGCGATTCCCTATGAACCGCGGATCGCAGTCCAGAGCGGGATACGAGGGCATGATTCACGATCTGTCTTGAACCCTATTGTTCAAGACAGATCGATCATGCCCAAGTGGAAGCGCGTGAGATAGTCGGCCGGATCGCGCGAGGCTTGCGCCGGCGACCCGCCCCGTTCCTTCACCAGCCGGTACGCCTCAAGCTTGAATGTCCTGCCGAACGTCCTGCGTCCCATGCCGCACTTCCGGTTCCATCATCAAACACCTAAACCCGGTGTCATCGGAACCGGCAGCAGGCCAATCTCTAAAAATCGAAATAGATGAACGTGCCCGGGTTGCCGATGGACAAGGCGGCGCAAAGCACCATGGTCACGATCGCAAGCGTGACCACAACCGGCTTCGGCATCGCGCGAGCCAGCCAGCGCACGCGGGACACACTGTCGATCGGATGCACAAGCAACGCCACCAAGATCAGGCATGCGGGCCACGCTACGGCACTCGCGTACGCGGACCATTCGGGCGCGATCCACAGGCCATCGACGATTTTTTCGAAATGCGCCAGGTCGCGCGCTCGAAACAGGATCCAGGCGAAAGCAACAAAATGAAACACGAAGAGGCGGCGAAGGAAAAGCGGGATTGTCGGCATAGTCGGCCAATAGCGCCGTTGGAGTTGTTCCAGCACCAAGGCTGCGCCATGCAGCCCGCCCCAGATCACAAAGGCCCAGGACGCCCCGTGCCACAGCCCACCGATCAACATCGTAGCCATGAGTGCAAGAAGCATGCGGCCATAGCCGCGGCGATTGCCTCCCATGGGGATGTAAACATAGTCGCGCAACCAGCGGGACAGCGTCATGTGCCAGCGGTGCCAGAATTCTCGGACGGATGCAGCGAGATACGGCCGCTCGAAATTGCGCGGAAGCCGAACCCCGATGATCGCCGCTAGTCCAAGCGCCATGTCGGTGTAGCCCGAAAAGTCCGCGTAGATCTGAACGGCGAAGCCATAGAAGGCGAGCAGCGATTGCCCTGCGGTGAGCGGCGTGGTGCTGGCGTAAATGGTGTCAACCCAAGGCGCGACGCCGTCTGCGAGGATCACCTTCTTGGCTGCACCAATTGAAAAAAGCAGAAGGCCAAACGGCACCATTGCCGTGCTGATGTGAATGGCACGGAGTTGCGGCAACAGTTCGCGACCGCGCAGAATGGGGCCCGCCACCAAGTGGGGGAAAAATGCCGCGAACAGGCCGACCCGCCCGAATGTTCGCTCGGGCGCGAGCGCCTGACGCTTGATATCGACCACGTAGGAGATGACGGTAAAGGTAATGAATGACACGCCCAGCGGCAGCGACCAATCCGGCTGGAAGGGAATGTCGATGGCGAAGACCTCTTCGATATTTGCGACTATGAAGCCGGCATATTTGAAGCCGATCAGCGGCAGCAGCAGAAGGGCAATGACGGCCGGTGTCCATCCCTGGTGTCGCGCCACGATCAGCCCTCCGCCGTAGCCCAACAGCGACAGAACGATCAGTACGGGCAGATAGAAAGGATTCCACCAAGCATAAAAAATCCAACTGGATAGCAGCACATACCACTTCAAGAGCGAGCCGCGACCGACGAAAGGCAGGCCAGCGAGAAAGATCAGGAAAAAGATAAGGAAGGTGGGAGAATAAAAGATCATTTCGCCGCTCTGCCCACTCCCAGTTTCTGCAGCACCGGCGTCAAAACGTCGGCCATCATGGCGTGGCCGGCGGCATTCGGGTGTGGATCGCCAGGAATTGCATAGAGTGCCTTCGCATCTGGAACGTCCTTGAAAGCGTCGAGCAAGTCGACATAGGCCCAGCCTAGCCGCCCTGCCAAATCCCGCATCTGCTCATTCACGAAGCCGAAGGGATACGGTTTGAGACGATGGATGTCCGGCATCATCGCGAGCACGACCGTAATTCCCGCCGGCCGAGTGATTGTGTCGAGTTCTGCCAAGGCTGCTTCCATGCGTATGCGGCCCTCGCTCCCAGCCGCGTACATTGCCTTGTAATAGTCTTCAAGGCCGGTCAAGTCATCCCGCCCATGCATGACGTTTGCGGCCGCCTGCCATAGCATGAGGGCCAATTGGCTGTTGCGCATGAGCCAGCCTCCGGAAGCCGGCGGTAGTATTTCGGCATCGCGCAGGAAATAGTGAACGACAATCACGTCGGGTTTCAACGCTCGAAGATGAGTCTTGAAAAGACCGACATAGCGCTCCGCGGTGTAATTTCCGATTCCGCCGTTCAGGACTTCGACTCCACCACCTAGCCGGTGCTGCAGCAGAGAAGTGAGAATCTTGTCTTCCGCCACGCCCCAGCCGAGCGTGATGGAACTGCCGAGAACCAGGACCCGCCTCCGTGTCGGATCCACAGGCCCTGGCTCCGGACCTCGTAGGCCCCAACTGTTGATCGAGATGTCGACGTTCTGCAACCGCGCGGCCGCATTGGCAATATGGACGTGGCCGAGCAGCGGGTCAGGCTGCTTCAGCGTCTTCGCGTAGCGCCACATTTCAACCGAATAGGACTTCTGATCGCTGCTCTTCACGCGAAGCATCACCTCGCCAATCACGCCGACGACGAGAACCGTGGCAATTGCCGCCCCGACATTCGCAATCGTCTTTTTCGCCCCGCCACTACGGGTCGGCTTTGTCGAAGCGGTCATTGTTCGCGCGCTGGGCAGGTTTCGGAAACGGGTGAACGCAAAACAACATGCCGGTCGAAAAACCACGCCAGGCATGCGGCGATGAGCCGATGGCCGCTTTCGACATAGTGGTTGTTGAGGGCGCCGTCGGGCATGGTGAAGTAGCTGATTGGTGCCGCGGACCGAAAGAAGACGGGCGTCATATCGACAATGGGGATGTCAAGCTCGTCGAGAATACGCTCGATATCCACCTTCACCGGGTCGTTGCGCCGGGACTTCAGCGTTTGAATCATTGGCAAATACAGTATGACCAGTTGCCCATTCCACGCGGCGACTGAGTTCCGTGCGACGAGCATCGCTTGCCGCCACCCCAACAGATTGGCCTTTGGAACCGGACTACCCGTCAGACCAACACGCAACCGAAGGCGTTCAAGGCGGGCAACACGGGTCCATTCGATCGGGTGTGAAGTCGGATTGGGAGCGAACACGGCGTCCTGGGTGGTGAATTTCTTGCGCATCTGGGACCGCAGTTGAGTGCTGAGCTCCGCCTCGTGGCGCGCCACGTCACGCCGAAAGCCAGGATCGAGATAGGCGCTCAGCGTGGGCGTCGACAACTCCGCGGTCAAATTTTCCTGTAGATCGTTGCGGTCGGAATAGGCCCAATACACGATTTTGGGAGAGATCAGCGGCCCATATTCCCGAAGCATGGCCAGTTTGAACAATTCAGAGATGCCGCCGATCCCGAGCCGCGCCACCTTGCGATCGTTGCCAAACAGCGAAACGAAATCGCTGTCCGGCGCCGCTGCGAACCCGACGACGTGGGACGCCCCGACAACGAGAGCGTCGACAGGGGCCAAGTCCCAGACGAGGTCCGGATTGCGATGGCCGTAACGGTCCGAGGACACCTCAGTCCATCGACTCTTGGTTTCGTCGAAAAAAAGAGTCGTGGACTCCGAGACACCACCCAGCTTCAGAGCCGGCTCACCGGCGAGCATCGTCGTCGGAATGCGCCTTCCATCAGCGCCTTTCTCCAACAAGGACGTCACATTGGCCAGCGGATACACAGCGCGCCCTTCCCTATGCGCGGCCTGCAGCAGGGCGCTTTGGGCGTTTTCTGCAGGGAAAGTCGGGCCGGCCGGCTCCAAAGGACGCATAAGCCATAGGGCCGTTTCAGCCAAATACAGCGCGCCGAGCGCGGAAACGGAAGCGGTCACGACAAGGCCTGCGACGACGCGGTACCGCAGGCCGGCATACACGGCCATAGCGCCGCCTGCCACCATGACTGCCAGGGCTATGCGACGAGCCAGACTCTGCAGGTACACATCAAAGTGGACCAGCAAAAAAATCGCGAGCGCTGCCCCTAGCAGCCCGAGCAGCGTCACCGCGACGCGCAGGATCGTGAACCGCGTGATCACCGAACTCACTGATCCTTATTTGCCTCGCGGAACTCGAGACCCAACCCAACACTCTACTTTAGATAATGGGGTTGTCAACGAACTCCAACTCGCGAGACGATTCGCTCGCGGGGCATGAAAGCTATGGTACGTCCGCCAGTAGCCACTAGCAGGCTGCTGAAAAACTTGGTGGGAATGGTGAAACACGAAACGAAAGAATCGTGGCGTGCGTAACGACGAAAGATCAGAATCGAAAGTCGATCCATTTTGATTCAATTTTGCTCGCTGACACGCCTCGAAACCCTTTTTCAGCAACCTGCTAGATCGCCTGCTGCCGGTTCCGATGACATCGGGTTTAGGTGTTTGATGATGGAACCGGAAGTGCGGCTTGGGACGCAGGACGTTCGGCAGGGAATTCAAGCTTGAGGCGTACCGACCGGTGAAAGAACGAGGCGTGTCGCCGGCGCAAGCCTCGCGCGATCTCGACGTTCGTCCGAACGTGCTGCGGACCTGGATCAAGGTGATCCTGGCCGATCCGCAACACGCGGTCCCGGCCGGGGCCGGGTGAAGCCCGCGCAGTCGGAGATCGAGCGGCTGCGCCGCGATGTCGTCAGGCTGAAGGCGGAGCGGGACATCCTAAAAAGAACCGCCGGCAAGACCTGTCGAGCCCGAGACCGGGCCATGGCGGATGTCCTCGACTACATCGAGCGCTTCTGCAATCCCCGGCGACGACACTCCACGCTCGGCTATCTCGGCCCCGTGGACTTCGAGTGACAGGCGATGTTAGCTTGACCGCGAGTCGATCTAACCCGGCGGCAGGCCAGATCAGCATGAAGCGCTACATCGTCGTTGCCTTGGTTGTGACCTTACTCGTGCTTGGTCTGCTCTTCGTGCTCTCGGAAGACGACGTGAACATGCCGTTCGTATACGGATTATTCTGATGGACTGCCATGAATCGTCGGCTTGGTTCGATCACGCTATGGCTGATTTCGGCATTGGTGACACTAGGGCATGATCGATCTGTCTTGAACCATAGAGTTCAAGACAGATCGTGAATCATGCCCTCGTATCCTGCGCTGGACCGCGATTCCCTAGGAACCGATCGCGGTCTAGCCGAGGACAACCCATTGAGGCTCCACAAATAGCTCCGGCTGCTAGACTCGCAGCAGCCGCCGCGCATTGTCCTCGACGATGGCGCGCTTTTGGCCTGCGTCCAGCGTCGGGTGGGCGGTGACGATCTCGACCGGGCGTTCGTAGGCGATCGGGAAGCAGTAGTCGCTGCCCATCAGCACGCGCTCGGCGCCGACCCGCGCCACCAGGAATTCGGTGACGTGATCGGAATAGCCGATGGTGTCGTAGTGGAAGCGCGTGAGATAGTCGGCCGGATCGCGCGACAGTTTCGGCAGGTCCTGGCGCTTCTGCCAACCGCGCCGGAGACGCCAGACCAGCCAGGGAAAGGCGCCGCCGGCATGGGGCAGCACCCAGTCCAGGCGCGGAAAGCGGTCCAGCACGCCGCCGAAAATCAGATGCGCGGCGGCGATGGCGGATTCGAACGGATTGCCGAGCAGGTTGGTGAGGTAGAACTTCTCCAGCCGCGCCGCGTCGATCACCATCACCGGATGCAGGAATATCGGCAGGCCCAGCGCCTCGATGCGCTCGTAGACCGGGAAGAAGGCGGGGTCGGACAGCTCGCGCTGGTTGATGCGGGTGGCGAGATAAAAGCCGCGCACGCCCACAAGCTTGGCGCAGCGCTCGACCTCGCGCAGCGCCAGATCGGGCGCGTGCATCGGCAGGGTGGCGAGGCCGACCAGGCGCTTGGGATGACGGGCATGGGCCTCGGCCAGGGCGTCGTTGTAGCAGGCCGACAGCCGCTCGGCGTAGCCCGGCGCCGCCCAATAGGTCATCGGCTGCGAGACCGACAGCGCGTGCATCGCCACGCCCTGGGCGTCCATCGCCGCCAGCCGCGCATCGAGATCGACGTAGCTCGGCCCGACCGGCCCGGTGGCGAGATGGCCGACCTTGAACTGCGGGCCCTGGCCCGGAACCTCGCGCCATTCCAGGCCGTGCGCGGCGCCCTCGCGCGCCAGCAAGTCGAGAAAGGCGCGCGGATACCAATGCGCGTGCACGTCGATCGGGGCGTGGGAATGGGCGTGGCTCACGGTCATCCGATATAGTTGAGGATCCACAACGACAGCGACGGAATATAGGTCACGACCGCCAGCGCGGCGAGGGCGGCGGCGATGAACGGCATCAGCCCAGGATAGACGCTGGACAGCGGCGCCTTGAACACCGCCTGGCCGACGAAGATGTTGATGCCGAAGGGCGGGGTGAAGGTGCCGATGCTGAGGTTCATGATCGTCACCACCCCGAAATGGATCGGATCGACGCCGATCGCCTTGGCCACCGGCGCCAACAGCGGCGTCAACACCAGGATCGAGGAGGCGGTGTCCAACACGCAGCCCACCGCCAGCAGCAGCAAATTGATCGCCAGCAGCACCGCCCAGGGCGGCACCTCCAGCGTGTCGACGAAGCGCGCCAACGCCGCCGGCACGCCGTTGGTGGTCAACAGCCAGCCATAGACCGCGGCGGCGGCGACGATGACGAAGATCTGTGCCGTCAAATAGAGCGAGCGGGCGGCGGAATCGAAGATCCCGGCCAGGCTGACTTCGCGGTAGACCAGGCCGACGACGACGATGGCATAGACGCAGGCGATCCCGGCCGCCTCGGTGGGCGAGAACACGCCGGCGTAGATGCCGCCCAAGATAAACACCGGCGCCGCGATCGACCAGATGCCGTCGCGGCTGGCGGCCCAGAATTCGGACCAGCGGAAATGCGGCCGGCCGCGCTCGCCGCGCCGCGTCGCATGCCACAGGATGTAGGCGCCGAAGAACGCCGCCAGCACCAGGCCCGGCATGATGCCGGCCGCGAACAGCTTGATGATCGAGGCCTCGGCGGCGATGCCGTAGAGGATGAATCCGATCGAGGGCGGGATCAGGTTGTCGATCGCCCCGGCCGAGATCAACAGCCCGGTCGAGAAGCGCTCGTCATAGCCGTCCTCGCGCAGCTGCTTGTAGGTCAGCCCGCCGATGGCGGCGACGGTGGCGGCGGTCGAGCCCGAGATCGCGCTGAAGGCGGTGGCGGCGCCCAGCGCGGTGAACGGCATGCTGCCGCGAAAGCCGCCGATCATCGAGCGCATCCAGCGGATCAGACGGATCGAGACGCCGCCGCGGCCCATCAAGTCGCCGGCGAAGATGAAGAACGGCACCGCCAGCAGCGCGTACTTGTCCAGCGCCGAGAACATCACCTGATGGATCGCGGTCGGCGGCACCTGGCCGAACGCCACCAGCGCCACCGCCCCGGTCGCCAGCAGGATCAGGAAAAACGGAAAGCCCAGCGCCAACAGCGCGAGCGGCAACAGCGCCAGCACCCAACCCATGGCGCGGCGATCAGAACTTTCCGCTCAGATAGGAGCGCCAGCGCAGCAGCACCGCCAGCGCGGTCAGGCCGAAGCCGACGGCGATGGCGGCGTGCGGCAAGGCCTTGGGGATGCCGGCGGCGATGCTGACCTGGCCGATGTTCCAGAACAGCGTCACCACCTGCCAGGACTGCCAGGCGACGAAGACCGACACCGCCACCAGGCCCAGCGCGATGGCGGCATTGACGCCGCGCGCCAAGCCGGGACTCAATCGACGATGGAACAGGTCCATGGTCAGGTGGTCGCCGTTATAGGCGATGCTGGCCATGCCGACGAACACGCCCCAGATCACCAGATAGACCAGCACTTCCTCGGCCCAGAACAGCGGCGCCGAGAAGACATAGCGGCCGACGACGTTGGCGAACACCAAGGCGACGCCGATCAGCATCAGCCCGCCGAGCAAGTAGCGCGGCAGGACGACGAAGACCAGGCGACCCATCGGCGGCCGCGCGCGCTCGTCGGTTCAACTCCCGGCCACCGCCTTGAGGCGGCGGTAGAAGGCATTGACGGCGGCATTGTCCTTGGTGACTTCCTCGCCGATGCCGCCCAGAAGCTGCTTGATGCGCGCCTGGTCGGCCGCCGGCAGGCGCACGAACTCGCCGCCGGCATCGGTCCAGCGCTTGCGCATCTCGGCATCCAGCGCGCGCGAATGCGCGTTGATGCGCGGCTGCATGGCGTTGCCCTCTTCGGTCACCACCTGGCGCAGCTCGGCCGGCAGCTTGGCCAGCCAGGCGCGGCTGACGATCCCGCCCGAGACGATCATGGTGTCGTTGATCTCGGTCAGGGTCTTGGCGATTTCGTTGAACTTGAGGTTCACGTAGATCGCCGACGCGCTCATGGTGCCGTCGATGGTGCCCTGCTGGATGCCGGGCACGACCTCGGACAGATCCATCGGCACGGCGGTGGCGCCGAACTGCCGCATCTTGGCGCGCTCGGCCGGCGTGGCGTTGACCCGCAGTTTCTTGCCCTTGAAGTCGTCGATCGTGCGCAGCGGCGCCTTGGCGAAGTAGTGCGCCGGCGCGAAGGTGAAGATCGACACCAGCTGCACGCCCTTGTCGGCGCCGAGGTTCAGGATCTCCTTGTTCAGCGCCGGATCGAGGATCGTCTTGGCGGCGTGCTCGGCGCCCTCGAACAGGGTCGGAATGCTGAAGGTGCCGAAGCGCGGATCGACCCCGGCGAAGAAATCGACCGGGGCGACGAAGGCCTCGACCGTGCCGAGTTGGGTTCCCTCGATCTGGCTGGCGATGGTGCCGAGCTGGTTGCGCGGGAAGATCTGCACCGCGATGCGGCCCTTGCTCTTGGCCTCGATGCCTTCCTTCATCCAGTTGGCCCATTGGTGCTGGATGTCGTTCATGGTCGCCAAGCCGATCTTCATGGTGAAGTCGGCGGCCGAAGCCGCGCCGGCCGTGAGCGCGGCCACCACGGCGGTCAGGATCGGGCCGAGGCCCGGTTTGCGGACAGTCATGAGATTCCCCCCTTCGAACTTCGCCTTGCGTGCCCCGCACGCCGTCACACATCGCGCCTCGCGGCGCGTTATCGACCTGCGCGCCTCGCGGCGCGTTACCAGACCATATCGCCTTCGCGGATCAGCATCATGCAGCGATCGTCGCCGGTGAAGGGCGCGTGCGGCACGCCGCAGGGCATGCGGAACCAGGTGCCGGGGCCGTAGCTTTGGTATTCGTCGGTCAGCCGACCCTTCAGCACCAGCGTCTCCTCGCCGATCGAATGGTCGTGCGAGGGGATCTTGCGGTTGACGTGGACATGGCCGATGCGGCCGGTCTCGATGCCGTCGGCATTGGGATAGAGGTGCAACACCTCCGAGCCGCGATGGGGAAAGGCCATCCACTGCGCGGTGGCGGCGTCGATGACGATGCGGTTGCCGGGCGCCTGCGGCCGGATCGGCACCCGCCATTTCATGTAGACCACGGCGCCCTTGTCCGAGCGCAGCGTGTGCCGCGTGCCGTGCGGATTGCGGACGAAGGTGTGCGGGCCATAGCTGCCGTGTTCGTCGCCAAGCTGGCCCTCGAGCACGAACAGATCCAGCCGCTCGGCCAGCGTCGTCACCGGCAGGGCGGCGCCGGGGGCGAATTCGAGGATCGAAGTCTCGCGCCCCTTGCGCGGATCGGACACGAATTCCAGCACCTTGCGCCTGATGCCCTGCCATTCGGTGGCTTCCCAGGCCATGGCGTTGACGTCGACCACGGCGACCTTGCCGGCATCGGCGTTGACGGCGGCGGCTTGACGCATGCTCCCCCCTTGACGGCACGAACCGTCGCGAATAACCGTTAAAGGCCACGCGCGGTCGCGTCAAGCCAGCGCCACAACCGCAAAATCCAAGGGAATTGCATGTCCGACGAACCCGTCATCGCCCAGAAAGGCTCCTACAAGGTCGAGCTTCTGGCCGGCTATCGCTACGCCTGGTGCGCCTGCGGCCTCAGCAAAAGCCAGCCGTTCTGCGACGGCTCGCACACCTCGTCCAAGGCCGGCATCAAGCAGGTCACTTGGATTCAGGACAAGGACGCCACCGTCTGGCTGTGCGGCTGCAAGCGTTCGAAGAAAGCGCCCATGTGCGACGGCAGCCACAAGACGCTGTGACCGGCCCCTGCCGCGACCGCTTGCCGCGTTGCGGGGGGGCAGGGTTTTTGCCATAGTCCCGGCCGATTCCGAGACCGGCAGAGGCGCGAGGACGACGTCATGGACCTGACCCATCACAAGGACACCTACAACGGCTTTCTCAAGGTAACCGCCTATTCGATCGTCGCGATCGCGATCGTTTTGGTCCTGATGGCGGCTTTCGTGGTCTGAGCCCGCGCGCTCGAATCATTCCGTGAAGATCGCGGTACTCAAGGAGACCCGGCCGCTCGAACGCCGGGTCGCGGCGACGCCCGAAACCGTCAAGAAGCTGATCGGGCTCGGTGCCGAAATCGTGGTCGAAGCCGGGGCCGGGGACGGCGCCGGTCTGTCCGACGAGGCCTTCCGCGCCGCCGGCGCCGTCATCGCGGCCGATGCGCGATCCGCACTGGCCGACGCCGAAATCATCCTCAAGGTGCAGCGTCCGCGCGAGGCGGCCGAGGGCGCCGACGAACTGGCCGGCGCGCGGCCGGGAGCGGTGCTGGCGGCGATCCTGGATCCGCACCGCCAGCGCGCCCAGGTCAAGGACTACGCCAAGCGCGGCCTGGTGGCGATGGCGATGGAGCTGATGCCGCGCATCACCCGCGCCCAGGCGATGGACGTGCTGTCCTCGCAATCCAACCTCGCCGGCTACAAGGCGGTGCTGGACGCGACCCAGCATTTCGGCCGGGCGCTGCCGATGATGATGACCGCCGCCGGCACCATCGCGCCGGCGCGCGTCCTGGTGATGGGCGCGGGCGTGGCCGGGCTGCAGGCCATCGCCACGGCGCGGCGGCTGGGGGCGATCGTCTCGGCCACCGACGTCCGGCCGGCGACCAAGGAACAGGTCGAAAGCCTGGGCGCCAGCTTCGTCGCCGTGATGGACGACGAGTTCCGCCAAGCCCAGACCGCCGCCGGCTACGCCAAGGAGATGAGCGCGGCTTACCAGCAGAAGCAGGCGGCGCTGATCGCCGAGACGCTGAAGAAGCAGGACATCGTCGTCACCACCGCGCTGATCCCGGGCCGGCCGGCGCCGCGGCTGATCGACGCCGAGATGGTCAAGGCGATGAAGCCGGGCGCGGTGATCGTCGACCTGGCGGCCGAGGCCGGGGGCAATTGCGAATTGACCCGGCCGGGCGAGGTCACGCTGGCGCACGGCGTCACCATCGTCGCCCACCTCAACGTCGCCAGCCGCCTGGCCACCGACGCCAGCGCGCTTTATGCCCGCAACCTGCTGGCCTTCCTCACGCCGCTGATCGACAAGGCGAGCAAGTCGCTCAAGCTCGATTTCGAGGACGAGATCCTCAAAGGCGTGACCCTGACCCGCGACGGCCAGGTGACGCATCCGGCGTTCAAGGAGAATTGAGATGGAAGCCGCCGGCATCGATCCCTTCGTCTTCCGCCTGTCGATCTTCGTGCTGGCGATCTTCGTCGGTTATTACGTGGTGTGGAGCGTGACCCCGGCCCTGCACACGCCGCTGATGAGCGTCACCAACGCCATCTCCTCGGTGATCATCGTCGGCGCGCTGATCGCGGCCGGGCCGGCCGAGCTGTCGCTGTCGAAATGGCTGGGCTTCGTCGCCGTGATCCTGGCGGCGGTCAACATCTTCGGCGGCTTCGTCGTCACCCAGCGCATGCTCGACATGTTCAAGAAGAAGCCGCGCTAGGGGCCGGGAACGCGCCATGTCCGACAATCTCGCCGCGCTGGCCTATCTGGTCTCGGGCGCGCTCTTCATCCTGGCGCTGCGCGGGCTGTCCAGCCCCGATCTTGCCCGCCGCGGCAACCTGCTCGGCATGGCCGGGATGGCGATCGCCATCGTCACCACGCTGCTCAAGCCCGAGATCCTGTCCTACGAACTGATCCTGCTCGGAATGGTCATCGGCGGCGCGGTCGGCACGGTGGTGGCGCGCAAGGTCGCGATGACGGCGATGCCGCAGCTGGTGGCGTTCTTCCATTCGCTGGTGGGATTGGCGGCGGTGCTGGTGGCGGCGGCGGCGCTGTACGCGCCCGACGCCTACGGCATCGGCTCGGTCGGCTCGATCAAGGTCGCCAGCCGCATCGAGATGGGCCTGGGCGTGGCGATCGGCGCCATCACCTTCTCGGGCTCGGTGATCGCGTTTGCCAAGCTGCAGGCGCTGATGTCGGGCGCGCCGATCGTGTTCAAGGGCCAGCACTGGCTCAACCTGGCGATCGGCATCGCCATCGTCCTGGCGCTGGGCCATTTCGCCGCCACCGAAAGCCACACCGCCTTCTGGTGGATGACGGCGCTGGCCTTCCTGGTCGGGTTCCTTCTGATCGTTCCGATCGGCGGCGCCGACATGCCGGTGGTGGTGTCGATGCTCAACAGCTATTCCGGCTGGGCGGCGGCGGGTATCGGCTTCACGCTCGAGAACACCGCGCTGATCATCACCGGCGCGCTGGTCGGTTCATCGGGCGCGATCCTCAGCTACATCATGTGCAAGGCGATGAACCGCTCCTTCGTCTCGGTCATCCTGGGCGGTTTCGGCGCCGAGGGCGCGGCGCCCTCGGGCGCGGCCAAGGACCGCACCTACAAATCGGGTTCGGCCGACGACGCCGGCTTCATCATGAAGAACGCCGGCCTGGTGATCATCGTGCCGGGCTACGGCATGGCAGTGGCCCAGGCCCAGCACGCGCTGCGCGAAATGGGCGACAAGCTCAAGGCCGAGGGCGTGGCGGTCAAGTACGCCATCCACCCGGTGGCCGGCCGCATGCCCGGGCACATGAACGTGCTGCTGGCCGAGGCCAGCGTGCCCTATGAAGAGGTGTTCGAACTCGAGGACATCAACGCCGAGTTCGCCACCGCCGATGTCGCCTTCGTCATCGGCGCCAACGACGTCACCAACCCGGCCGCCAAGACCGACAAGGCCAGCCCGATCTACGGCATGCCGATCCTCGACGTCGAGAAGGCCAAGACCGTGCTGTTCGTCAAGCGCTCGATGGCTTCGGGCTATGCCGGGGTCGACAACGAGCTGTTCTATCGCTCGAACACCATGATGCTGTTCGGCGACGCCAAGAAGATGGTCGAAGGCATCCTCAAGGCGCTGTGAATCCCGAACGCTGGGTGTCGCTGGCGGCGGCGGTCGCCGCGCTTTCCATGCATTGGCGTTATGGGCTCGGCCGCGATCTGGCCGGCGAGGCGGCGCGGGCCGCGCTTTCGGTCGGCGCCGTCCTGGCCGTGGTTCACGCCCTCGGGCTCGAACCTTCCTTCCGCTTGCTTCGCTGGGGCGCGCAGCCCATCATCGCCTGGCCGTTGACGGCGGCAGGAGTCCTGGCGATGGTGCTGGTGGGATGAATTGGCGTCTGCTCCGGATCGCGCTTTATGCCGCCGTCGCCGGGCTTGCCGGCGTGGTGCTGGCGCGGCTGTGGATCGAGCACAATGCCGCCTCGCCCGCGGGTCCCGGCCGCGGCGAGGCGCTGATCGGCGGCGCCTTCGAGTTGACCGATCACACCGGCCGGCGAGTCACCGACCAGAGTTATCGCGGCCGGCCGATGGTGCTGTTCTTCGGCTTCACCCATTGTCCCGATGTCTGCCCGACCGAACTGGCCGCCATCGCCGGCGCGCTCGACCTGCTGGGCAACGACGCCGCCAAGGTGGCGCCGATCTTCGTCACGGTCGATCCGGCGCGCGACACGCCGCAGGTGCTGGCCGACTATCTCGGCAATCTCCATCCTGGGCTGATCGGGCTGACCGGCAGCGAGGCCGACATCGCCCGCGCCGCCAAGGCCTATCGCGTGTTCTACGCCGTCAACCGGCCCAAGGACGGCGAGGGCTATTCGGTCGATCATTCCGGCCTCACCTACGTCATGAACCGGGAGGGCAAGTACGTCGCCCATTTCCGTCCCGGCACCGCGCCCGAAACCATCGCCCAGCGCCTGCGGACGCTGCTTCAGTCGTGAGCCAGCCGCCGCAAGCCTCGGCCGAGCTCGGCGACGTGGCCGCGCTGTTGGACCAGGCGATCGACGAGCAGGCGGCCTGGATGCACGGCGTCTATCACGCCATCATCCGCCGCGCCGAGCCGGGCCCCGAGATCGCCGGCGACAACGCCCATCTGCTGACCCGCTTCGGGCTCTGGTACGAGACCCATCGCGCCGATCCGCTGGTGGCCCAGCCGGCGTTCCGCGCGCTGGGCGAGTTGCATCGCAGCCTGCATTCGGGCGCGCGCATCATCTGCGGCCGCGCCTCGAAGCGCCCCGACATCCCGCGCGAGGAACTCGAGGCGCTGGCCGTGAAGTCGCGCAATTTCGTCGCCCAAGCCCGCCGCCTACAGGCCGCTTTCCGCCACGCCCAGGCCGATCTCGACCCGCTGACCGGGGTGCGCAACCGCCAGCGCATGCTGGGCGAACTCGACAAGGAGCGCGAGCGCGCCCAGCGCACCGGCCTGCCGGCGGCGGTGGCGCTGGTCGATCTCGACCGCTTCAAGGCGATCAACGACAGCCACGGCCACGCCGTCGGCGACCGCGTCCTGGCCCATGCCGCGGCCGTGCTGGCCGAGCGCTTGCGTTCCTACGACTTGATGTTCCGCTACGGCGGCGAGGAATTCCTGTTCTGCCTGCCCGCGGCCGACGAGAATGTCGCCGGCGGCATCCTCGAACGTCTGCGCGCGGGGCTGGAATCCCAGCCCTGCGATCTGGGCGAGGGACGCAGCGTCGCCGTCACCACCAGCATCGGCTTCACCCTGATGGAGCACGGCGTCGGCCCCGAGCGCGCCATCGAGCGCGCCGATACCGCGCTCTATCGCGCCAAGCAGGAAGGCCGCAACCGCGTCGTGGTTTGGCGCGAACCGCTGCCGCTCAGGCCCGAGACCAAGGGCTGAGCCTAAGTTCGAAACCGAGCGCGCGGGCGACGGCGGCGACCGCCGCCAGCCGCACGCCGCCGCCCGATTCCAGCCGCGACACCAGCGATTGCGGACAGCCGGCGCGACGCGCCATGGCGGCTTGGCTGAGCCCGCGCGCAAGCCGCGCGGCCTTGAGGCGCGCGCCGAGATCCTTGGATTGGCTCGCGGCCGGTCGCCGGTACAGTGCCACGCCCTCGCGCGCGACGCTCTCGGCCAAGTCGCCCGGCTTGACCCGTCGGCGATGCCATTCGGCGGACGTCATCGTCACCACCTCGACCGGCCGTCTCAGCGCCGCCAGCCGGTCGCGGTCGAGATCGCCGCCGCCGCCGACCACCAGCAGATCGACATCGGACAGGCCATCGAACTCGCCGCTGGCGAAGGAGCCGTAGAGAAACACCGCCTCGACCGAGGGATCGCGACGGCCAAGCTCGACCGCCGCCGCCCGTGCCGTGCGCAGCACCCGCGCCGCGACCCGCGCCCGCGTCCGCTCAAGCCGGTTCATCGTCCGACCCCAGGACCTTCGCCACCGCCATCAGCACCGCCCGGGCGGTGGCGGTGGCGGCGCGGGCCTGCTTGGCGGGAATGCTGTCCATCGGCGGCGCCTGGTCCTCGCCCAGCGGGTAGCGGGCGGCGATCTGCAACTGCGACAGCATCGCCAAATCGGCCTTGCGGCGGTCGAGCGCCCGGCCGATCAGCCCGGTCTTGCGCGCCTGGCGCAAAAGCGTCGGCAGGTCGTGGCTGCGCGGCGGCACTTCGCCGCCGGCGATCAGCAGCGCCTTGAGCGCCCTCTCGGCCGCCTGTTGCGCGGCCTGGGCCGCCCAGTCATGCGCGCCGCGCGCCAGGCTGAGGCGGGCATGGGCGAAATCGTGGTTGGCCTGGCGCCACCAATTGCGTCCCGGCTGCATGGCGCCCGATCCTAATCCGAATTAGGATCGATGCAAGAGGGCATCAATCCTTTTTCGGATCGCGGCCGGCTTCGTAAACCCGCAGATGCGCCAGCGCCGCGGTCAGCAGCGGCGCATCGATCCCGGCCGCCTGCGCCCGGCCGACCAGATCGCCCAGGATGTGCTCGGCCTCGGTGGCGCCGCCCTTGCGCAGATCGCGCAGCATCGAGGCGTGCTGGGGCGATCCCGCCCGCGTCAGCCCCTCGCCGGTCAGCGCCAGGTGCTTGTCGCTGGGCGGAAATCCGGCGGCGCCGGCAATGGCGGCGCATTCGGCCAGCGCGCGGCGCATCAGGCCCGTGCCGTCCGGGGTGGCGACGATGTCGCCGACCGTGCCGCGCATCAGGCAACACATCGCCGCCAGCGGCGCCAGGAACACCACCTTGGCCCAGAGATCGACCATCGGCTCGGGCACGGTCTTGATCGCCATCTTGGCGCGGCCGCAAAGCGCGGCCAAGGCGGCGATGGCTTCGGCCTGATCGGGATCGCGCGGCCCCAGCAGCAGGTTGTGAAGCTGGTTCATGTGCCGCACCGTGCCGTCGGCGTCCAGCGTCGCGCCGATATGGCAGGTGCCGGCCATGACCCGCTTTCGGCCGTAGACGGCGTCGAGCGCGTCGAGATGGCGGATGCCGTTCAGCACCGGCAGCACCCGCGCGCCGGCCGCGAACGGCGCCAGATCGCGGATCGCCGCCTCCAGGTCGTAGGCCTTGCAGGTCAGAAGGATCAGATCGAAGTCGCCGGCCGATTGCCCGGCGGTCACGGTTTTGACCTGGCCGGTCCAGTCGCCGAAGGAGCTGACGATGCGCAGGCCGTCGCGCGCGATCTGCTCGGCGCGCCGCGGCCTTACCAAAAACGTGACATCGCCGCCGATCTCGACCAGCCGGCCGCCGTAATAGCCGCCGATGGCGCCGGCACCCAACACCAGAATCCGCTGACTCATCGTCTCTCCCCCATGGCCGCCTCGACTTGGGCGCGGGTCGGGATCGGCGCGACGGCGCCGAAGCCGGTGGTCGACAGGGCCGCCGCCGTCGCGGCGTAGCGTCCGGCCCTGTTCGGCTCGTCACCGGACAATAGCCGCCAGACGAAGCTGCCGTCGAAGGCGTCGCCGGCGCCGGTGGCGTCGACCGCGGTGACGACATGCGGCGCGATGCGCGAACGCCGCTCGCCGTCGGCGATCAGCGCGCCCTCGGCCCCCAGCTTGAGCGCCACCAGCCGCGGCCCGAGGCCGAGATAGAAATCGCAGATCGCATCGGGCGCCGTAAGGCCGGTCAGCTGCTGGGCTTCTTCCAGGCTGGGCAGGACGATGTCGGCCAGCCGCAGCGCGCGATGGATGGTGGCGCGCGCGGTCTCGATGTCCCACAGCCTGAGCCGTAGATTGGTGTCGTAGGCCACCAGCGCGCCCGCGCCGCGGGCCGCGGTCATCGCCGCTTCGACCGTCTCCGCGGCGTTCGGGCTGATCGCTTGGCTGATGGCCGAGACGTGCAGCGCGCGCGTCGCCGCCAGCAGATCGGCGGGCAGGTCCTCGGGCCGCATCAGGCTGGCGGCCGAGCCCTTGCGGCGATAGGTGAAGACGTGCCCGGCGGCGCCGTGGCTGACGAAGTAGATCCCGGTCGGCGCCTCGGGATGACGCGGCACGCGGCCGGCATCGACCCCCTCCTGCGCCCACAGCGCCATCAATTCGTCGCCGAATTCGTCCTTGCCCAGCGCGGTCCAATAGCCCGCGCGCGCGCCCTGGCGGGCGGCGGCGATCATGGCGTTGGAGGTGTCGCCGCCATGGCCGCGGCGATAGACCGGCTGGCCGGGGTTGACCTGGTTGAACTCGACCAGCGCCTCGCCCAGGCCGAGCATGTCGAGGGTCTTGGTCATGGCGCGCTTATGTTGACAATATATCTCATTTATGTTGACAATCTAACATGACCCTTCAAGCGGCGGGCTTGGGCGCGATCCGCGCCTTCATCCTAGACAATCTGGCGGCGCATCCCAAGGATGTCGCCAAGCTGGCGGCCGCCAAGTTCAAGATTTCGCGCCAGGCGGTCAATCGCCACCTGCATGTCCTGATCGACGAAGGCCTGATCGAGGCCAAAGGCAAGACCCGCCAGCGGGTCTACGCGCTCAAGGTTCTGGTCAGCCGGACATGGAATCTGCCGATCGACTCGGAGACCCAGGAACATGTGGTTTGGAACGAAACTGCCGCGCCCTTCCTGAAGACCGAGCAAAAGAACGTCCATGACATTTGCAGCTACGGTTTCACCGAAATGTTCAACAATATCATCGATCACTCGGGATCGAAAACCGCGCGGGTCAACCTGACCATGAACGCTCGTGAAATCACGATGTCGATCGCAGATCAGGGAATCGGTTTGTTCCGTAAGATCATGACCGATATGGGATTGGCGAACGAAAACGAGGCCGCGCTGGAACTGTCTAAAGGCAAGCTGACCACCGATCCCAAGCGGCATAGCGGCGAAGGCATTTTTTTCACCAGCCGTGCGTTCGATGGGTTTGTAATTAATTCGGGCTCGATTCTGTATGGTGTTACACGAAAACATGATTCCGATTGGGTATACGATATCGGTCCGCGTGACGGGGATTCGCCTGGTACCTTCGTCATAATGCACATATCGCGGCGCGCCACGCACGAGTTGGCCGATATCTTCGCGCGTTTCACGACTCCGGATGAGGATCACAAGTTTTCACGCACTCAGGTCTTCGTAAACTTGGCAAAATATGAAGGCGAGAATCTTGTGTCGCGCTCGCAAGCCAAGCGGTTGATGGCGAGGGTCGAAAATTTCCGTGAGGTCGCATTGCTATTCGATAACGTAAGCGAAATCGGCCAGGCCTTTGCCGACGAGATGTTTCGGGTCTTCCCAAGCCTGCACCCGAACGTAAGAATGGAAGCAGTCAATGTGGTTCCCGCGGTCGAGCGCATGATCCGTCGGGTCAACGACACCGTGCCGATAGCTCGGGAGAAAAGACGATGACCCCGGTCTATATCGTCGGCGTGCATGCCACGGCATTCGGGCGGCGGCCCGAGGTCTCGGTCAAGGAGCTGACGCGCGAGGCCTATCTCGGCGCGCTGGCCGATGCCGGGCGCGAGGACGGGGAAGGCATCGGCAGCGCCTGGTTCGGCAATTGCGGCATGTGGACCGACGGCCAGGGCTCGATCCGCGGCCAGGTCTGCTTCACGCCCCTGGTGCGC
Source organism: Alphaproteobacteria bacterium (assembly GCA_016869515.1). Classification (GTDB taxonomy): domain Bacteria; phylum Pseudomonadota; class Alphaproteobacteria; order VGDZ01; family VGDZ01; genus VGDZ01. Next base: position 9,637 of record VGDZ01000027.1, on the reverse strand, counting down.
GAGGGCCGCTTCCCCGAGCGCGTGCCGACGGTCAACGTCGAGGCCGGCTGCGCCACGGCCAGCCTGGCTTTGCACGGCGCCTGGAAGGACGTGGTCTCGGGCCAGGCGCGGATGGCGCTGGCCATCGGCGTCGAAAAGATGTTCGCGCCCGCCCATCCCGAACGCACCCACGCCATGTTCATGGGCGGCATCGACCAGTACGACCCGGCGGAGTGGCAGGACTACTACGCCCGCGCCGGCGCCGAATCCGGCAAGGACTTCGCCACCGGCGGCGACCGCACCGTGTTCATGGACACCTATGCCATGCAGGCCTGCTGGCACATGAAGCGCCACGGCACCACCGCGCGCCAGATCGCCGCCGCCGCGGCCAAGAACCACGACCACGGCGCGCTCAATCCCGTGGCGCAATACCGCTTCCGCATGACCGTCGAGCAGGTGCTGGCCGACCGCCCGGTCAGCCATCCGCTGACCCGCGCCATGTGCGCGCCGATCGGCGACGGCGCCGCGGCGGCGCTGGTCTGCGGCGCGGACGCATTGGCGGATTTCTCGCCGGCGGTGCGGGCGCGCGCGGTGCGCATCGCCGGCTTCGGTGCGACCGGCGGCAAATACCGCCGGCTGGACGAACCCGGGCTGTCGCGGCTGGCGGCGCAAAAGGCCTATGCCATGGCCGGCATCGGCCCGGCCGACATCGACCTGGCCGAGCTGCACGACGCCACCTCGTTTTGCGAAATCTACCAGGCCGAGATGATGGGCTTTTGCGCCGACGGCCAGGGCGGGCGGCTGGCGGAATCGGGCGAGACCGCGCTGGGCGGAAGGCTGCCGATCAACCTATCGGGCGGGCTGGTATCCAAGGGCCACCCGGTCGGCGCAACCGGCCTGTCGATGATCGAGGAACTGACCCGCCAATTGCGCGGCGAGGCCGGGGCGCGTCAGGCCAAGGGCGCGGAATGGGCGCTGGCCGAAAACGGCGGCGGCGTGATCGGCTTCGACGAAGCCGCCTGCGCCGTCACCATCCTGGCTAAAGACCGCTGATCGCGCTCACGAACCGCGATAGGTCGAATAGCTCCACGGGCTGACCAGCAGGGGGACGTGGTAGTTGCCGGCGGTCTCGGCGATGGCGAAGCGCACCGGCACTTGGCCGAGAAAGGGCGGATCGGCGGTCTTGACCCCGAGCGCCGTGAAATAGTCGCCGACATGGAACAGCAACTCGTAGGCGCCGGTCGGGATGGTGTCGCCCGCCAGCAGCGGCCGGTCGGTGCGGCCATCGGCATTGGTCTGGACGCTGGTCAGCGGCTTGCGCGCGGCACCCTCCAGCGCGAACAATTCGATCAGCATTCCCTTGGCGGGGCGGCCATGGGCGGTGTCCAGCACATGGGTCGATAGCTTGGCCATTCAGCCCTCCTTGACCAGCGCCTCGAGGCGCAGGCGGGTGATGAGATAGATCTGCTCCAGCGCCGCGGCGCGCTCGGTGGCGGCGTCGTTGCGCAAGCGACGCACGAACGCCGCCAGGATGGTGTGCTTGGTGTTCAGCCGCACGGCGACGATGAAGGGAAAGCCGAATTTGCGGCGGTAGGCGGCATTGAGGCGATGGAAGCGCGCATATTCGGCCTCGCTCAGCCGGTCGAGTCCGGCCGAGGCCTGTTCGCGGGTCGAATCCGCGGTCAGGTTTCCGGCCCGCGCCGCCTTGCCGGCCAGGTCGGGATGGGCCGCGATCAGCGTGGTCTGGCGCTCGGCCCCGGCAGTCTCGACGGCGTGGATCATGGCGCCATGCAGGCGGTTGAGATTGGCGAAGGGCCGCGCGCCATGGGCGGCTTCGGCGATCCAGGGCGAATGCTCGAACACGCCGCCCAGCGCGGCCACGAAGGCGGCGCGATCCATGGCATTGAGTTTCGACAGCGGGATCGGGGTCATGGACAGCCGGCGGCCGGAATTGTACATCAAACCGATGACGTCCGACTCGCGCGACAATGCGCCGCGCTTCGGGCCGCGCATGATGCGCCGGCTCGACCGCCTCGCCACCCACAGCGACGACCCCGACCGCCTGACCCGCACCTATCTCGGCGCGGCGCAGAAAAAGGCGCACGAGGACGTGCTGGGCTGGATGCGCGAGGCCGGCATGACGGCGCGGCTGGACGCGGTAGGCAACGTGGTCGGGCGCTACGAAGGCGCCCAGCCGGGGGCGCCGGCGCTGCTGCTGGGCTCGCATCTCGACACCGTGCGCGATGCCGGCCGCTATGACGGCATGCTGGGCGTGATCGCCGGCATCGAATGCGTCGAAGCCCTCGGCCGCGCCGGCAAGCGCCTGCCCTTCGCGGTCGAGGTGATCGGCTTCGCCGACGAGGAAGGGGTGCGCTTTCCGGTCAACTTCATCGGCTCGCGCGCCGTCATCGGCACGCTGGATGGGGCGGCGCTGGCGGCCAAGGACGCCGCCGGCACCAGCATGGCCGAGGCGCTGCGGGCGGCGGGATTCGATCCGGCGCGCGTCGGCCAGGCGGCGCGCAAGCCGTCCGAGGTGCTGGCCTATGTCGAGCTGCACATCGAACAGGGTCCGGTGCTGGAAGCCGGCGGCCTGGCGCTGGGCGTGGTCGACGCCATCGCCGGCTCGACCCGGCTGTCGGTCGAGCTGACCGGCGAGGCCGGGCACGCCGGCACGGTGCCGATGAAGGCGCGGCGCGACGCGCTGGCGACCGCGGCCGAATGCGTGCTGGCGGTCGAACGGCGCGCCTCGGCGCCGGGGCTGGTCGGCACGGTCGGCAGGATCGAATGCCTGCCGGGCGCGATCAACGTCATTCCCGGCAAGGTGCGCTTCAGCGTCGATCTGCGCTCGGGCGACGACGGCCTGCGCAAGGCCGCCATCGCCGATGTCGAGCGCGAATTCGCCGCCATCGCCGCCCGCCGCAAGGTCGGCCTGGCCATTTCCACCATCCACGACGGCAAGGCCTGCGCCTGTTCGCCCTGGCTGATGGAGCGCATCGGCCGGGCGATCGAAAGCCAGGGCCAGAAGCGCTTCGATCTGCCCTCGGGCGCCGGGCACGACGGCATGACCATGATCGGGCTGTGCGACATCGGCATGATGTTCGTGCGCTGCAAGCACGGCGTGTCGCACAATCCGGCCGAGGCCATGACCATGGACGACGCCGAGATCGCGACCCGGGCGCTGTTGCGCCTGATCGAGGAATTCGAGCCCGGGTCGAGGCGGACGTGAGCGCGCCCTACCCCCGCGACCTGCGCGGCTACGGCCGCGGCACGCCCGATCCGAAATGGCCGGGCGGGGCGCGCCTCGCGCTGCAGTTCGTCATCAACTACGAGGAAGGCGGCGAGAACTGCGTGCTGCACGGCGATCCCGGCTCCGAGGCTTTCCTGTCCGAGATCGTCGGCGCCGCCTCCTTCCCCGGCATCCGCCACATGAACATGGAGTCGATCTACGAATACGGCAGCCGCGCCGGCTTCTGGCGGCTGCACCGCCTGTTCCGGAAGTTCGAGGCGCCGGCGACGGTGTTCGGCGTGGCGATGGCGCTGGAACGCAATCCCGAGGCGGTGGCGGGGATGAAGGAATCGGAGTGGGAGATCGCCACCCATGGCTGGCGCTGGATCGACTATTCCTTCCTCGACGTCGCCACCGAACGCGCGCATATGCGCAACGCCATCGAGGTCCACACCCGCGTCACGGGCGCGCGTCCGCGCGGCTGGTATCTCGGCCGTTGCAGCCCCAACACCCGCCGGCTGGTGGTCGAGGACGGCGGCTTTCTCTACGACGCCGATTCCTACGCCGACGATCTGCCCTATTGGCATGTCGAGGGCGGCAAGCCGCAGCTGATCGTGCCCTACACGCTGGACGCCAACGACATGCGCTTCGCCGTGGCGCAGGGCTTCAACTCGGGCGATCAGTTCCTGGCCTATCTCAAGGACAGTTTCGACACGCTTTATGCCGAGGGCGCGCACGCCCCCAAGATGATGTCGGTCGGACTGCATTGCCGGCTGGTCGGGCGGCCGGGACGGATCGCGGCGCTGGAGCGGTTCCTCGAGCATGTCCGCCGCCACGACCAGGTCTGGATCTGCCGCCGCGAGGACATCGCCCGGCACTGGCACGCCAACTTCCCCTATCGGGCGGCGACGGCATGAGCGGCGTGCCGCGTCCGCTCAATCCCTCGCCGCGGCTCTTGATGGGGCCGGGGCCGGTCGACGTCGATCCGCGCGTCTTGCGGGCGATGAGCATGCCGATGCTGGGCCAGTTCGATCCCGAATTCACCCGCTTCATGGGCGAGACCATGGCGGCCTACCGCCAGGTCTTCCGCACCGCCAATCGCTGGACCTTCCTGATCGACGGCACGGCGCGCGCCGGCATCGAGGCGGCGTTGGCCTCGCTGATCGAGCCGGGCGATACGGTGCTGGTGCCGATCTTCGGCCGCTTCGGCCATCTGCTGGCCGAGATCGCGGGCCGCTCGGGCGGCCGGGTCGAGACCATCGAGGCCGAATGGGGCACGGTGTTCGAACCCGGGCGGGCGATCGAGGCCATGCGCCGGCTGCGGCCCAAGCTGGTCGCCTGCGTACACGGCGATACCTCGACCACGCTGGCCCAGCCGCTGGCCGAGATCGGCCAGGCCTGCCGCGAGATCGACGCCATCCTTTACGCCGACGCCACCGCCAGCCTGGGCGGCATGGACATCCGGGTCGACGAGTGGCGGGTCGACGTCATGACCGCCGGCCTGCAGAAATGCCTGTCGGGGCCGCCGGGCTCGGCGCCGATCACCTTCAATGACCGCGCCGAAACCCGCATCGTCCGCCGCAAGCACATCGAGGCCGGCATCCGCCCCGAGGGCGCGCAGAACGGTCCCGGCCGGCGCATCCAGTCCAACTACTTCGACCTCGCCATGCTGATGGATTACTGGTCCGAGGCGCGGCTCAACCATCACACCGAGGCCACCTCGATGCTCTACGCCGCGCACGAATGCGCCCGCGTCGTGCTGGAAGAAGGCCTCGATGCGGTGTTCGCCCGCCATGCTCGGGTCAGCCGCGGGCTGACGGCGGGCTTGCGGGCGATGGGGCTGGAGCTGTTCGGCGACCAGCGCCACAAGATGCCCAATGTCACCGGCGTGGTGATTCCCAAGGACGTCGACGGCGAAGGCGTGCGCGGCATGATGCTGGCCGATTTCGGCATCGAGATCGGCACCAGCTTCGGGCCGTTGCGCGGCCGCATCTGGCGCATCGGCACCATGGGCTACGGCGCCAGCCCGCGCAACGTGCTGCTGTGTCTCGGCGCCTTGGAGGCGAGTCTTCGCGCCAAGGGCTTCCGCGCCCCGGCCGGCGCGGGCGTCGATGCCGCGCTGGCGGCGTTCGCGAACAAGGCGGCGGCATGAGCGCCGAACTGCTCGACTGGCTCAATCTGCTTTTGCGCTGGCTGCACCTGATCGCCGGCATCGCCTGGATCGGCGCCTCGTTCTTCTTCATGTGGCTGGACGCCAATCTGCAAAAGCCGCCGGCGCTGCCGCACAAGGCCCAGGTCGAGGGCGAGTTGTGGATGGTGCATTCGGGCGGCTTCTACGAGGTCAACAAGATCCTGGTCGCGCCCCAGCCCATGCCCTCGCCGCTGCACTGGTTCAAATGGGAGGCCTACGTCACCTGGCTGTCGGGCTTCGCGCTGTTGGTGGTGGTGTTCTATTTCGGCCAGGCGGTGAACCTGGTCGATCCCGAGGTGGCCGACCTCGCGCCCGGCACGGCGATCGCGCTCGGCCTCGGCGCGCTGCCGGTCGGCTGGCTGGCCTACGACCGGCTGTTCAAGTCGCCGCTCGGCAAGAGCCGCGCCGGCGCCGCGCTGGGCTGGGCGCTGTTGACCTTGGCTTCGATCCTGTTGTGCAAGCTGTTCGCCGGCCGCGCCGCCTTCATCCATGTCGGCGCGCTGGTCGGCACCTGCATGGTTGCCAACGTCGCCATGATCATCATCCCCAACCAGCGCAAGCTGGTGGCGGCGCGCATCGCCGGCCAGGTGCCGGACCCGGCGCTGGGCAAGCAGGCCAAGCAGCGCTCGGTGCACAACAACTACCTGACGCTGGGCGTGCTGGTGACCATGGTGGCGGGCCATTTCCCGATGCTGTTCGGCCACCCCCACAACTGGGCGGTGCTGATGGCGATGTTCGCCATCGGCGCGCTGGTGCGCGAATTCTTCAACCGCCGCAACGCCGGCAGCGTCGAGTACCGCTGGTGGGGTTACGCCGCCGCGGCCACGCTGGCGCTTTATTTCGGCATGGCGGCGAGCGAGCGGCCGCGGCTCAAGCTCGACCCCAACGAGGCCAAGGTGCCGTTCGCCGAGGTCCGCGCCGTGCTGGCCGAACGCTGCGCCACCTGCCATTCGGCGCGGCCGACCGACGACACCGTCGACAAGCCGCCGGGCGGCTTCGTGGTCGACACCCCCGAGCAGATCCGGCGCGGGGCGCAGAAGATCTTCGCCCGCACCGTGCTGACCACCACCATGCCGCTCGGCAACAAGACCGAGATGAAGCCCGAGGAACGCGAGCTGATCGGCAAATGGGTGCTGCAGGGCGCGCATTCGGACTGATCCTCGGCCTCGCGCTGGGGAGCGCCGCGCGCGCCGAGCCTCCGGCCATCGCCGCCGCGTCCGACCTGCAATTCGTCCTGCCGGCGCTGGCGGCCGATTTCGGCCGCGCGCTCAATCCCACTCTCGGCAGTTCCGGCATGCTGGCCCGCCAGATCGCGCGCGGCGCGCCGTTCCAGCTCTTGCTGTCGGCCGACGACAGCCATGCCCGCTTCGCGGTCGAATCCGGCCGCGCCGAGGGTCCGCCGCGCGACTATGCGCGCGGGCGGCTGGCGCTGGTGGTGGCCAGGAACGCCGCCATCGCGCTCGATCCGACGCTGGCAAGTCTCGGACGGGAATTGGCGGCGCGCGGCGGCGCCAAGTTCGCCATCGCCAATCCCGAGCACGCGCCCTATGGCCGGGCCGCGGTCGAGGCGCTGAGCGGGGCCGGGCTGTGGCCGGCGCTGCGATCCCGGCTGGTGCTGGGCGAGAACGTCGCCCAGGCGGCGCGCTTCGTCCAAAGCGGCGCCGCCGCTGCAGGCCTGGTCGCGTTGGCAGTGGCGCGCGGCGCGGGCCTGGAACACGCGGCGCTGCCGGCTTCGATGCACGGCGCGCTTCGCCAGCAGGTGGTGGTGGTCAAGGGCGCCGGCGCCGATGCGCGCGCCTTCGCCGATTACCTGGTCTCGGACCGCGCCCGCGCCATCCTGACCGCCAACGGCTTCGATCCGCCTTAGGGCATGATCGATCTGTCTTGAACCATAGAGTTCAAGACAGATCGCGGATCATGCCCTCGTATCCTGCTCTGGACCGCGATTCACGGTTCATAGGGAATCGCGGCCGCGATTCCCTATGAACCGATCGCGGTCTAATTCCCCATCAGCTGGTCGATCTCGGCCTGGTTCAGGGTCGTGGCGCGGCCGTGGATGATGGCGCCGCACACGTCCATCAGCTTCTGCACCCGCTGCGAGGACTGGCGCGCGACCTCGGCGATCAGCCCGGGCTGGCCCTTGGCGATCGCCTCCTCGAGCCGTTGCACGCCCATCGCCACCGCTTCGTTGGCCAATTCGACCGTGCGGTCGAAGGATTGGCGATAGGCCTTGGGGGCGTGTTCGTAGGCCTGGATCGCCAGCTCCTTCTCGACGAAGGTGCTGTCGCGGAAATGATCGGAATAGCTTTTGGGCTTCCACGCCTTGCAGTCGCCGATCATGTCCGGCATGTCGGCCACCATGTCCAGCAGCATGACGATTTCGTTGAAGTGATTGAGATAGTCGGTCGCCAGCAGGGTCTCGGTGTGGATGTTCTTGCCCTCGACTTGCTGGCGCAAACGGGCGAGATCGATCGGGGCTTCGGACATGATGGGCAAGGTATAAGCCTTTGGCCGCATTGTTGCCACAAGCCGAGGCCATGCTTGGCGCCGATTCGCGGGCTATGGTAAAAAGCGCGATTCGCACTAAGTCTTGTGGATCAAACACTTAGAGCCCCTGCCGGAAGGGTGTCGGAGCATGGCTGGTCATTCTGCCTTCAAGAACATCATGCATCGCAAGGGCGCCCAGGACGCCAAGCGCGCCAAGGTCTTCACCAAGCTGATCCGCGAATTGACCGTGTCCGCCAAATCGGGCCTGCCCGATCCCGCCCACAATCCGCGGCTGCGGGCGGCGGTGCTGGCGGCGCGCGAAGCCAACATGCCGCGCGACACCATCGAGCGCGCGATCAAGCGCGGCGCCGGCGGCGAGGGCGATGCCAGCTACGAGGAAGTGCGCTACGAGGGCTATGGGCCGGGGGGCGTGGCGCTGATCGTCGAGGCGCTGACCGACAACCGCAACCGCACCGCGGCGGAGGTCCGCGCCACCTTCTCCAAGAACGGCGGCGCGCTGGGCGAGACCAATTCGGTCGCCTTCAACTTCACCCGCTCGGGCGAGATCCGCTACGCCGCCGACAAGGCCTCGGCCGATGCCATGTTCGAGGCCGCGCTGGAGGCCGGGGCCGACGACGTCGCCTCGGAGGAGTCCGGGCATGCCGTGACCTGCGCGGTCGAATCCCTGGCCGCGGTGCGCGACGCGCTCGAGGCCAAGTTCGGCGCGCCCCGGCACGCCAAGCTGGTGTGGAAGCCCAACCTGGCGGTGCCGGTGGCGGCGGGCGACGCCGAGACCTTGATCAAGCTGATCGACGGGCTGGAAGACAATGACGACGTGCAGAACGTCTACGCCAATTTTGACATCGCCGAAGATGTCATGCGCAAGCTGGCGGGCTGAGCGTGGCGGGGCGCCTTCTGCTGATGGGGCTTGATCCCGGGCTGCGGCGCACCGGCTGGGGGTTGATCGCGGCCGAGGGCAACCGTCTCGGCCATCTCGGTCATGGCTTGGTGACCAGCGATGCCGACGCGCCCTTGGCCGAGCGCTTGCGCCAGATCTACGACGGCCTGTCGGCGGTGCTTGCGGCGCGGCGGCCGGACGCGGTCGCGGTCGAGGAGAGCTTCGTCAACAAGAATCCGGCCTCGACCCTCAAGCTCGGCCAGGTGCGCGGCGTGGTGTTGCTGGCGCCGGCGGTGCTGGGCATTCCGGTGTGGGAATACGCCCCCAACCAGGTCAAGAAGGCGGTGATCGGCGCCGGCCATGCCGACAAGACCCGCATCCAGGCGATGGTGGCGCGGCTGCTGCCGGGGGCGGCGCCGGATTCGGCCGATGCGGCGGATGCGCTGGCGGTGGCGATCTGCCACGCCCATTACGGCCGCGGGCCGCTCGGCCTGGCGCGGCTGGCGGAGCGCGCGGCATGATCGGCAAGCTGACCGGCACGGTCGACGGCATCGCGGCCGACCGCCTGATCCTCGATGTCGGCGGCGTCGGCTACGAGGTCATGGCCAGCGCCGGCGTGCTGCGCCGCGCCGCACCCGGGGCGCGCCTCGCGCTTGCCATCGATACCCATGTCCGCCAGGACGCGATCGTGCTTTACGGCTTCGCCGACGAGGACGAGCGCGGCTGGTTCCGCCTGCTGCAGAGCGTGCAGGGCGTCGGCGCCAAGATCGCGCTGTCGCTGCTCTCGGCCTTGCCCGAGGGGGCGCTGGCCCGCGCCATCGCGCTGCAGGACAAGGCCGCGCTGCAATCGGCCGAC
>VGDZ01000026.1 GCA_016869515.1 Alphaproteobacteria bacterium | reverse complement strand
CACGGGCTGACGCCGGATCGCCGCTTCGGCCAGAACTTCCTGCACGATCGGCGCGTCGTCGCCCGCATTGCCGCGGCCGCGGCCCCGTTCGACCCAATGCCGGTGATCGAAATCGGACCCGGCCCCGGCACCTTGACCCGCGCGCTGCTCGACGCGGGCGCCTCGCGCCTGATCGCCGTCGAGCGCGATCCACGCTGCCTTGCCGCCTTGGCCGAGATCGCCGATCCGCGCCTCGCCGTGATCCGGAACGATGCCCTCGAAATCGACGAGGCGGCCCTTGCCCAGGGTCCGTTCCGTGTCGTCGCCAACCTGCCCTACAACATCGCCAGCGTGCTGCTGATCAAATGGCTGCGCCTGGTCCGGGCACGGCCCGGCACGCTGACCGGCATGCTGCTGATGTTCCAAAAGGAAGTGGCCGAGCGCTTGGTCGCGCGGCCAGGCGGCAAGACGCGCGGCCGGCTTTCGGTGCTGACCGAGTGGCTGTGCGAAGCGCGCATCGAATTCGACGTCGCCCGCGGCGCCTTCCTGCCGCCGCCCAAGGTGACTTCGAGCGTCGTGCGCCTGACGCCGCGCGCGGAACCCTCGGCTCGCGCCGAGTTCTCGGCAATGGAGAAGGTCGTCGCCGCCGCCTTCGGTCAGCGCCGCAAGATGCTGCGCGCCGGACTCAAGGGCCTCGGCTTCACCGCCGAGCGCCTGGAGGCCTTGGGCATCGATCCGACCGCCCGCGCCGAAACCCTGGACGTGACGGCATTCGCCGCCCTGGCGCGCGCACTCTAATTCTGTGCCAGTCGCCGCACGAAGTCGCCGACCCCCAGCAGCCGGTCGCGCCGCTGCCGCTCGGCCTCGAGGGTGCCCTGGACGCGCCGCACGCAGTCCTCGAGGTCGTCGTTGACCAGGATGTAGTCGTATTCCGCCCAGTGGCTCATGTCGTCGGGCGCGCGCGCCAGGCGCCGCCGTACCGTCTCCTCGGAATCCTGCCCTCGCCCGCGCAGCCGCCGCTCCAGTTCCTTGAGCGAGGGCGGCAGCACGAACACCGACACCACGTCGCCGGGCTTGGCCTGGCGCAGCTGCTGCGTGCCTTGCCAATCGACGTCGAACAGCACGTCCTCGCCGCGCGCCAGCGCCGCCTCGACCGGCGTGCGCGGCGTGCCGTAGCTGTAGCCGTAGACCGTGGCGTGCTCGAGCAGTTCGCCGTCGCGCACCATGGCGGCGAAGCGCTCGGGCGAGATGAACCAATAGTCCTTGCCGTCGACCTCGCCCGGCCGCATCTTGCGGGTGGTCACCGACACCGACATGCGCAGGCCGGCTTCGATCAGGCGCCGGGAAATCGTGGTCTTGCCGGCGCCCGAAGGCGAGGACAGCACGAACATCACGCCGCGGCGCGGAATGCGGGTCGATTGGGTCATTCGAGATTGGCCACCTGTTCCTTGAGCCGATCGGCCGCCAGCTTGAGATCGAGCCCGATCCGGGTCAGTTCGAGATCGTTCGCCTTGCTGCACAGCGTATTGGCCTCGCGGTTGAATTCCTGGGCCAGAAAATCGAGCCGCCGTCCGGCGCCCTCGCCCTCGGCCAAAAGCTGCCGCGCCTGGGCGACATGCGCCGCGAGGCGGTCGAGTTCCTCGCGCACATCGCCCTTGACCGCCAGCAATGCCGCTTCCTGCGCCACACGATCCGCCGGCAAGGCCGGCTCGGCCTCGAGCAGCGCGCGCAATTGCGCCTTGAGCCGCGCCGCCATGGCCTCGGGACGCAGCGCGGCCAAAGATCCGGCGCGATCGGTCAGCAACGCGATTTCGTCGACCAGCGACCCGAGCACCCCGCCCAGCCTCGCGCCTTCCTCCCGCCGCGCCCGTTCCAACCTAACTAGCGCAAGATCGAAGGATTCCAGCACCGTCGCCTCGAATGCCGAGCGCGCCGCTTCGTCCTCGATCGGCGCCTCGGTCTCGATCACGCCCCGCAGCGCCAAAATGCCGTCGGCGCTGGGCGCGGCAAATCCTTGCGCGCGCAACTCGCTCAACACCGGCAGCAACTGGTCCAGCGCCGCGCGATTGACCCGCAGCGCGCCTGTCCCCGTCTCCTGATCGAGCCGCAGATTGAGCGTCAGGTTGCCGCGCTTGAAGCGGCGCTGCGCCGCCTGGCGCGCCGGCAATTCGATGCCATCCAATCCGGGCGGCAACCGAAAGCGCAGGTCGAGGGTCTTGCCGTTGACGCTCTTGACCTCCCACGCCCAGCGACGGGCGCCGAGCGCGCCCTCGGCGCGGGCAAAGCCGGTCATGCTGGAAAGCGTCACGAATTCCCCTTACGGTCGCGGCGGCGGGTTGGCGACTCGCACACGACTCTATCGGCCCCTGCCCCGGAGCGACAACCCCATGCGCGACCCGCGCTCGATCCTGATCACCGGCGCGTCTTCGGGAATCGGCGAAGCGCTGGCCCTGCACTACGCCGCGCCCGGCAGCGAGCTGACCTTGACCGGCCGCGACAACGAGCGCTTGGAGGCGGTGGCCGCGGCCTGCCGCGCAAAGGGCGCTGAGGTCCTCACCGCCCCGATCGCCGTCACCGAGCGCGAGTCCATGGCTAGGCTGGTGGCCGAGAGCGATGCGCGCCGGCCGCTCGATCTGGTAATCGCCAATGCCGGCATCTCGGCCGGATCGGGCGATGCCTCGGGCATCGATGCCATCGCCCGCAGCCTGTTCGCGGTCAACGTCGAAGGCGTGTTCAACACCGTCCATCCGGCGCTGGAACGCATGGCCGCGCGCGGCAGCGGCCAGATCGCGCTGATGGCGTCGATGGCGAGCTTCGTCGGCCTACCGGGCGCGGGACCTTATTCCGCCTCCAAGGCGGCGGTGCGGACCTACGGCGAGGCCCTGCGCGGCCGCTTCGCGCGCAAGGGCATACGGGTCTCGGTGATCTGCCCGGGCTATGTGCGCTCGCGCCTGACAGCGCGCAACCGCTTTCCGATGCCTTTCCTGATGGATGCCGACCGGGCGGCCAGGGTCATCGCCCGCGGCCTCGCCCGCAACCGAGCGCGGATCGCCTTTCCTTGGCCGGTGTTGGCGGCGATGCGCCTGCTCCAGTTCCTGCCCGCCTCCTGGAGCGATCATCTGTTGCGCCGAGCCCCGGCCAAGGATTAGCGCGTCTGGGTCTGGGCTCGCGTCGCCCGCCAGCGGGCGACATTGCGGTTGTGCTCTTCGAGCGTGCGCGCAAAAACATGGCCGCCCGAACCATCGGCGACGAAATAGAGAAAGTCGTGCGCCTCGGGATCGACCGCGGCCGCCAGAGATTCGCGCCCGGGATTGGCGATCGGCGTCGGCGGCAAACCGTCGACGACATAGGTGTTCCAAAGCGTATCCGATTGCAAATCGGCGCGGCTGAGGGCGCGCTCGAAGGCGGCCTTGCCTTGAGTCAAGCCGTAGATCACGGTCGGATCGGATTGCAGTTTCATGCCGCGCCGCAGGCGATTGACGAACACCCCGGCGACCCGGCGCCGTTCCGCCGCGATGCCGGTTTCCTTTTCGACGATTGAGGCCAACACCAGCGCCTCGGCCGGGCCGCGCAGCGGCAAATTGGCGTTGCGCCTGTCCCAGGCCTGGCGTAGCGCCTCGTCCATCCCGCGCCGCATGCGTTCGACCAAGAGCGCGGCGTTGTCGCCCCAGACATAGTGATAGGTGTCCGGCAGCAATCCGCCTTCGCGCGGCTGGGACGGCGCCCCGACCGGTTCCAATCCCTCGGCGCCGGCAAGCAAGGTCAGGATCTGCATGACCGTCAGGCCCTCGGGCACGGTCAATTTCCGCACCACCACGTCGCCGTCGATCAGCTTGCGCATCACCCCGCGTGGCGACAGCGCGCCCGCGAAGCGGTATTCGCCGGCCTTGAGCCGCTTGTTCTCGCCCAGCAGCGCGATTGTGGCGGCGAACAGCCGCGGATGCTCGATCACGCCGGCCTTGGCCAGATTTGCGGCGATGCTCTCAAGTCCGGCCCCGCGCGGCAGGCGCACCACGACTTCGGATGGCGGCGCCCGCGGCCGCTCGAAATCGCGCCATGCCCACCAGCCGGCGGCGATCGCCGCCGCTGTCGTCAGCAACACAAACCAGGAAATGATCGCGCCGGCGCGCGTGTCAGGCCGCCCGTTTGAAGATCAACGAGGCATTGGTGCCGCCGAAACCGAACGAGTTCGACAGCACGGCGCGGATCGTCCGCGGCTTGGACTTGTGCGGCACCAGGTCGATGTCGCAGCCCTCGGAGGGATTGTCGAGATTGAGCGTCGGCGGCGCGACTTGATCGCGCATCGCCAGGATGGAGATGATCGCCTCGACCGCGCCGGCCGCCCCCAGCAGATGGCCGATGGCGGATTTGGTCGAGGACATCGACAGCTTGTAGGCGGCTTGCCCGAACAGCCGCTTGACCGCTCCCAGCTCGATCTCGTCGCCGAGCGGAGTCGAGGTGCCGTGGGCGTTGACGTAGTCGACATCCTCGGGATTGAGCTTGGCGCTCTGCAGCGCCCGCCGCATGGCACGGAAAGCGCCCGCACCGTTGGGATCGGGCGCCGAGACATGGTAGCCGTCGCCGGCCATGCCGTAGCCGATCAGCTCGGCATAAATCCGCGCGCCGCGGCGCTTGGCGTGTTCGTATTCTTCCAGCACCACGCAGCCCGCGCCCTCGCCCATGACGAAGCCGTCGCGGTCCTTGTCCCAGGGCCGCGAGGCGCGCTTGGGCTGGTCGTTGAAGGCGGTCGACAACGCCCGCATGGCGGCGAAGCCGCCGATGCCGATCGGGCAGACCGTGGCTTCGGCGCCGCCCGCCACCATGACGTCGGCATCGCCCAGACCGATGATCCGGCCGGCATCGCCGATGGCGTGCGCTCCGGTCGAACAGGCCGTGACCACGGCGTGATTGGGTCCCCACAGCCCGTGCTTGATCGAAACCTGGCCCGAGACCAGGTTGATCAGGCGGCCGGGGATGAAGAACGGGCTGACTCGGCGCGGGCCCTTTTCCTTGAGCGTGATCGAGGCCTCTTCGATGCCGGGCAGGCCGCCGATGCCCGAGCCGATCATCACGCCGGTGGTCTCGCGCTCGGCGTCGGCGGCGGGCTTCCAGCCGGAATCGCTCAGCGCCATGTCGGCCGCGGCCACGCCATAGATGATGAAATCGTCGACCTTGCGCTGTTCCTTCGGCTCCATGTAGGTGTCGGGATTGAACGGCGCCGCGCTCTCGTTGCCGCGCGGCACCTGGCAGGCGACCTTGGCCGAAAAAGCGCTGGCGTCGAAGCGGGTGATCGGACCGGCACCGCTTTCGCCGGCGATCAAGCGCTCCCAGGATGGCTTCATCGCGCCGCCCAGCGGCGTGACCATGCCCATGCCGGTTACGACTACCCGTCGCATCGTGCCGTCCCTAACTGCGCGGCAGCGTCGTCGCCCGCGATCAGGCGGATTTTTCCTTGATGAAGGCGATGGCGTCCTTGACCGTCAGGATCTTTTCGGCCGCGTCGTCGGGAATTTCGATGCCGAATTCCTCTTCGAACGCCATGACCAGTTCGACCGTGTCCAGGCTGTCGGCGCCCAGATCGTCGACGAAATGGGCGGCCTCGGTGACCTTCTCTTCCTCGACGCCCAGATGCTCGACGACGATCTTCTTGACCCGCTCGGCAATGTCGCTCATGAACCCGGACTCCCGGCTGAAAGCTATAGGTTTCCTTTCGAGCGGCCGCGCTGACGCGCGCCTCGCCGCCCGATTCCGCGCCCTCTTAGCATGGTCGCGCCGGTCTTGGCTAGGTCGCCCAGGCGCGCCCGAATCGCTTCGAGCGCAAGCGCCGCCGCCGGCGCAAGCGGACGCCTGCGCAGAGTCATCGCCCCGATCGCAAGCCGCGCCAGCCGTGGCTCGGCCAGCGGCCGATGCACCAATTGCCCGCGCGCGATCTCCTTGGCAAAGCCCAAGGGCGTGAACAGTCCCACCCCCAATCCGGCCAGGATCATGCGTCGCATGAAATCGATGCCGTTCGACACCACCCGCGGCCCAAGCCGCGTCCCGTGCTCGGCCAATTCGGATGCCAATAGCGGATTGAGCGGCATCGAATCGTGCGACAGCACCATGGGGTAAGACGCGCACTCGGCCAGACGCACTTGACGCAGTCGCGCCAGCGGGTGGCCGGGCGCCATAATGACCCCGAGGCTGACCTCGCACCGCGCGACAACGGCAAGATCGCGGTTGCGCTCGTCGACGAAGGCCAAGGCGATGTCGGCAAGCCCGGCTCGCAGCGCCTCGGTCGCGCCGACCGGACCTTCGGCCAGCACCTGAAAGACGATGCGCGGATGCGCCCGCGCCAGATCGGCGACCAGAGACGGCAGAAAATTGACCATCAGCGAGTCGATGGCGACGATCTTCACCACGCCCGCGGTCACGCCGCGCAAGGCATCCAACTCGGCCCCCAGCCGGGCAAAGCCGTCGAGCGTGCCGCGGGCATGGGCCAGCACCGCCTGGCCGGCCGGGGTCAACGTGACGCCGTCGCGCCGGCGCTGGAACAGGGGCGTCCCCAATTCGCGTTCGAGCCGCAGCAGCCGCCGGTTGACGGCCGAGGACGCGATCGCCAGCGTCGCCGCCGCGCCGCGGATCGAGCCCCGCCGGTCGATCTGATCGAGATAAGTCAGCACCGCCGCATGCATTGCCGGGCTCCTTCTGGCGATGCCATTTTGGCATCGCCACGTGCGAAAAACAGTGCTTTTCTAGAGCGCGACGCCGGGCCTAGACTTGGGTTCGATTTCGGGATCGGAGGAGGGAACCCCCATGATCGTCAAGACCAAGGCCGGCATCAGCCGCCGCAACGCGCTC
Organism: Alphaproteobacteria bacterium; assembly: GCA_016869515.1. Taxonomy (GTDB): domain Bacteria; phylum Pseudomonadota; class Alphaproteobacteria; order VGDZ01; family VGDZ01; genus VGDZ01. The sequence goes on along the minus strand of VGDZ01000026.1, from coordinate 29,821 downwards.
GCCACCGCCGGCGCCGCCGGTGTCCTCGCCAGCGGGCTGGTGCCGGGCCGCGGCTACGCCCAGGCCGCGCGCACCACCACCGTCAATCTCCAGCTCGGCTGGTTGGCCTCGGGCAACCAGATCGGCGAGATCGTCGCCAAGCACATGGGCTATTACGAAGAAGAGAAGATCAACCTCGTCATCCATCCCGGCGGCCCGACCATCGACGGCGTCGCCATCGTCGCCTCGGGCCGGTTCGAGATCGGCCAAGTGTCGTCCAGCCCCTCGCTGATGCACGCGGTGTCGAAGAACATCCCGGTCAGCTGCTTCGCGGTCGGCGCCCAGGAGCATCCCTTCACCTATTTCTCGCTGTCCAAGAAGCCGGTGCGCACGCCCAAGGATCTGATCGGCAAGAAGGTCGGCACCCAGGCCACCGCCAAGATCCTGCTCTCGGCCATGCTCAAGAAGAACGGCATCGCCGAGAAGGACGTCGAGGCGGTGGTGATCGGCTCGGACATGACGCCGATCCTGACCGGACAGGTCGACGTCATCACCGGCTGGCTGACCAACACCACGGCGCTCAAGCCGCTCGAGGGCCAGCGGGTCGATCTGCGGCTGTGGGATTCGGGCGTGCAGCTCTATGCCCTGCCGTTCTACGCCACCCAGGACACGCTGCAGAAGAAGGCCGAGGCGCTGCAGGGCTTCGTCCGCGCCACGGCGCGCGGCTGGCAGTACGCCCAAGCCAATATGGAAAAGGCCGTCGACTTCCTGGTCAAGGAATATCCCAACCTGGTCAAGAAGGACGAAATGGACGCGGCGCCGGTGATGCTGAAGTTCGCCTTCACCGCCGCCACCAAATCCCGCGGCTGGGGAACCATGGACATGGCGGTGTGGAGCGAGCAGGTCAAGCTCTACAACGAACTCGGCGAGTTCGGCAGTTCGGGCCCGCCGGCGCTCGACAAGCTGGCGACGCTGTCGATCCTCAACGCCACTGCCGCGCAACGGCCGAAGCTCTAGGCCCGTCCGGTGTCGGCCGCTCCGCAATTGAAGCCAGCGGCCGACGCCGTCGCCTGTGCCGGCGTCTCGGTGCGATTCACCACCGAGCGCGGCACGGTGACGGCGCTGGACAACGTCTCCTGCCGCATCGCCGAGGGCAGCTTCGTCACCCTGTTGGGGCCCTCGGGGTGCGGCAAGTCGACCTTGCTGCGATTGATCGCCGATCTGCTGCCGCCGACCACCGGCACGCTTCAGGTGCTGGGCGGAACGGCGGCGGCGGCGCGCCAGGCCCGCGACATCGGCTTTGTGTTTCAAGATGCGGCCCTGTTGCCCTGGCGCTCGGCCATCGACAACGTCGCGCTGCCGCTTGAAGTCGGTGGCGCCGCCGCCCGTCCGGGCAAGCGCTCGCCCAAGGAATTGCTCGACCTGGTCGGCCTGTCCGGCTGGGAAGCGGCCTATCCGCACGAGCTTTCGGGCGGCATGCGCCAGCGCGTCGCCATCGCCCGCGCCCTGGTCGGCGGACCCAAGCTTCTGTTGATGGACGAGCCGTTCGGCGCGCTGGACGAGATCACGCGCGATCGCCTGAACGAGGAACTGCTCGGCATCTGGCGCTCGACCGGGACCACCATCGTCTTCGTCACCCACTCGATTTACGAGGCGGTGTTCCTGTCGCAGACCGTGCTGGTGATGGCGGCGCGTCCGGGCCGCGTCAAGGAAACCGTGGCCATCGACCTGCCTAGCCCGCGCGCGCTCGGTCTGCGCGAGACGTCGGAATTCGTGCGCCTGGCGGCGGTACTGCGCCGGGCGCTGGAGGGCGCCGCATGACCGCCGTCGCTTTCGCCGCCGACCGCGAGGCCCAGGCGCGCTTCGAGGCCGAACGCAAGCGCCTGGTCTGGCGCAAGCGGCTGTTGCCGGCGGCGGCGGTCGTGGGCCTGATCGCGCTGTGGTGGTTCGCGGTCGAAGCCTTCCAGATCCGTCCCTTCATCGCCCCTCATCCCAAATCGGTCGCGGCCATGCTGGTCGAGCGTTTCGACGTGCTGATGGCCAATCTGGCGCCGACCGCATTGGAGGCCGTGCTGGGCTTCCTGCTGGGCAACACCTCGGCCATCGTCATCGCCACCGTCTTCGTCCACAAGAAAACCGCCGAGGAGGCGTTCTTCCCGATCGCGGTCATGATCAACACCATCCCGGTGGTGGCCAAGGCGCCGATCCTGGTGCTGATGCTGGGCAACGGCATGGAACCCAAGATCGCCATCGCCGCGCTGATCTGCTTCTTCCCCACCTTGGTCAACATGGTGCGCGGGCTGTCGGACGTGAATCCCCAGGCGCTGGAACTGATGCGCGTGCTTTCGGCCAGCCCGCGCGAGGTGTTCTTCAAGCTGCGGGTGCAAAACTCCCTGCCCTACCTGTTCTCGGCGCTGAAGATCGCGGCCTCGACCTCGGTGATCGGCGCCATCGTCGGCGAATGGATCGGCGCCACCAAGGGCATCGGCGCGCTGATCATCCAATCGACCTACAATTTCGACACGCCGATGCTTTATGCCACCATCGTCGTCGGCTCGACCTTCTCGGCCCTGTTCTTCCTGGTCATCGGCACCATCGAATCGGCGGTCGTGCGCTGGCAGCCCCAGAGCGCGCGCTGAGGGAGTCCCGCGCATGAGCGAATACATCTCCGAACCGGGCGGCCAAGCGCGCATCGTCGCCCGCGCCGACGTGGTCGTGGTCGGCGGCGGACCGGCCGGCACCGCCGCCGCCTTGGCCGCGGCGCGCGAAGGCGCCAAGACCGTGCTGCTGGAGCGCTTCCCCTATCTCGGCGGCCTGGCCTCGGGCGGCATGGTGCTGGTGCTCGACGACATGACCAATGGCAGCGAGATCACCGTCACCGGCCTGTGCCAGGAACTGGTCGAGCGCATGGCGCGGCTGGGCCTGGCGGTGTTCCCGCCCGCGGCCGACCGGCGCGTGGCCGAGGACATGTGGCGCAAATGGTCGCGCTGGGGCGTGCACGATTTCCATTCCCAGTCCAAGCCGCAGCCGATCACCTATGCCGTCGCCTTCGATCCCGACGGCTGGAAGCGCTGCTCGCTCGACTTGATCCGCGAGCGCAAGGTCGAACTCAGGCTGCAATCCTGGTTCTCGCGCACTTTGGTCAAGGACGGCCGCGCCTGCGGCGTGGTGTGCGAAACCAAGGCTGGGCGCGAGGCGGTGCTGGCCGAGATGGTGATCGATGCCACCGGCGATCTCGACGTCGCCGCCTCGGCCGGCGCGCCCTTCGCCCATGGCAGCTACATCCTGACCACCGTGTTCCGGCTGGGCGGGGTCGACACCGAGGCCGCCGAGCGCTTCCAGTACGAACACCCCGCGCGCCATGCCGAACTCGATCGCGCCTGCAAGAAGATCATGGGTGGGTCGTGGGACATGTGGTGGCTGAAGACGCCGTTGCCGGGCGTGGTGTGGTGCAATTGCCCGCACATGGCCGGCTATGACGGCATCAAAGTCGAGGACCTGACCCGGGCCGAAGTCGAGGGCCGTCGCCGCATCTATGCCCTGCTCGACCATCTGCGGTCGACGCCGATGCCGGGTTTCGAGCGCTGCCACGTGATCGACGTCGCGCCGCAGACCGGCGTGCGCCAGACCCGGCTGCTGGAAGGCGAATACGTCGTCAGCAAGGAGGACGTGGTCGAACGCGTGCATTTCGCCGATTCCGTCGCCCGTGGCCGCGACTACTACACGCCCTATCGCGCGCTGCTGCCGCGCGGGGTCGACAATCTGCTGGTGGCGGGCCGGCATTATTCCGCCACCAGCCAGGCGCAGAAGATTTCGCGCGAAATCCCGCCTTGCATGGCGATGGGCGAGGCGGCCGGCATCGCCGCGACCATGGCGCTGTCCTCCGGCGTCGCCCCGCGCGCGGTCGAGGTCGGCGCCTTGCAGCGGCGCATCCGCGCCCATGGCGGCGACCCCGGCGATCGGCCCTCGGCCAACGCCAAGACCCTGCCGGCGGCGGCGGAATAGGCGCCGCCATGACCAAGCCGCTGCCGCTGGACGGCATCCGCGTCGTCGATTTTACCCAGGTGATGATGGGTCCCTGCGCCACCCAGATGCTGGGCGATTACGGCGCCGAGGTGATCAAGATCGAACGCCCGGGCGCGGGCGATCTGTCGCGCAGCTCGATCCCGGACGATCCCGGCGGACTCGATTCCGCCGTGTTCCGCAGCCTCAATCGCAACAAGCGCTCGATCGCGCTCGACACCCGCGGCCCCGCCGGCAAGCAGATCGCGCTCGACCTGATCCGCCGCGCCGACGTGGTGTGCAGCAATTTCCGCCCCGGCGTGATGGAACGCATGGGCTTCGGCTACCAGGCCCTGCGGGCGATCAATCCGCGCATCGTCTACGCTTTCGGCTCGGGCTTCGGGCCGACCGGCCCCAACGCCCACAAGGGCGGCCAGGACGTGCTGGCGCAGGCGGTCAGCGGCGTGATGCACCGCCGCTCGGACATGGACGGGCCGATGAGCGTCTACCCGACCGCGCTGGCCGACTATTCCGCCGGCATGCACATGGTGCAGGGCGTGTTGCTGGCGCTGATCCAGCGCGACAAGACCGGCGAGGGCCAGGAGATCAACGTCTCGCTCTACAATTCGATGCTGGCGATGCAGATGCAGGAAGCCGCCGCCTGGATGATGCTGAAGCGCGAATTGAATTGGGGGGCGATGCCGCTGTCGGGCGTGTTCGCGACCCGCGACGGCGCCCTGGTCATGGTCGGCGCCTTCAAGGCCAATCCGCTGCAGGACATCTGCCGGGCGCTGGCGATTGAAGACTTGTCGGCCAGTCCCGATTTCGACAGCTTCCCCAAGCTGGTCCAGAACCGCGCCCGCATCCAGGCCGTCTTCCGCCAGCGCTTCGCCGCCGAGACCACGGCGCATTGGCTGGCGCGGCTCGAGGAACAGGACCTGCTCTGCGCGCCGGTGCGCAACATGGCCGAAGCCCTGGCCGATCCCCAGACCGCGGCCAACCGCATGGTGATGGAGGTTGCCGACGGATCGAACGGATCGATGAAGCTGGTCGGCTCGCCGATCGACATGGGCGACGCACCGATCCGCCGCGCGCGACCGCCGCTGCTCGGCCAGGACGGGCGCGCGATTCTTCAGGAGCTGGGCTATCCGCCCGAACGCATCGCCCAGCTGGTGACCGACAAGGTGGTGGCATGACGGTTCATTTCTCGGTCGCCGACCATGTCGCGCGGGTGACGATCGACCGGCCCAAGGTGCTGAACGCGGTCGATGGCGCGACCGAGGCCGAGCTGGAACGCATCTGGCGCGCGATCGAAGACGATGACGGCGTGCGCGCGGTGGTGCTGAGCGGCGGCGGCGAGCGCGCCTTCTGCGCCGGCGCCGACACCAAGGACACCGGCCTGACCGGCCTCGAATACTGGGCGCAGCCGCGGCCCGACGGTTTCGGCGGCATCGCGCTGCGCCGCACGCTCGACGTGCCGGTGATCGCGCGGGTCAACGGTCATGCGCTGGGCGGCGGCTTCGAAATGGTGCTGGGCTGCGATCTGGTGGTGGCGGTCGAGGAAGCGACCTTCGGATTCACCGAGCCGCGGCTCGGGCGCATCCCGCTCGACGGCGGCATGGTGCTGCTGCAGCGCCAGATCCCCTTCCGCCAGGCGATGAGCGTGCTGCTGACCGGCCGCCGCATCAAGGCGGCCGAGGCGCTGGCGATGGGCATCGTCAACCAGGTGGTGGCGCGGGCCGGACTCGACTCGGCGGTCGATCATTGGCTGGGCGAGATCCTGGCTTGCGCGCCCTTGTCCTTGCGGGCCATCAAGCAGACCGTGCGCCGCACCGCGCATCTGGACGCGCGCGAGGCCCGCGCCCAGAAGCTGCCGGCGCTGATCGCGGCCCTGAGCTGCAAGGACCAGGACGAAGGCGTCGCGGCGTTCAATCAGAAGCGCAAGCCGGTCTGGCAAGGGCGCTGAGGCGTGACCTACGTCGTCGCCTCGGCCTGCGTCGACGTCAAGGACAAGGCCTGCCTGCCGGTCTGTCCGGTCGATTGCATCTATGTCGGCGGCCGCATGGTCTACATCCAGCCCGAGGAGTGCATCGACTGCGCGCTGTGCCTGTCGGTCTGCCCAGTCGATGCGATCTATCCCGACGACGAATTGCCGGCAAACGAGAGCGCCTATCGCGCCATCAATGCCGAGTTCTTCGGCCCGCAAGTCACCGGCTGGGGCAAGCCGGGCGGATCCTCGCCGCGTTTCACGTCCGAGCGCGATCACCCGACGGTGACGGCGCTGGCGCCCCAGCCGCGTAAAGCCTGAGAAAAGCCTCGCGCGCCGCATCGGCGGCCTCGAGTTCGGGCCGCGCCCGCTCGGCGATCTCGGCCCGCAGGTCGCGGAATCGCGCCAGGGCCGTGACCTCGTCGAAAGCCAGCACCTTGCCCTGGCGATAGACCCAGCACCCTTCGACCATGGTCGCGCGCACCAGCGCGGGCGATGCGTGCTGGACCAGCGCCGCCAGATTGGGCACCAGCGCCGCGCTCGCGGCGTGTTCGAGATCGATCGCCACCAGATCGGCCCGCGCGCCCTCCTCGATCCGGCCCAGCTCGTCTTTCATTCCCAGCGCCGCGGCACCGCCTTCGCTTGCCAACCTGAAAGCCGCCGCGGCGTCGATCCAGCGCGCGGGATCGGCTTGGCCCGGCCTGGGCAGCATCATCGCCAATCGCATGATGCCGAACAGGTCGTGCCGGCCGCCGGTATTGGCGGTGTCGCTGCCCAGCGCCACCGTCACCCCGCGCGCCAGATAGTCCGCCAGATCCATCAGCCCCGAGCCCAGCATCAGATTGCTGCTGGGATTGTGCACCGCGACAGCGCCGCGTCGCGCCATCAACTCGCGCTCGGCCGGCGCAAGCCAGATCGCGTGCGCGCAGGACAGGCGTGCATCGACCAGGCCGAGCCGATCGAGCGCGCCCAGCGTCCGTCCCTCGCCCCAACGCTTGGCGCCGGCCTCGGCCTGGAGGCGGGTTTCGAGCAGATGGGTGTGCGAGGGCGCGTCTAGGGTCCGCGCCAAATCGCGCCAGCTAGCCAACATCGCGTCCGAACAGCGGAAAGGCGCATTGGGTCCCAACAGGATCGCAATCCGGCCTTCCCGCCCCTGCCAGCCCGAGTGCAAGTCGCGGATGCGGCCGGCAATGGCATCCGGTCCGGGCCGCGGCGGCCCCTCGATGCGGCGCTTGATCTCGGCCGGCAGCGCCACGCCCAGCACGTCGTGATCGTAGAGATCGTGCAGGAAAGGCGCGAAGCCGATGCGCATGCCGGTTTGGCGATGCGCCGCCAGCGCCTCTTCGGTCAAGCCGACATGGGCGAAATGGTCGATCGCGCCGGTGATGCCGGCGCGCAGCATCTCGGCCGCGCCCAGCAGGATCGACAGCCGGATCGCCTCGGGCCCCAGCGCCCGCCCATAGGCCACGGTGTAAAGCGCCCAGGGTTCCAGCGGCAGCGCGTTCTCGGTGCCGCGCGCGGCATTGCCGTAGGAATGGTAGTGGGCGTTGATCAACCCCGGCATCAGGGTCAGGCCGGAGAGATCGTCGACCTCGTTGGCGCGACCGCGCAGCGCCTGGATCTCCTCGGGCGCGGTCGCGATCGCCGCGATCCGCCCGGCCTCGACCAGCAGGGCTCCGAGCGGCAACTCGGCCCGGGGCGAAGCGCCCGGCAGGACCAGCCGCGCGCCCGCCAGCAGCCGCGCGGTCATCAGATCATCGCCATGCCGCCGTTGACGTGAACGGTCTGGCCGGTGACATAGCCGGCCTCGGCGCTGGCGAGATAGACCACGGCCGCGGCGATGTCCTCCGACGTGCCCAGGGCGCCGGCCGGAATCGCCGCCTTGAGCTTTTCCTTCTGCGCCTCGGGTAGGGCATCGGTCATGGCGGTGGCGATGAAGCCCGGCGCCACGCAATTGACGGTGATGTTGCGCGAGGCGACTTCGGCCGCCAGCGCCTTGGTCAGGCCGATCATGCCGGCCTTGGAGGCGGCGTAATTGGCCTGGCCGGGATTGCCGGTGACGCCGACGATCGAGGTGATGCCGACGATGCGCCCGAAGCGGTTTTTCATCATGCCGCGCAGGCAGGCGCGCGCGAGGCGAAACCCCGAAGTCAGGTTGACCTCGATCACCTTGTCCCAGTCTTCGTCCTTCATGCGCAGCGCGAGGCCGTCGCGCGTGAGGCCGGCATTGTTGACCAGGATGTCGATCCGCCCGCCCAGCGCGGCCTCGGCCTCTTTCGCCAGCCGATCGACCGCGGCGCGATCGCCCAGATCGGCCGCCACCGCATGAGCACGCGCGCCGAGACGCCCCACCAGCGCATCGAGCACGTCCTTGCGCGTGCCCGAGGCCGCCACGGTCGCGCCGCGACCGTGCAGGGCCGCGGCGATGGCGCCGCCGATGCCGCCCGAGGCACCGGTGACAAGCGCGGTCTTGCCAGTCAGATCGAACATGGGATAAGTCCTCCTCGCCCTTTAGGGGCATAGAGCGATCATGGCCAAGCGACAAGAACTTTATCTGGTGTTCGGCGGCGAGCTGATCGATCTGGCGCGCGACCTGTTCGCCGCGCCCGAGACGCTGCATCTGGTCGGCGTCTACCAAAGCTACAAGAAGGCCGAAGAGGCCTGGCGCGGCGCCACCGCGCGGACGGTCGACAACGCCATGATCCGTTATTTCATCGCCCCCTTGCACGAATTGCTGCATCCCTCGCGGCCCCGCCCGAAGCGGCGCAAGCGCGGATAGGCGCGTCCGGCGCCTTCGTCACCGGCGGCCGGCGCAGCGTTTCGATGAGGTACGGACATTCCGCCGAGAGAAAGCTCCGGCGCGCGCGCATCGGCGTACCGTGACGACGCGCCGCGCCTGACCCGGTCCTGTCGAACGACGCCGGCCTCTATTTATGCCGGCGGGCGTCTGGCCAGAAAGAGCAGAAGGCCATAATCCCGCTCTCCGCGACAGGCCCTCACGACCCGCGCGGCGCCACCAGCGGGTTGGTGGCGCGGGCGCGGGCGACATAGGCCTCGGCGTCCTCGGGCAGCATCAACCGCTCGCGCATCAGCGCCGTCGCCGCGGCCTGGACCTTGGCGACATAGTCGTCGTGGCTGGAATAGCGTTCCTCGAGCGAAGGCCGCGGGTCGCGCCGAGCCTCGCGCTCGGCCTTGGTGCGGGCGAAGGCCAGGCGCGAGCCGTCGCGATCGCACAGATCGCCCTCGGCATAGGGGAACTTGTAGAGATTCCAGCCGGCATAGGTCGCCAGCGGCACGGCGATGTCGGGCAGGCGGATGCCCGACACTTCGTTGCCGTCGGCATCGACCTTGGACACCAGCGGGCGGTAATTGCGCCGCTTGGCGTCCGGCGGCGGATTGATCCAATCGACCGGCACGGTGACGGCGTTGACCTGCCGCGCCGCGACCGCGCCGGGAATGGCGGGAAAGCCGATGCGGTCCTCGGCCGCCAGCGTGCCGTCCTTGAAATTGGGCACGCGCGAAGCCGGCGGCGCGGTGCCCTTGGTCACCCATTCGTCCAACGCCGTCATCAGCGCGCGCAAGGCCGGCATCGGATTGTGCGGATTGCGCGGATTGGCGCAGGGTCCGGCGGCGTCGGTCAGGCCGCCGCGCCCGCCATGCTGCGTTCCCGCCACCATGTAGACCCGCACATTGCGCGGCAATTCGACGTCCTGCTTGCCGAGCGGATCGGTATGCAGCAGTGAGGCGCCCTTCTGCCAGTATTCGGTCGCGGTGTTGACTTCCATCAGCAGCGGATCCGAAGCGTCGCCGCGCAACAGCGAGCCCGTCCGCCCGGTGACCGGATCGGTCAGGCGCGCGGCCGAGAACGGAAACGCGTTTTCGGGATAGTCGTGATCCTCGAACTGGGTGTTGGTGCGGCCGGGCTGGCCGAAGGCGTAATTGTGGAAGACTCGGCCGACGCCCGAGATATGCGCCAGCACGCCGTCGAACACCTGCCGCCCCTGTTCGTCCTTGTTGAACCCGCCCGAGATGTGGTCGCGCAAATAGCGACCGCTCTGGGATATGCCGATGGCGTAGGTCTGGGCGAAGCCGCGGCCGTCATGGCGCAGATGCGCCACCACGTCGCGGGTGGCGGCATAGCCGATGCCCAGCACCTTGGGATTCTTGGCGGTATAGCGGAAATCGTAGATCGCGCCGAGTTCCGGCTTGGTGCCGGCCGGCAGCAGGCGAATGCTGCGGGCATTGACGTATTCCCAGCCGCCGGCCGGAATCTCGACCGGCGCGTAGTCGCGCTTGCGCCGCATGGTCAGGCTGGCCTGGGACTTGTCCAGGCTTTTGGCCTCGTAGGACAGGCGGAACTGGTCCGCCGGCGCGCCGCGCGTGCCCGACACCAGCTCCTCGCGTACCGCGCCCGTGATGGGCTGGCCGTCCTTCAGCGGCAGCGGCACGCTCATCGCCAGACCCATGCCGTCGGCGCCGCGCGGCGCGTCGGCGTCCCAGCCGCTCCAGACCATGGTGTAGCCCTGGCGCATGAACAGCCCGTTGCCGGCGTCCTCCTTGGACTTGGCATCGTTGTTGGCGCCGGCGGACTGGGCGCGCGCGTCCATCAGCCAATGGAACAGGAATTTGCGGCCGCGGTTGTTGACCTCGTAGAGCAGCTTGCCGTTGCCCTTGGCGGGATCGGCCGGGCGCAGGATGAACAGATCGGTCTCGTACTCGACCATGCCGCGGGCGTTGCGCGGCGCCTTGTCGAGATTGACGATGCCGCGATTGCCGGCATGGCGCGGATCGAGTTCGCCCTTGGCCTTGCCGATGACGCGCTCATAGGCGCCCACCGCGCCGAAACTCATGGCCTCGGCGAAGGGCTCGACCTTGTCGATCTGGATCGAGGTGATCTTGGCGATGGCCGGCGACGCGCACACCGCGCCGGCCAGGATCAAGGCAATGGCTCTCATGAAACTCCCCCGCGTTCAGGCGAAGGATGGCATCACCCGCCCCCAGCGCTGTCAAGCCGCGCGGCGATAACCGATTGCGGCTTCGACCATGCGGCGCGTGACCGGGTGGCGGGCGGCATCGAGATCCGCGACTGTCGGGGTTTCGACGATCCGGCCGCCATCCAGAACCGCGACGCGTCCGGCCATGCGCCGCACGGTTTTCAGGCTATGGCTGACCAGGATCATGGTCAGGCCGCGTTCGGTCCTCAGCCGGGCCAGAAGATCGAGCACGTGGCGTTCCACCACGGCGTCCAACGCCGCCGTCGGCTCGTCCAGCAGAAGGACTTCGGGATCGAGCATCAGCGCGCGCGCAATGCACACCCGCTGGCGCTGGCCGCCCGAAATCTGGTGCGGATAGCGCCCCAGCAATTCGGGACCTAGGCCGACCTCGGCTAGCGCCGGCACCGGATCGCGTGGCTCTAGGCGCTGGATCAACCGCGGCTCGGCCAATTGACGCGCCACGTTCTGGCGCGGGTGCAGCGCCGCCAGCGGCTCCTGAAACACCATCTGCACGCGGCGATGGAAGCCGGGCGTTCGAACCGGCCCCAGCGCGGCGCCGTCCAGGCGCATGGCGCCGCTCCATTCGCGGTTGAGGCCGGCAAGCGCGCGCAGGATCGTGCTTTTGCCCGAGCCGCTTTCGCCGACCAGACCTAGACACGCACCGCCTTCGACCTTGAAGGACACGCCGTCGACCACGGCGCGCCCATCATGGGCGATACGCAGGTTCTCGACCTCGATCATTGCGCCGCCACCAGGAGTTCGCGGGTGTAGGGATGGGCGGCGCGCGCGAGATCGCGGGCGGCAAGCGTCTCGACCGCGCGGCCGCGATTCATCACCATCAGCCGATCGCAGAACCGCGCCACCAGTCCGAGATCGTGGCTGATGAAGATCAGGCCCAGCCCGCGCCGCGCGACCAGCCGATCGAGCAAAGCCAGCACCGTCAGCGCCAGGCCGGGATCGAGCGCCGAAATGGCTTCGTCGCAGATCAGCGCCCGCGGCTCGGGCGCCAAGGCAAGGGCGATCATCGCCCGCTGCCCCATGCCGCCCGAAAGCTGGTGCGGATAGCGATCGAGGGTTTCCGGCGCGAGGCCGACTTCGTCCAAAAGCGCAGCGGGATCGGCCTTGCGGCCGTGCACCGCCAGAGTCTCGCGCAATTGCTCGCCCACCGTCAGCACCGGGTTCAGCGCCTGTTTGGGGTCCTGCATCACCAGGCCGATGCCGCGACCGCGCAATCGCCGCGGCTCGGCCTTCCGTCCGTCGAACTCGTAGCGCCGCCAAGTCGCCGTCAGCCCGCGCGGCAACAGCCCAAGCATGGCGCGCGCGGTCAGCGACTTGCCGGACCCCGACTCGCCGACGATACCCAGCCGCTCGCGGCCCAGGCTCAGATCGAGTCCCTCGATCAGGCTCCGTTTGCCCGCGCGCACGCAAAGGCCATCGAGCGCGATCATTCGCGGCTCCGCAGGTCGATGCGGTCGCGCAGGCCGTCGCCCAAGAGATTGAACCCCAGGCTGACGATCAGGATGGCCGCGCCCGGCAGCGTCGCCACCCACCACTGGTCGAGCAGATAGGGCCGGCCCTGGGCCACCATCGCCCCCCATTCCGGCATGGGTGGCTGGGCGCCGAGGCCGAGAAACCCAAGCCCGGCCGCGGTCAGGACGATGCCGGCCATGTCCAGCGTCGCCCGCACGATCACGCTGCCGGCCAAGAGCGGCAGCATGTGCACCAGCACGATGCGCGTCTCGCCGGCCCCCATCTGGCGCAGCGCCAGGATGAAGTCGGCTTGGCGCAGCACGCTGGCCTCGGCCCGCGCGACGCGGGCATAGGACGGCCACGCCACCAGCGCGATCGCCAGCACGGCGTTTTCGATGCCCGGACCCAGCGCCGCCACCAGCGCCAAGGCCAGCACCAGGCGCGGCAGCGCCAGTGCGATGTCGGTCAGGCGCATCAGCACGGCCTCGACCGCACCGCCCATGGTTCCGGCCACGGCGCCTATGACCAGCCCGAGCGGCGCCGACACCGCCACCACCAGCACTACGATCGCCAGCGTGATCCCGGCGCCGCCGACCACGCGCGCGAACAGGTCTCGGCCGAGATGATCGGTGCCGAACCAATGCGCGGCCGAAGGCGGCAGCAATCTAGCGCCCAGATCCTGCGCTGTCGGATCGCCCCCCAGCCAAGGCCCCAGCACGGCCAGGGCGACCAACAATCCGACTGCTGCCCAGCCGATGCGCTCGCTCATCGCGACCGCGCGTCCAGCCGGCGCACCAAATGATCGGACAGCGCGTTCAAGCCGATGAACAAGACGCCGACCAGCAAGGTCGCGCCCAGCACCGCGTTCATGTCGGCGCTGAGCAGCGCCTGAGTCAGATAAAGCCCCAGCCCCGGCCAGGCGAAGACGATCTCGGTCAGCACGCTGCCCTCGAGCAGATGGCCGTAACTCAGGGCGACGGTGTTGACCAGGGGCGCCGCCGCCGGCCGCAGGCCGTGGCGCAGCACCACGCGCCATTCGGGAATGCCGCGCGCCCGCGCCGCGGTGACGTGGTCCTGGGCCAGCTGCTCGATCAGCGCGGCGCGGGTCATGCGGGCGATGGCGGCGGCGGAAAACAGACCCAGCACCGAAGCCGGCAGGACGAGATGGCCGAGCGCGCTAGCCAGCGCCGCCCAATGTCCGGCCAGCACGGCATCGACCGTCATCAGCCCGGTGACCCGCGGCAGATCGTCCTCCAGCCAGATCGCCAACCGCCCGGGACCGCCGGTCCAACCCAACCCGGCATAGAACACCAGCAATCCCATCAACCCGAGCCAGAACACCGGCACCGAATATCCCAACAGCGCCACGCCGCGCGCCAGCGCGTCGGGCCAGCGGCCATGCCAGAAAGCGGCGGCGACGCCCAGCGGTAGCCCGAACCCGATCCCCAGCAGCATCGCCACAGTCGCCAGTTCGAAAGTCGCGGGAAACACCCGCAGCAGATCCCGCGCCACCGGACGCGCGGTCAGGATCGAATCCCCGAAATCGAGCCGCAGCACCTGCCAGAGATAGCGCAAGAATTGCTCGAACACCGGCCGGTCCAATCCGAACGCCTCGCGCATGGTGCGATAGGCTTCGGGCGGCGCGCGCTCGCCGATCGCCGCCAGCACCGGATCGATCGGCACGACGCGGCCGATGAAGAAGGTCGCCGCCAACAGGCCGAGCGCGGTCAGCGCCAGGGCGGCGAGGTGCGCCGGCCAACCCTTCATGGCTTGGTCACGCTTTCGAAGCGCAGCATTTCCGGCAGCGGACCATTGACCAGGCCGGCAAGCCCGCGCCGCATGGCGACGATCTCGACCTCCTGCGCCAGGATCACGAATGGCCCGCGCTGGCGATGGATCGCCTGGAGCCGGCGATAAAGCGCGGCGCGCCGCTCGGAGTCGAATTCGCGCACCGCCTGTTCGACCAGCGCCATGGCTTCGGCATCGACCCAGCCGTTGCGCCAGGCCGGAGTCCTCTCGCCGGCCGCGTCGCCATTGTCGGGGTTGCGGCTGAAGGGTTCGGCATTGGCATGGGGATCGGCGAAGTCCGGCGCCCAGCGCGCAATGACCAGATCGTGGCGGCGGGCGCGATAGCGCGTCAGCACGGTCTTGGAATCGCCGGGCTGGATGGCGACGGCGATGCCGGCCTTGGCCAGCTGGGCTTGGATCGCCTCGGCCAGGTCGAGGGTCGGCGGCGCCGCGCGCACGTCGAGCGTCAGGCCGGCCGGCCAGGGCGCGGGCTTGGGCGCGGCATGTCCCTCTTCGGCCGCGCCCAGGAACCCGGCCGGCACGATGCCGGCATGGGGTCGGCCGCGCGCGCCCAGCGTCGCCGCCACCAGCGCCGGCACGTCGAGCGCTGATTTGATTGCGGCCAGGGCGCCGTCCTCAGCCAAAGTCGGACGGCGGCGATTGACGGCGAGATAATAAAGCGCGGCCTTGGGATAGGCGGCGACGGCAAGATCGGGAAATCGCCCCAAACCGGCCATGAGATCGGGGCCGAGATTGCGCGCCAGATCGACATCGCCGCGTTGCAGCATCAATCGCTGCGTGGTCGGTTCGGCGACATGGCGCAAAACGATCCGCGCCATGGTCGCCGGCTGGGGATGGTGCGGATTGCGGCGCAGGGTGACGCGCTCCTGCGGGCTCCAATGCGCCAGTTCGAATGCGCCTGCCCCGGCCGAATTGCGCCCAAGCCAGCCCTCGGGTTTGTCGGCAATGGCTTGAAGGTCGATCACCGACGCCGCGGTCGAAGCCAGCACCGCCAGCACCAGGCCCGGCGCCAGCGCCTCGGGCAGGTCGATCGCCACCTGCCCCTGCGCGATCGACAGCCGCTCGGGGCTCAGGCCGATGCTGCGCAACACCGCCGCCGGCGCCTTGTCCTTCGCCAGTACACGGCGCCAGGAACCGACCACGTCTTCGGCGTTCACGGTGCGACCGGAGGCAAAGCGCGCATCCGTTCGCAGCACGAAGACATAGCGCCGTCCCTCGCGCTCGACCTGCCATATTTGCGCCAGATCGCCGACCGGCCGGTCCCATAGTCCGGGTTCGAAACCGATCAGGCGGCGATAGAGATTGGCCGCGACCTCGGCGCCGCCGATCTCGAAAATCTCCGCCGGGTCGAGCGAGATCAGATCGTCAAGCTGGGTGGCGACGACCAGCGTGTCGCGCGGCACCGTCGCCTGGGCGGCGAACGGGGTTAACCCCAGCAAAATCAAAGCCCAACGGGCAGCGCGCATGGCGCCACCATAGGCCGAGTCGGGCTTCGTTCCCGTATGGTCGTATTTTTCGTCTATTGCACCCGCTGGACTTGTAAGACGATAATGACGTACCATTTATTCCCGTGACACTCTCGAAGGAGTGCACCGATGTTCGGAGGATTCTTGCGCCGCAACGGCGGACCCAGCCGCGACGTCCCCCAAGGGGTCGAGCCGCGCTATCGCGTGCCTGATCCTGAAAAAGTCTCGCGGCAGCTCGACGTCGTCCGCATCGCCACGCGCCAGGGCGCCAACGACCTTCCGAACGAGGCCGATACCGCCCTCGACAGCACGCAACGCCGCGTAACCGACACCTATCAGCGCGTGGTCGACGACGCGCGCGAAGATGCCGAACGGGTGCTGTTCGAACAGCATCTCAACGTCCAGCGCATCGCCGCCCAGCAGAACACCTCGGACCTGGGCGATATTCCGGCCACGATCCGCGCTCGCGCCATGCAAACCCGGGTCAATGCCGCCGAAGAGCTTCGCCAGCTTTGGGTCGACCGCCTGGAAGCGTTCGACGATTTCCACAAATTCAAGGAAGTCAATCGGCTGACACATTTGCCGGTGCCGGCGCGCAATCCCATCGCGCTGTTCGGCGGCGTATTCGTCATGCTGTCGGTCGAGACCGGCTTCAACGCCTACTTCTTCCGGCTGGCGACCGATCTCGGCCTGCTCGGCGGCGCGGTCCGCGCCTTTTTCATCACCGGCGTGAACGTCGCCGCCGCCTGCCTGATCGGCTGGCTGGTGATCCGCAACATTCACCATGTCCAGCTGCCGCGCCGGCTGGCGGGCTATATCGGCGGATTGCTCGGCTTGGCGCTCATCGTCGCTTTCAACTTGGCGGTGGCGCATTATCGCGACGTTCTCGACAATCAGTCGTTTTGGGACAAGGCGCTGCAGATGGTGATCGAGCGCCTGCTGAGTCGATTCTTCGGCGTCACCAACTTCGATTCCTGGCTGCTGTTTCTGGTCGGCATCATGATCGCCATCGCGGCGCTGCAGACGGGATATTTCGCCGAGGATCCCTATCCCGGTTACAGCGCGGTCTATCGACGCTATCTGGCGACCGAAACGGCGTTCGAGGACGCACGCAAGCAATTGCAGACGGAAATCTCGGATCTGGCCGAAGACGGCGTCGACGAAGTCGATCAGCGCGTGACCTATTGGGACAGGAGCATGGAAAGCCTCGATCAAGCCCGCTATGCCGCCGAAATTCGGCGCCGCGCCTTCGACCGACTGGCATCCGAATCGCAAAGCGCGTGCAACGTCGTCGTCAACGACTACCGTGACGCCAATCGCGCCAGCCGCCGGACCGCGGCACCGCCATATTTCAATCAGCCGGTCGACCTCGACATTCAGATCAAGCAGCCCGACCCCAAGATCGCCGACGCGCTGGGCGCGGAATTGTGGACGGTGATCGGCGCCACCAAGCGCGCAGCCCCAGGAGCCAAGGTCGAGGTCGAGCAGATCGTAGCGGCCGAGATCGACGCGTTCTCGACTTGGGTGGCGGGCATCAAGGCCCAGGCAGAGACCCTGGCGAGCGAAAACCGCCGCAAGCGCGATCGGGTCGATCCCTACGCGATCTGACCATGCGTCGCCGCACCTCAGCCGGATTTCGGCGCGCGGTCACCCGCGGCGATATCGGCCGCTGGACCTGGATCGGGCTCGGCATGGCGGTGACGGCGCTGTTTCTGCTGCTGAGCGGATCGGTGTTCTTCGTCCCGCCGAGCGTCGACAAGGAAACCAATTGTCGCGAAGACCAGGCCCCCAAGCTGCATGTGGTGGTATTGGTCGACCGCACCGATCCGCTCACCAAGTTGCAGACCGACAATCTGCGCAAGATCGTGCTGGAGGAGGCGCGCCGGCTGCCGCGCCACGAATGGCTGTCGATCTACACCATCACCCAGACCACCGACGTCTCGCCGATCCGGGTGTTCTCCTATTGCAACCCGGGCCGCGCGCCGGACGCAAAGGTCCTGGTCGAGACCGCCGAACGCATCCAGCAGCTCCACGACACCAATTTCAAGCGCCCGCTCGACGTCGTGCTCGACGAGTTCACCGTCGCCTCGACCCACGACCAATCGCCGATCGTCGGCTCGATCGAGGCGATCTCGCGGCTCGAGCCCTTCACCTCGGTCGGGTCGCGCCGTTTGGTGATCGTCTCGGACATGCTGGAGCACACCGCCGGTTTCTCGCATTACCGCCGCATCGGCGGCTACGATCAGATCTACCGCGCCCAGCCCTATCGCGATCTCAAGCCCAACCTGGCCGGGACCGTGGTGGTGATTCACCAGGTCGGCCGCGAGAAATTCCGCGCCAACCAGGGACCCGAGCACCGGCTGTTCTGGCGGCTGTTCTTCCAGCGCTTCGGCGCAACGCTCGACGGCGACATCCGCTCGCTCTGAATCACCGCGCCGTCACGCTGGTCGGAAGATGGCAGGTCATTTCCGGCCGGTCCACCGACCGCCCCGAACAGCGATCGGTTCATAGGGATCGCGGTCCAGAGCCAAATACAAGGGCATGATCCGCGATCTGTCTTGATCCCTATGGTTCAAGACAGATCGATCATGCCCTAGGCGCTGCGCCTATTCGTCGCGTGCCACACGAAACCCCATATCGTTGCCCCGATAGTTTGGATCGTAGCCGAGCCTGCTGGCCGGCCGGCCGAGATGTCCCCCGACCAACCAAGACCCGCCGCGCAATGTGCGGCGTGGACAGGCTTCGACGGCCCGCACGCGCCCATCTGCCGGAGCAGCGGTATAATCGGGAAACCAGCAATCCTCGACCCATTCGTAGACATTGCCGACCATGTCGTGCAGTCCGAATCGGTTGGCCTTGCGCGTAGCGACCCGCTGCGAGTGGTCATGGCTGTTCATCTTGGTCCAGGCCGTGTCGAGCAGGCATTGCACCCTCTTTCCGCAATGATAGTGGGTCGTGGTCCCGGCGCGCGCGGCATATTCCCATTCCGCCTCGCTCGGCAATCGGTAACGCTTGCCGGTCGTGCGGCTCAACCAATCGAGGTACTGCTTGGCGTCATGCCACGAGACATTGATCGCTGGCCGGGTTCCGCGTCCCCAATCCTCGTCATGCGGCCGATGAATGCAGGCCCCCGAAGCGACGCAGGCATCCCATTGTCGAAACGTCACCTCGGTCCGTCCAAGCGCGAAGCCCCGCATCGCCACGGTGCGGGCGGGTGTCTCGCGCTGGTCGACATATTCGTCATCCTCTTCGGACTCCAAGTGCGGCCCCGAGCCCATGACGAAACTCCCCGCCGGAACCACGATCATCTCGGGGCATTGCGGGCAATCGCGAAACACCTGTCCGGCGGCCTGCGCCATGACTGTGGTCGCCGCCACCGCGACCCAAGCAAGCACCAAGCCTTGGCCATATCTCATGGCGCCAAATCTCTGGCCACGCGCAGACCGTAGGCGCGATACCGCGATTCGATATCACCGCTCCAGCGGCTGTCCACCGGCATGTCGGCCGGTGAAGAATCCCAATCTCCGCCCCGCCAAATGCGCGCCTTGCAA
Source organism: Alphaproteobacteria bacterium (assembly GCA_016869515.1). Taxonomy (GTDB): domain Bacteria; phylum Pseudomonadota; class Alphaproteobacteria; order VGDZ01; family VGDZ01; genus VGDZ01. The sequence goes on along the minus strand of VGDZ01000026.1, from coordinate 10,563 downwards.
TTGCTTGCGACCCAAGCTCGGCCATCGGTCGGGGCTCCAAAGAACGATGAATATCTGCAGTCCTCGACCCATTCGCCCACATTGCCGAGCATGTCGTATAGGCCAAAGGCATTCGGCCGCTTGGTCGCAACCGGTCGCACGGCCCCGCCCGAATTGCGCGAATACCAGGCGATGTCGTTCAAACATCGCCAGTCGTTGCCGCAGACGTAACGCGACGTCGTTCCGCCGCGCGCCGCATACTCCCACTCCGATTCGCTCGGCAACCGGTAGCGCTTGCCGGTAATCCTGCGCAGCCACGCGATGTAGGACTGCGCCTCCTGCCACGAAAGTCCGTTGACCGGCAGGTTCTCCGTCCCCGGCGCATCGCGAACCAAATCACCTTTGCAATCGGCGGCCTCCGCGCAAGCCCGCCATTGCTGAATCGTGACTTCGGTTCTTCCCAGCCCGAAACTTGCCAATTCGACGCGTCGTGCGGGAAACGCGCCGCGCATCGAATCGACGGCGTTGCTACCCATGACGAAACTGCCGGCCGGAACCGTCACCATTTCGGGACAGGTTGGGCAATCGCGAAACGTCGGCCCCGGTTCCGCTCTCACAGTCGGCGATTCGATCGGCTGCAATCGGAAGACGGTCGCGGCATCGATGGCGGCGAGATCGATCTGTGGCCTGAGCGGCAACTTGCCGGGATCGAATTGAACGACCACGCGCGAGGCATCGCCCAGTACTTCGGCCTGCCGTGGGCGGCCGATGGCGGCCAAGACCTGCGGGCTCATATTCCGGTCGAGATAGGACTTGAGTTCGGCGATGGTGATCTGGCCGTCGCCATTGCCGCCCGGACCGCGATCAGCCGCGCCATAAAGCCCTTGCAACAGGAACTCGGTAAAGGGGCCATGGGTCTTTGTCGCCGGGCCATAGGACGCTTCCGCCCCCGACGACGCCGTCATGACCACCAATCCTGGTACGGTGTAAGGCGGTTCCAACGTTGCCGCCACGGGCCTGGATTTCGAAATCGCCATTCCCCGATGTGTTGCACCGGAGAACCCAGTGTCGAGCAACAGCGTCGCGGTAGTGACGTTGAGGCGGTACAGGTTTACGTAAAGGTCGATCAGGGAGTAGCCCTCGACCTCGGCCGAATCGGGGTGGGCTTCGACCGGCATGAGATGTGGGCGCTTGTTGCGCGCACCTGGCGCGCCGTGGCCAGAGTAGTAGATGATGATATGCGCGGGATCGGGCAAGTGGCCATGGCGCAGGAGACGGCCGCGATGATTGGAGGAATTTCCAAAAACCGTCTCCATCATCGCCTTGGTGGCGTCGCGCAGTACCCTGACGTCTTCCGTCGGCACGCCCAACACGTCCACCGCAAAACGGCGCATGGCCTCGGCGTCCTCATAGGCGCGCTCGACATTTGGCAATTCGGAGTGCCGATAGTTCTTGTTGCCGATGATAATGGCGACGGTTCCGGCATTGGGCTCCCGAAACCGCGGCTCGGAGGCGAGTCCCGCGGACGCCGTCACCATCGCCAACAATACGGCTAACCCTGACCGAACCACGGCCGCCTCGCTACCGATTCCGATCAATGGTAGCGGCGCGGCGTGGTTTTTCAACTCCGACCAACTATCGCGCCGTCACGCTGGTGAGGAAGCGTTCGGCCATCTCCGGCCAGGGCGCATCGCCGGGCGCCATGGCGATCGCCAGCATCAGCCCCCGGCCGATCAGCGTCAGCCGCAACTCGACCCGATTGACGGTCTTCTCGTTTTCGGCCGAAAGGCCGTGGCTTTCGCCGACCAGGGTCATGACCGTGACGTCGCCGCGCGCGACCTGTTCGCGATGGCTGATCTCGAGCTTGGCGCGGCGCGCCCATTCGTCCAGCATCCGCGCCGACAGCGCCGCCAATTCGGCCTCGGGCGCGTTCACCCGCAGGCACTCCGCGCGCAGTGCCGTCCGCGACGGCAGATCGGCATAAAGCGCGATCTCGCCCCGCTGCCCCAGCACCTCGCCCGCGCCCGCGCGCGGCGACGCCGGAAAGCGGATCCCGAGCCCGCATTGCCGCGGCGCATAGAGATAGGATTTCAGTCCCTCTGCCCGCCAAGTGCCGTTCGGATCGGGTCCATAGAACTGGGCCGAAGCCAAGCCATAGGCCAGCGCCGCCGGCGCCATCGCCCAGGGCCAGCGCGCGAAAGCCAGCGCCGCCGCCGCCATCGCCAATTCCAGCGCCACGCCGATCGGCGTGTTGGGCAGGAACCAGTAATAGGATTTGCTGGCGGCGGCGATGACGACATAGCCGATCGCCGCCCAGCGCAGGATCTGCGGAATCATCTCACGCGCCCGGCCGATCCAGCGCGTAATAGACCACCGGCAGATCGTGGAACACGGTGTCCTTCTCGTAGCGCAGACCAAGCTTTTCCATTACCCGCCGCGAGGCGCGGTTCTCGGCCAAGGTTATGGCCATCAGCCGCGCGAGCCCGAGCGCGCCGAATCCCCAATCCCGCGCCGCGGCCGTGCCTTCGAACGCCAGCCCCTGACCCCAGACCTCCGGCGTCAGCGCATAAAGGACTTCGGTCTCCTCGAATTGCGGCAGATAGCGCAGGCCGAGATGACCGAGCAGCCGGCCGCTGGCGCGGTCGAAGGCGGCATGCGGACCGTAGCCGCGCTCGGCCCACGCCGCGGCGAAGGCTTCGATGGTCTTGCGCGCCCGCACTTCGGCCGGCTCGCTGCCCGGCGGCAGCCAGCGCGCGACTTCCGGCCGGGCGCGGATCGCGGCATAGGCGGCAAGGTCGTCGGATCGGAACGGGCGCAGGATCAGCCGCGCCGTGGTCAGGACGGACATGACGCCTTCTAGCATGCCCATCGCCGGCTTGAACCGGGACCGCGCCCCCGCTAGCTTCGGCGCCGGACAAGGGAATTGGGGCATGGACGTTCGCGACGGTTTCGTGGGCTCGATCGGCGAGACGCCGCTGATCAAGCTCAAGCGGGCCTCGGCCGCCACGGGCTGCGAGATCTTGGGCAAGGCCGAGTTCCTCAACCCCGGCGGCTCGGTCAAGGACCGCGCCGCGTGGTTCATCATCCGCGACGCCGAAGAAAAGGGCCTGCTCAAGCCGGGCGGCGCGGTGGTCGAAGGCACCGCCGGCAATACCGGCATCGGCCTGGCGCTGGTGGCCAATGCCCGCGGCTATCGCACCGTCATCGTCATGCCCGACACCCAAAGCCAGGAAAAGAAGGACATGCTGCGGCTGTGCGGCGCCGATCTGCGCCTAGTGCCAGCCGTGCCCTACAAGGACCCCAACAACTACGTCAAATATTCCGGCCGCCTGGCCGAGGAGTTGAATCGGACCGAGAAGGCGGGCGCGGTCTGGGCCAACCAGTTCGACAACACCGCCAACCGGCTGGCCCATGTCATCGGCACCGGCCCCGAGATCTGGCGCCAGACCGAAGGCCGCGTCGACGCTTTCACCTGCGCGGTCGGCACCGGCGGCACGCTGGCCGGCTGCGCCATCGCGCTCAAGGCCAACAACCACAAGGTGCGCATCGTCCTGGCCGACCCGATGGGCGCCGCGCTCTATCACCACTACAAGCACGGCGAACTCAAGGCCGAAGGCAGCTCGATCACCGAGGGCATCGGCCAGGGCCGCATCACCAAGAATCTCGAAAGCGCGCCGATCGACGACGCCTATCGCATCCCGGACGAGGAGGCGCTGCCGGTGCTGTTCGACCTGCTCCAGCACGAAGGGCTGTGCCTGGGCGGATCGTCGGCAATCAACGTCGCCGCCGCCATCCGCCTGGCCAAGGACATGGGTCCCGGCCACACCATCGTCACCATCCTGGCCGATAGCGGCAGCCGCTATCAGTCCAAGCTGTTCAACCCCGCCTTCCTCAAGTCCAAGAACCTGCCGGTGCCGGGCTGGCTGGAAGGCTGAGCGAAACCCGAAAGACCGTCCATGACCGAATTGGCTTTCCGCGACGACGCGTATTTGCGGGCCTGCCCCGGCATCGTCACCCGCGCCGAGGGGCGCGAGGTCGAACTCGACCGCACCGTGTTCTATCCCACCGGCGGCGGCCAGCCGGGCGACAGCGGCCGTCTGGTCCTGGCCGACGGTCAGGCGGTCGCGGTCGCCGATGCGATCAAGGGCGCCAGTGGCGGCGTGATCCATCTTTTGGCCGAGGGCGCAACTGCGCCGGCGGTCGGCACCAAGGTCTCGGCCGAAATCGACTGGGATCGCCGCTACCGGCTGATGCGCATGCATACCTGCCTGCATCTGCTGTCGGCGGTGCTGCCCTATCCGGTCACCGGCGGCCAGGTCGGCGACGGCAAGGGCCGGCTCGATTTCGACATTCCCGAAGCCACGCTCGACAAGGACCGGATCGGCGCCAAGCTCAACGAATTGGTGGCTGCCAATCATTCGGTGGCGGCGCGCTGGATCGAGGATGCCGAGTTGGCGGCGAAGCCGGAATTGGTCAAGACCATGTCGGTCAAGCCGCCCACCGGCCAGGGCAAGGTGCGGCTGATCGAAGTCGCCGGCCTCGACTTGCAGCCTTGCGGCGGCACCCATGTCCGCCTGACTTCGGAGATCGGCAAGGTGGCCGTAACCAAGATCGAAAAGAAGGGCCGCCTCAACCGCCGCGTCATGGTGGCCTTCGCCTGACGCCGGCCGCAGAACCAGGATCGCCGACATGCCTTACGCCAATCCCAACGCGCTGGTCTCGACCGAGTGGCTGGCGGCGCATCACGATGCGCCCGACGTGCGGGTGGTCGACGCCACCTTCACCCTCCAGCACACCGGCCGCCAGCTTTACGACCAAGGCCATCTGCCGGGCGCGGTCCATTTCGACATCGACGACATCGCCGACGACACGAATCCGCTGCCGCACATGCTGCCCAGCCCGGAGAAGTTCTCCAGCCGGGTGCGCAAGCTGGGCCTGGGCGACGGCAGCCGGATCGTGATCTACAACAAGGGCCTGTCGGCGGCGACGCGGGCGTGGTGGATGTTCCGCCTCTTCGGCCACAGCGACGTGGCGGTGCTGGACGGCGGCTTCGCCAAATGGGAGGCCGAAGGCCGGCCGACGACGACCGACGTGCCGACCCCGCGCGAGCGCCATTTCACCGCCCGCATGAACACCATGCTGGTGCGCGATCTCGACCAGGTGCGGGCCAACCTGCCGAAGGGCGGCGAGCAGGTGGTCGACGTCCGCGCCGCCGGCCGCTTCGCCGGCACCGCGCCCGAGCCGCGGCCGGGCTTGCGCTCGGGCCACATGCCGGGCGCCATCAACCTGCCCTATGAAAGCCTGCTCGATGCCAAGACCCAGACCTTGCTGCCGGCCGATGCGCTGCGTCAGCGCATCCTCGGCGCCGGCATCGATCTCGCTCGACCGGTGATCGCCTCCTGCGGCTCGGGCGTGACCGCCTGCTGGCTGGGATTTGCCCTGCACATGCTCGGCCATCGCGACTGGGCGATCTACGACGGCTCCTGGACCGAATGGGGCGGGCGCCAGGATACGCCGGTGGTGACATGAGCCTGTCGCTGGTCCCGCCGCGGCGCACGCTCGAGGCCACGGTCACTTTCCTCGAGATGTTCCGCCGTCCCGAGGGACCGCGGCGCGAGCCGCCCGCGGCGCTGGGCAAGATCGCCTTGTTGCGGGCCGAGAATCCGACCGTGCGCTTTTACCGCTTTCTCTACGAGGGCGTCGGCAAGGCCTATCATTGGGTCGAGCGGCGTCGGATGAGCGACGCCGAACTGGGACGCATCGTTCAGGATCCCCGGATCGAAATCCTGGTGGCCTATGTCAACGGCGTGCCGGCGGGCTATGTCGAGGTCGACGCCCGCCGCGCTCCCAAGGCGGTCGACATCGCCTATTTCGGGCTGATGCCCGAATTCATCGGCAAGCGCCTGGGCGATTGGCTGCTGCGGGCCGGGCTCGACCAAGCCTGGTCGAAGAACCCCGAGCGGGTCACGGTCAACACCAACACCCTCGACCATCCGCGCGCCCTGCCGCTTTACCAGCGCCACGGCTTCGTGCCTTACGATCGGCGCCAGATGTTCATCGAACCGATGCCCTGAGCTGGAAATGAGCGATCGGCCGACCCCGAACCCGCTCGACGCCTATGCGCCCGCCGAGATCGCGCTGCGGGTCGAGGCGATGGGCACCGCCAAGGCGCGGCTGCCGGCGCTCGAGACCTTGATGCTGGGGGCGCTGGCCGGAGCCTTCATCGCCTTCGGCGCCATGCTTTACACCTTCACCGTCACCGGCTCGCCCTTCGGCTTCGGCCCGACGCGACTTTTGGGCGGCGCCGCCTTTTCGCTCGGCCTGGTGCTGGTGGTGGTGGCCGGAGCCGAGCTGTTCACCGGCAATGCGCTGATGGTGATGGCCTGGGTGGATCGCCGCATCGCCGGCGGCGAATTGGCGCGCAATTGGCTGCTGGTCTATGTGGCCAATTTCGCGGGTGCCGCCGCCATGGCCTGGCTGATCTGGCTGTCGGGGGTGATGGCACTGGGCGACGGCGCGCCGGCGGCCACGGCGCGGGCCATCGCCCAGGCCAAACTGGCGCAGACGCCGCTTGAAGCGCTGATCCGCGGCGGCCTCTGCAACGCGCTGGTGTGCTTGGCGGTGTGGCTGTGCCTGGCGGCGCATGACGTCGCCTCCAAGGTGCTGGCGATCGTGCTGCCAATCTCGGCCTTCGTCGCGCTGGGCTTCGAGCACAGCATCGCCAACATGTATCTGGTGCCGCTGGCCTGGCTGCTGGGCGCCGAGGGCGTGGCGCCGGGACTGTTCTTCGTCCATCTCTTTTGGGTGACGCTGGGAAATATCGTCGGCGGCGGTGGCGGGGTCGCCCTGGTCTATTGGGTGTGCTACCGCCGGGCCCGCTCGCAAGGCTCGTCGAGCGCGTGACACCCGCGCCCGCTCCGCCGCTTTCCGGAATCCGCGTCCTCGACCTGTCCAACGTCCTGGCCGGTCCGTTCTGCGGCTATCAGCTCGCGCGCCAGGGCGCCGAAGTGATCAAGATCGAGAACCCGGTGGGCGGCGATCTCGCCCGGCGACTGGGCGGCGATCCGCGCATGAACGCCCGCGGCATGGGCCTGTCCTTCGTCGCGGTCAATGTCACCAAGCGTTCGGTCGCGATCGACCTCAAGCACGCCGAGGGCCGCGAGGTGTTCTTGCGCATGGTCGAGCGGGCCGACGTCGTGCTGGAGAACTTTCGGCCCGGCGTCATGGCGCGGCTCGGCCTCGACTATGCGACCCTGGCCGCGCGCAATCCGCGCCTGGTCTATTGCGCCATCTCCGGTTTCGGACAGGAAGGCCCCTGGGCCGAGCGGCCGGCCTATGACCAGATCATCCAGGGCTTGTCGGGGGCGATGAGCGTCACCGGCGATGCCACCAGCGCCCCCTTGCGCGCCGGGTTTCCGATCTCCGACACCTATGGCGGCCTGACCGCGGCATTCGCGATCTGCGCGGCGCTGCTCGAAGCGCGCCAATCCGGCCGCGGGCGGCGGATCGACCTCGCGCTGATGGAAGCGACGCTGGCGACCATGGGCTGGGTGGTGTCGAACTACCTCAATGCCGGCATCGAACCCAGGCCCATGGGCAACGAGAATTTCTCGGCCGCGCCCTCGGGCGCCTTCGCCACCAAAGCCGGCCTGCTCAACATCGCCGCCAACGAAGACAAGCAATATCGCGCGCTGTGCGATCTGATCGGCCGTCCCGATCTCAAGACCGACCCGCGCTTCGCGGAACGCCGGGCGCGGCTCGACCACCGCGCGGCGCTCAACCGCGAGATCACGGCCGCGCTTGCGGCGCGCGACGCCACCGAGTGGGAAGAACTGCTCAACGCCGCCGGAGTCCCGGCTGGGCGGATCGTGACCGTGCCGGAAGCTCTCGCCGGCGGGCAACTGGCCGACCGCGGTTTCGTCGAGACCATCGCCATGACCGGACCGGACGGACAGGCGCTGCGGGTCACTCGCCCGGGCTTCGTCCAGGACGGCGGCTTCGCCCAGCCGTCGCCGCCGCCCGCACTGGGCGCGGACACCCGGGTACTGCTGCAGGAACACGGCTACGATGCGGCCGCGATCGCGCGACTCGCGGCATCGGGCGCCGTCAAACTCGCTTGAGACTCTTGTCCCTGAGCGTCAGGACTCGGGGCCCTGGCCGCCGCGGCCGTGGCCAATCAGGGTGAAGGGTGCCCAGAACAGCGGATGGGCGTAGGAAAAGGCCGGTGCGCCGCTGCGCGGGTCGAGGGCTGGCTCGCCGTCGATCATCGCCAGCATGGCGCCGCGCAAAGCGCGCGCGCGCCCGAGGCTGGTATCGGCCGCCAGCCGGCGGAACAGTTCCGCGGTCAGCCGCCGCGCAGCACCGGTCTCGACCGGCCAATTCGACACCAGCACGGTGCGCGCGCCGGCATAGAGGAAAGCGCGCGCCAGGCCCGATGCGGCCTCGCCGCCTGCCCCGGCGGCCGCGGCCGTGTTGCAGGCCGACAGCACCACCCAATCGGCGTCGAGCTTGAGCCGCATGACGTCGCTTGCGGTCAGCAGGCCGCGATCGTTCGCGCCCGGCGTCAGCGCCAAAGCCGGCTCGCCAAGTCCTTCGACATCGCCCGGCACCAGGCCGTGGGTAGCGAAGACCAGCACGCGCTTGTTGCGCAGATCGGCGCGTTTGACCGCGTCGACCGTCGCCGCCGGACCAAGCACGACGTCGCGCGCCTCGTTGCCGCCGAGCGCGCGCGCGATGTCGCGCAGCTCCAATGCAGTGTCGGGCAAAGCCGCCAGATCGGCCGATCGCGGTCGCGCACCGTCGCCGCCCGCCTTCATCACCCGCACCGCCCGCATCGACAGCGCGCCGGCCGCCGCCTGCGCCGCGGTTCGATCGCCGAATTCGGGTGCACCGAAGCCGATAAAGGGTTCGCGTCCCGGAGCGCCGGCCGGGACGGCATCCATCACCGCCAGCGACGCGACCGAGGGCAGCACGGTGATGCCGACGCGACGCGCCAGCCAGGGCACGCGGCGATAGCCATCGAACGGCAGCGCCAGATCGCGCGGCTGGGGCACCGCGGCAGTCACCAACAAGGCCGCCGGCAGCTGCCCGAGCGCGCCCTCGGCGACGATGATCAGCTTGCGCGCGTGTTGCCAGCCGGATTCGAGCGGCGCCAAGAGCTGACGATAGAGCCGGTGGGAAGCGGCGACGTCGAACGGCGGCACTTGGGAAAGCTCCGGCCCCTTGGTCTCGAGACCGGCGCGCAAGCCGGCGACCTCGCGTTCGAGTTCGGTCCGGCCCAACGCAATGTGACGCAGCACCGCCTCGCCGCGTTTGGGAATGGCCCAACCCAAAGTCCGCGCTTCGCCGACGTCGAACACGATCAGCGCCTCGTCGTCGCGCAACGCGGCCCGGGCGCGGGCGATCGACAGCGGCAGCGGTTCGACCAGTTCGTGATAGTTCGGGAAGCGCCGGCCGATTTCATCTCCGATACGCGCCCGCGCCTGGCGCAGTCGGCCGATATCGGCCCGGATCTCGGCCAGGACCTGGGCCTCGTTGGCGGCCGCGGCCGCCACCGCCGAACGCTCCAGCGCCACCAGCCTGCGCCGCGCATCCTGGTCTTGGCGCACCAGCTCGGCCAGGGCGGGTTCGCCCGCAGCGGCTTGTGCCGCCGCAACCGACAACGCGCGCTGAACGCCGCGGCCGCCGGTGCGCTGGGACAACGCGAACAGCCGGTCCAGCGTTTCCGCGTTCTGCGGCAGCACCAGTCGCGCGGTATCGAGATAGGCGTCCAGCATCAGGGCGATGCGGCGCTCGCGTGCCGAGGGCGCCAGTTCGTCTTCGCCCTCGGCGTCGGGCGCGGATTCGAACAACGCGCGCGCCGCCTCGAATTCGGTCCAGGCTTCGCCGTGCCGCCGCAGCGCCGCCAGCGCGAGCCCCCGCAACCCGCGCAGCTCCAACGCCGACATCGCCCCGCCTTCGCCCAGTATCCGCGTCCTCTCGGCGAGCCCGGCGGTCGCCGCCGCCTCGGCCTGGCGGGCTCGCCCGCCCATGGCCAAAGCCAGGACATAGCTCGGATCGCTTTCCAAAGTCCGGCGCCTGATGTCGGCTTCGTTGCGCAAGGTCCGCGCCGCCAGATCGTATTCCGCCAGCGCTTCGGTCCAGCGATATTGCGCCGCCAAGGCCTGGGCCAAAGGCAGCAGCGACGTGCCGGCGGCGGCGCTTCCGGCCTCGCGCCAAAGGGCGATCGCCCGCCTGGCCGCGGTCTCGGCATCGGCGAACCGGCCATAGCCGGCGAAAACCGCCGCCAAACCCTGAATGGCGGAGACCTGGCTGCCGACCACGCCCAAGGTCCGCTCCGGCCGCGACTGCAGCGAGCGGATGGCGATCACCAACTCCGCCTCGGCCTCGGCCGTCCGACCCATCGCGGTCAGGTCGCGGGCCAGCGCGATGCGCGCGTTCTCCAGCGCCCCGTCGGGCGCGCGTCGCCCGAGTTCCAGCAGCGTCCGGATCGCCGAGCGACGATAGGGTTCGGCCTCGGCCAAGCGGCCTTGGGTCGACAGCAGATCGGCCCGCGCGCGCCAGGCGCTGATCTGCGCCCGCGGC
>VGDZ01000025.1 GCA_016869515.1 Alphaproteobacteria bacterium | reverse complement strand
GAGCGCCCCGCCCAGCGCTGCGATCGCCTCGGTCAGCAGGCGCTCGTCGCCCGCGCGCTCGTCGCGCAGCAACAGCGTCGCGCCCAGCCCGTCGGCCAGCCGCGCCCAGGACGCCGCGGCATTGGCGCGATCGGTCAGCGCCAGCGCGGCGCGGAACTCCTCGGCGGCGCGATCCAGCCGCGCCGTGCCCGTCTCGCGCACGCCCAAGCTCAACAACAGCGGCGCGCGCAGTTGCGGCGCGTCCAGGCGATCGAGCATCGCCAGCGCCTCCTCCAGTTCGGCCGTGCCCGCGCGCCGTTCCCCCAGCCGCCGCAGCGCCTCGGCCAGATTGCCCAGCACCTGGGCGGATTCCGGCCGCTCGGCGCGGGCGGCGCGATAGACCGCCACCGCCTCGATCAGTGCCGCCTCGTCGTCGCTCAGATTGGCGAGACCCATCAGCGCCGAGCCCAGCGTGTTGCGCATATTGGCCAGCGGGCCGGCGGCGCCGGCGCGCTGCGCGGCGTCGGCCGCCATCCCCAACAGCCGCACCGCGTCCTCGAGCGGCGCGCGCTGGCCGGTGAGCACGCCGAAACTGGCCAGCGTGTCGCCGAGATCGTGAATGGCGAAGACATGCTCGCGACCGCCGTCGAGCGCAAAGCGGTCGACCGCGGCTTGATGCGCCTCGATCGCTTCGGCCAGGCGGCGTGGATCGCCCTGGCGCGCGCCCAGCCGATGCAAGGCATCGCCCAGCCGGTTGTAGGCATAGGCGCGCTCGGGGAAGTCGGCCGCCGCCGCCAGCGCGGCGCGAAAGGCCGACGCCGCCTCGGCCAGCCGGCCGCTGTCGCCGCCTTGCAGCCCCTGCGCCAGCAGCGCTTCGCCCCGGGCGAGATGCGCCCGCGCCGCATCGGCCTGGGCCCAAGCCGGTCCCGCCGCCGCCAGCGCAAACGCCAGCGCCAGCGCCGCGCCCATCCGGCGCACGCGCTCCATCAGGCCACCATCAAGAAGTCTTTGGCGATGCGCGCGCCCAGCGCATTGGCCTGGGCCAAGTGGCGATTGAGGAAGCTGGACAGGCGGTCGCGGAACACGTCCTCGATGCGGGTGAAGTGCAGCTCGGCGTGCAGCGCGCCGGCAAGCCGCGCGCATTCGAGACCGGGGCCGAGTTCCCCCAGCACCGTCGTCACCTCGTTCATGCAGGCATGAAGCGAGCGCGGCATGTCCTGGCGCAGGATCAACAGCTCGGCCACGCGCAGCGGCACGATCTGGTCGCGGTAGATGCGGCGGTAGGCGCTGAAGGCCGAGACCGCGCGCAGGATCGCGCCCCAATGGTAGTAGTCGACCGCGCCGCTTTCGCGCAGCGCGGCGCCCTCGGGCAGCAGCATGTGATAGCGCACGTCCAACAGGCGCGCGGTGTTGTCGGCGCGCTCGAGGAACAGGCCGAGGCGCGAAAAGCGATAGGCGTCGTCGCGCAGCATGGTGCCGTCGGTGACGCCGCGCAGGCCGTGGCAGCGCGCCTTGACCCAGTCGCAGAACTCGCGCGCGCCCTGGCGCTGCAGCTTGGCCGCGGTCAGGTCCTGGATTTCCAGCCAGATGGCGTTGACCGCCTCCCAGGTCTCGACCGTGATCTTGCCGCGGGTCGCGCGCGCATTGTCCCGCGCTCGCTCGAAGCAGCACCAGATCGAGGACGGATTGTCGCGGTCGAGAATCAGATGCTCGACCACGGTCTTCTGGCCGGCCGCGCCATGGCGCGCCTTGAACTCCTCGGGGTCGCCCGAGACCCGCACCGCCGCCTCCCACCACTCCGGATCGTCGGCCCCGGCGCGGTCCCACAGCGTCATGCGCAGGTTGATCTCGAGATTGCGGGCGATGTTCTCGGCGCGCTCGCAATAGCGCGCCATCCAAAAGAGATTGTCGGCCAGGCGCGACAGGATCATGGCGCGCCCCGCAACACCCACGTGTCCTTGGTGCCGCCGCCCTGGCTGGAATTGACCACCAGCGAGCCCTTGCGCAGCGCGACCCGGGTCAGCCCGCCCGGCACCAGCGTCACGGTCTTGCCCGACAGCACATAGGGCCGCAAGTCGAGATGGCGCGGCGCCACGCCCTCGGCGACATGGGTCGGGCAGGTCGACAGCGCCAGCGTCGGCTGGGCGATGTAGCGTTCGGGGTGGCGGCGGATCAGGCCGCGGAAGCGCGCCAGCTCGGCCTTGCTGGCCTTGGGTCCGACCAGCATGCCGTAGCCGCCCGAGCCGTCGACCTGCTTGACCACCAGCTCGGCCAGGCGGTCGAGCACCAGCTTGCGGTCGTCCTCGCGCGCGCATTGCCAGGTCTGGACGTTCTTCAGCACCGGTTTCTCGCCGAGATAGAACTCGATCATCGCCGGGACATAGGCGTAGATCGCCTTGTCGTCGGCGACGCCGGTGCCGATGGCGTTGGCCAGCGAGACGTTGCCGGCGCGATAGGCGGCGTAGAGCCCGGGCACGCCCAGCACCGATTCCGGCCGGAAGGCCAGCGGGTCGAGGAAGTCGTCGTCGATGCGGCGATAGATCACGTCGACCCGCTTCGGCCCTTCCGAGGTGCGCATGTAGATCGCGGCCTCGCGCGCGAACAGGTCCTGCCCCTCGACCAGCTCGATGCCCATCTGCTCGGCCAGGAAGGCGTGCTCGAAATAGGCCGAGTTGTGGATGCCCGGCGTCAGCAGCACCACGGTCGGATCGACGCCCGCCGCCGGCGGAGCGATGTCGCGCAGGTTGCGCAGCAGCACGTCGGGGTAGTGGTCGACCGGGGCGACGCGATGGCGGGCGAAGACCTCGGGCATCAGCCGCATCGAGACGTCGCGGTTCTCCAGCATGTAGGACACGCCCGAGGGCGTGCGCAGATTGTCCTCCAGCACGGTGAAGGAATCGGCCTCGGTGCGGACGATGTCGATGCCGGCGACATGGACATAGGTCCGTCCCGGCAGGTCGATGCCGCGCATTTCCGGCCGCCAGGCCTTGTTGCGCTCGACCAGCTCGGCCGGCACCAGGCCCTTCCGGAAAATCTCGCCCTGGTGATAGACGTCGTCGAGGAAGGCGTTGAGCGCGCGCACGCGCTGCACCGCGCCGCGTTCGACGATCTGCCATTCCTCGGCGGCGAGGATGCGCGGCAGCACGTCGAACGGGATCAGCCGCTCGTTGCCCGCGCTTTCGCCGTAGACCGCGAAGGTGATGCCCATGCGCCGGAACAAGAGATCGGCCTCGGCCTGCATCTGCCGCAGGCGCGCGGGCGGCACCTGCTCGAGCCATTGCTTGAGCGCGCGATAGGCCGGCCGCACCTGGCCGTCGAGACCGCTCATCTCGTCGAATGCCGCCTGCCCGCCCTTGCCTCGCCGCGCCATCGCGCCTCCGCCACCCCTCGCGGCCCATGACAGCATCGCAGAGGCCTTGCGGCCAGCAAAAAAAACAAAGAGAATAAATGAGCTTATTTTCGTGCCATGGTAACGCTCGTAATTATCGATCCTTAGGATGAAGTGCATTGTTCTAACTACGCTACTTATGATATGCACGCATTACCTTAGTTGTAGGCGTACAGGCAATCTCCAAGCGGTAGCTCTTTCGAACCTCGGATCTATGACACAATGGCGAACAGACCCAACATTGACGCGAATAGGATAGTTGAGAGACAACTCTTGGCATATTTGGGGAACATAGAAAAATTATATGATTGCGATTGTATCACTTATGTCGGCCCAATCGCATTTGGAGCAGATGATGATATTAGAGATGCCATAGAGTCTATCGAAAACAAAAGAGAAAATTAGTTTTTATTATTGAAACTGCTGGCGGTTTTTCAGAAACAGCGAGAAGAATATCCGATACTCTTAGGCACCATTATAGTACCGTCGAGTTTATAGTTCCGAATTACGCATTATCTGCAGGGACAATACTGGTTATGTCTGGCGATGCGATTCATATGGATTACTACTCCATTCTTGGTCCAATAGATCCACAAATTGAAAATAAAGACAAAAAACTAATTCCAGCCCTTGGGTATTTGGTAAAATATAATGAATTATTGAAAAAAGCAAACAAAGGTAAAATTACTCATGCAGAGTTATCTATATTGATGGAGTTTGATCAGGGTCAACTTTATTCCTACGAGCAAGCTCGTGATTTATCAATTTCTTTGCTCGTGGAGTGGCTTTGTAAATATAAGTGGAAGAATTGGAACACTACAGAAACACGTGCCAGGCCAGTAACCGATAAAATGAAGCGAGATCGCGCCAAAGAGATAGCGAAAAAACTAAACGACATAAAGCGCTGGAATTCGCATGGCATGGGAATAAATATGCGTCAACTACGGGATGAACTGAAACTCAAAATTGACGATTTCGGGCAGCCAAAAAGTAGGCGAGACGCCATCCGGGGCTACCACGGGCTACTAATTGACTATATGTCCAAAATGCGCCACTTAAGTGTCGTGCATACCAAAAGTGGCTTCTCACCATTGATTGCAGGTTGAGAAGGGGCGGCCAATGGAAAAGCTGGACCTAGAGAGTCTCCTCAAAAAAAATCCTCACTTAGACAAGGAGGAGTTCCTACGCTTACAAAAAAAAGTTAAGAAAGCTAGGGCCAACCGTGCAAACACAAAAACCGCCCCGAGAGTTCCCTTCGGCAGGCGTGAACAGGGAAGCGGCAATAAGTGGGAGCAAACGACTGATCCGGCATTTCGTTCGTACTACAAGTCGGCAGGGTAAATCGAACTCACCCTAGCAATGGCTAAACCGGACTCTTTGGCGCATCGATGAAAATTGGCTATCTACAATAATTTCTTAACATTCGTTAATTGACGCCGTCCCCCCGCCTCCCTAGCTTGGCTCCCGCACAGGGGAGACAGACGATGCTGCGGATTGCCGTTGTGGCCGCGCTGCTGGTTTCGGGCGCGGCCTTGGCCCAGACCAAGACCTCGATCGCGCTGCTGCCGCTGACCAGTTCGGCGCCGGTGTTCGTCGGCGTCGACCGCGGGCATTTCAAGGCCGAGGGGCTGGAGGTCGAACTCAAGTTCATGCAGTCGGCGGCGGCGGTGCCGACCGCGATCGCCTCGGGCGACGCCGATTTCGGCGTCACCGGCCTGACCGGCGGCTTCTACAACCTGGCCGGCAAGGGGGCGGTGCGGATCGTCGCCAGCCAGGCGCGCGAGGAGACCGGCTTCCGGTTCAATGCCTTCATCGTCTCCAACAAGGCCTATGCCGAGGGCCTGACGCGGGTCGATCAGTTCAAGGGCCGCAGCATCGGCCTGACCACCATCGGCTCGACCTTCCATTACGTCTTCGGCCGGCTGGCCGAGAAGCAGGGCTGGCAGTTGGAGCAAGGCCAGTTGCGCGCGCTGCAGACCGTGCCGGCGATGCTGGCGGCGGTGAAGGGCGGCCAGGTCGACGTCATCCAGGCGCCGCCCCCGACCGGAATCGCCATCGACAAGGCGGGCGAGGGCAAGCTGATCGGCTGGGTGGCGGACCATGTCCCCTGGCAGCTGGGCGCCCTGTTCACCGCGCCCAAGACCATCGCCGAGCGCCGGCCGCTGGTCGAGCGCTTCGTCCGCGCCTATCAGAAGGCGGCGGCCGAATACGACGCCAACTTTCAGAAGGGCGCGCCGGGCAAGGACGCCGATGCGCTGCTGGAAATCATCGCCAAGCACACCAAATCGATCCCCGAGGCGGTCAAGGCCGGCCTGCCCTACATCGATCCGATGGCGCGGCTGCGGGTGCAGGACATTTACGACCAGATCGCCTGGAACAAGGCCAACAAGCTGGTCGACGCTGCGGTCGATGCCAAGACCGTGGTCGACCTCAGCTTCGTCGCCGGCCATCTCGACCTGCCGCGCTGAATGGATCTGCGGCTTTCGGGCATCGCGCACCGCTATGGCGATCTGACCGCGATCGAGCGCGTCGACCTGACCGTCGGCTCGGGCGAGACGGTGGTGTTGATCGGACCGTCGGGCTGCGGCAAGTCGACGTTGTTGGGCATCGCCGGCGGCCTCCTGGCGCCCGGCGCCGGCCGGGTCGAGACCGCGGGCGCGGCGCCGGCCGGCTGTCTCAATCCGCTGACCTATGTCTTCCAGGATTTCGCGCTCTTGCCCTGGCGCACGGTCGAAGGCAACGTCGCGCTGGCGCTGGAACATCATCCCCTGACTGCCAGCGAGCGCGCCGAGCGGGTCGATGCCGCGCTGGCGCTGACCGGCTTGCGCGAATTCGCCCTTGTCTATCCCAAGCAGCTTTCGGGCGGGATGCGCCAGCGCGTCGGCCTGGCGCGCGCGGTGGTGGTGCGGCCGGCGATCCTGCTGCTGGACGAGCCCTTGTCGGCGCTGGATGCGCAGACCCGCGAACTGTTGATGGCCGATCTGCTGGCGATCTGGGAGCGCGAGCGCACCACCGCGCTCTACGTCACCCACAACCTGGCCGAGGCGGCGCGGCTGGGCGATCGGGTGGTGGTGATGTCGCGCCGGCCGGGGCGGATCAAGGACACGCTGGCGATCGACCTGCCGCGCGGCGCGCGCGAGCGGCCCGAGCACGCCGCCGCCATGGCCGATCTGCAGGCGCGGCTGTGGCGGCTGATCGAGGACGAGGCCCGCGTCGCCGAGCGCGAGGTGGCCGATGGCTGAGTCCGCGCCGCGGCCGGTGGCCTTCCGTGGCGGCGGCTTCCAGCCCAGCCCGCGGCGCTGGGCGCCGTGGCTGGCTTTCGCCGCCATTCTCGGGCTGTGGCAGGCGGCCTCGGCGGCGGGCATGCTGCCTTCGCTGTTCATGCCCAGCCCGGTCGAGATCGGCCGGGCGCTGGGATCGCTGGCGGCCTCGGGCGATCTCGGCCGCCATCTCGGCGCCAGCCTTTATCGCATCGGCCTCGGCTGGACGCTGGGGGCGGCGGCGGGGCTGGCGGTCGGGCTGGCGATGGGGCTGTGGTCGATGGCGCGCGCGGTGGGGATTCCGGTGGTGTCGGCGCTGTTCCCGATTCCCAAGATCGCGCTGTTGCCGCTGTTCATCCTGTGGTTCGGCATCGGCGAGCCCAGCAAGGTGGCGACCATCGCGCTGGGCACCTTCTTCCCGACCGTGGTTTCGGCCTTCGGCGCGGTCGACAACGTGCCGCGCAACCTGATCCGCATGGCGCAGAGCTTCGGCCTGCCGGTGGCCGAGATCGTGCGCAAGGTGGTGCTGCCGGGGGCGCTGCCGGGGGTGCTGTCGGGCTTCCGCATCTCGGCCTCGATCGCGCTGATCCTGGTGGTGGCGGCCGAGATGATCGGCGCCGAGTTCGGCGTCGGCGCCTATATCCTGTTGACCGGCAATCTGATGCAGATCGACCGGCTGCTGGCGGGGGTGGTGGTGCTGTCGCTGCTGGGGCTGGCGATCGGGGCGATCCTGGGACGGGTGGAGGCATGGCTGCTGCGGTGGAGATAGCGACCCGCATCGCGCGGATCGAGGCGCCGGCGACGCTCAAGGTCGACATCGCCGTGCTGGGCGCGGGCATCGCCGGGGTGTCGGCGGCGATCGAGGCCGCGCGGCTGGGCCGGCGCACCGCCCTGATCGACGGCGCGCCGGTGCTGGGCGGCCAGGCGGTCGGCGCCCAGATCGGCACCTTCTGCGGGTTCTACTCCAACGGCCCCAAGCCCTATCCGGTGACCTACGGCATCGCCGCCGAGATCCTGCGCGATCTCGGCGCCGGCGGGCATCTCAACTTCATCGACGGCCGCCGCCGCACCCGCATCGTGCAATACGACGATCTCGCGCTCGGGCGCTGGATCGAGCGCGCGGTGGCCGAGGCCGGCGTGGTGCCGGTGACCGGCGCCGTCCTCACCGGCGTCGTCCGCCACGGCCGGCGGATCGAGGCGCTGGAGCTGGCGACGCGCTATGGCTCCTTGCGCGTGCTCGCGCACGGCTTCGTCGACGCCTCGGGCGATGCGGCGCTGGCGCACACCGCCCAGCTTTCCTGCCGCGAGCCCGCGGGCGGTCCCCTGTTCGGATCGCAAATGCTGGTGCTGGAAGGCGTCGACGGCGAGGCGGCGCGGCGGATCGCCCGCGCCGAGTTCGATGCCCGCCTGCGCGACCGCGCCCAGGCCCACGGCCTGGTGCGCCGCGACGGCTTCGCCTTTCCGGTGCCGGGCCGGGACGTGGCGCTGCTCAACATGACCCATACCGAGACCCCGCTCGATCCGGTGGCGGCGGCGCGGGCGCAGTTGGCCGGGCGCGATCAGGCCGATCGCGTGCTGGCCTTCATGCGCGCCGAGTTCCCCCACGCCTACGGCCGGGCACGGGTGCGCAGCTACGGCCTGCCCGGGATTCGCATGACGCGCTGGATCGTCGGCCGGCACCAGTTGACCGACGCCGAGGTGCGCGCCGGCCATCGCCATGCCGACGCCGTCGCCCGCTGCTCCTGGCCGATCGAGCTGCATCACCGCGCCGAGGAAGGCTTCTGGGAGGAGTTCGGCGACGATCACATGCATTACGTGCCGCTGGGATCGCTGGTCCACGCCGAGGCCGACAATTTGGCCGCGGCCGGGCGCTGCATCGACGGCCAGCCCGGCGCGCTGTCGAGCGTGCGGGTGATGGGGCCCTGTATCGCCACCGGCGCCGCGGCGGCGCATGCGCTCGTTTTGGCCGGCGCCGGCTCGCTGCACCAGATCGACGTCGCCGCGCTGCAAGCCCGGCTGCGCGACAACCTCGAACGGACCGGCTAAAGCGGCTTGCCCGCCAGCCAGGCGCGGCCGCGGGCGTAAAGCGCCTCGACCTCGGGGCCTTTCAGTCCCGGCATGTCGGGCTTGACCTTGAAGCCGATCGCGCTTTGCAGATAGGCCAGGTGCCGATAGCCGACCGGGAAGCGCTCCAGCAGCGCGCGGTCGAGAGCCAGCTTGGCCGCCGGATCGACCGGGTCCATGCGGTCCTTTTCGTAGATCGGCTGGCGCAGCACCACGCCCCAGCGCCCGGCCCGACGCTCGACGAAATCGTAGAACCGGCCGGTGCAGACCACGTCGACCTCGACCTCGTGGACGCGGGCGCGCTGGCCGATGGTCATCTTGGTCTGGCTGACGGCGCGGTCGCCGGCCAGGTCGATGGTGGCGCCGCCGAGGAAATGCAGGATGCTGACGCCGCGCTCGAAGCCCTCGCGGCTGACGCGGATGAACTCGGCGGCCGGGCCCTGGAACCAGGTCGCCATCATCACCCCATCGGCGTGCCAGCAGCCGGCGAAGCGCTCCCAATCGCCGGCGTCGCGATAGAGCGCCCAGTTCTCGATCAGCTCGCGGATCGCCAGCCGGTCTTCGCGCGCATCGGTCATCGCCGGCCTATTGCAGTTCGATGCGGGCGGCGTCGCGCACCCGCGCCCATTTGGCGATCTCGGCGCCGAGATGGGCGCCGAGCCCCTCGGGCGTGCCGGTCTCGGGCAGGAAGGCCGCATCCAGCATGCGCTTGCGCGTGGCCTCGTCGGCCAGCGCGCGGCGCACCGCGGCGTTGAACTTGTCGACCGTCGCGCGCGGCGTCTTGGCCGGCAGGGCGATGGCGTACCACGTCGCCACGTCGTAGCCGGCCAGGCCCGATTCGGCCACGGTCGGCACCTCGGGCAGGATCGGGAAGCGCGCGGCCGAGGTCACCGCCAGCGCCTTGAGATCGCCCGCCCGCACCTGGCCCAGCACCGCCGCCGCCACCTCGACCAGCATCTGGGTCTCGCCGTTGCGCATCGCCAGGATCGCCGCCGGCGTGCCGCGATAGGGCACATGCACCATGTCGATGCCGGACAACTGGCGCAGCAGTTCGGCGGCGAAATGCTGGCTCGAGCCGACGCCGACGCTGGCGAAGTTGAGCTTGCCGGGCTGGGCCTTGGCCGCGGCCACCAGATCGCCCACGCTCCGCCCGGCGAAGCCCTTGTCGGCCACCACCACCAGCGGCATGGTCGCGACCATCGCCACCGGGGCGAAATCGGCCACGGCGTCGAACGGCAGCGACTTGTAGAGGACGGCCGAGACGGCGTGGCCGTTGTTCATGACGAAGGCGACGTGGCCGTCGGGCGCGGCGCGGGCGACGCTTTCGGCGCCGACCGTGCCGCCGGCGCCGGGCTTGTTCTCGACCACCACCGGCTGGCCGAGAATGCCTTGCAGCGTCGGCGCCAGGATGCGCGCCAGGATGTCGGTGCCGCCGCCCGGGCCGAAGCCGACCACCAGCCGGATCGGCCGCTGCGGCCAGTCCTGCGCCAGGGCCGGCCCGGCCGCGCCCAGCAGCACGGCCAGCGCGCCCAGCGCGCTCCAAACCCTATTCATCGATCCTCTCCTCCTAGGACACGATCGATCTGTCTTGAACCATGGGGTTCAAGACCGATCCCAAATCATGCCCTCGCATTCCGTTCTGGACCGCGATCCGCGGTCCATAAGGAATCGCGGCCGCGATTCCCGATCGAGCGATCGCGGTCTCGGCGGCGGTCAGTTGATCGCCACCGCCTTCATCTTCAGGCCGCGATCGAGATATTGGTTGGTGTAGGCCTGCTTGACGTCGTAGGCCTTCTCGATCTTGAGGAACTGGTCGACCAGGGCGTAGTCCTCGGCCATGCGCTTGTCGTCGTGCCAGCCCAGCGCCACGGTCTGCGAGGTGCGGTCGCTCATCAGCGCCTCGACCAGGCGCCAGTTCTGCAATTCGTTGTCGAACTTGAGCGCGCCGTTGGCCTCGACCAGCGCCTGCACGCAGGGCTCGGCGTTCTGGCTGCAGGCGTGATAGGCCGCCTGGGTGACCTTGACGAAGGCCGCGACCTTGTCGGGCTTGGCCTTGAGGAAGGCGCCGTTGGCGACGATCGAATTGCCGTAGGGGTTCAGCCCGGCCTCGCGCCAGGGCAGGAAGCCCATGTCGGCGCCAAGCTCGGCCTTGAAGACGTGGTGCAGGTTGAAGAACGAGGTGGTGACGTCGATCGCCTTCGACTTCAGCGCCGCCAGCTTGGCGTTGGCATCGATGTTGACCCACACCACCGAACTCGGATCGAGATTGTTGGCCTTGGCCAGCGCCGGGAAGATCGTGCGCGCGGCGTCGCCGGCGGGATTGCCGATCTTCTTGCCGGCCAGGTCCTTGACTCCGGTGATGCCCGAGGATTTGAGCCAATAGAGCCCCTGCGGCGAGTTGGCGTAGACGTTCATCACGCCGACCAGCTCGGCGCCCTTGCCGCGCGCGTTCAGCACCACCGCCATGTCGGCCAGGCCGATCTGCGCGGCGCCGGCGCCGACGCGCTGCGCCGATGCCGCCGAGCCGCGGCCCGGCTCCAGCGCCAGGTCGATCCCGGCCTTGGCGTAGTGGCCCATCTTCTTGGCCCAGTACATCGGCGCGTGATCGCCGCCCGGCACCCAGTTGAGCGCGAATTCGACCTTGTCCATGGTCTGCGCCTGGGCCGCGCCGGCCAAAAGCGCGGCCAGCGCCGCGATCGTCGCCCGAGTCATGAATCCCTCCCCGTTGCGGTGCCGTAACCATCCGGTTACTAATGGGATCATGGTCGCGACCGCCAGCGCTGTCAATCACGACCGCCCGGCCGCGGCGCCGCCGCCGCGCCGCAACCCGGCGCGCAGCCGCGCCGCCATCCTTTCCGCCGCCACCGCCGAGTTTTCCGCCAAGGGCCTGGCCGGCGCCCGGGTCGACGAGATCGCCCGCCGCGCCGGCCTCAACAAGCGCATGCTCTACCAGTATTACGGCAACAAGGAGGGGCTCTACCTCGCCGTGCTGGAAAGCGTCTACGCCGCCTTCCGCGGCGCCGAGCGCGCGCTGCGGTTGGGCGATCTCGATCCCGCCGCGGCGATGCGCAAGCTGGTGACCTTCAACGCCGCCTATTGCGCCGAGCATCCCGAGCTGATCTCGCTGCTGTCGACCGAGAACCTGCACCGCGCGCGCTATCTCAAGCGCTCGCGCGAGGTGCCGGCGCTGCATGGCGCGCTGCTCGACATGGTGGCCGAGATCCTGGCCCGCGGCCAGGCGGCGGGGCTGTTCCGCCGCGACGTGGCGGCGCTGGATCTTTATCTGCTGATCGCCTCGCTGGGCTGGTTCTTCCATTCCAACCGCTGGACGCTGTCGACCATCTTCCGCCGCGATCTCGGCCGGCCCGAGGCCCGCGCCGCCTGGCGCGAGCGCGCGGCCGACGCCGTGCTGGGCTATCTGAGGCCGTGACATGACCCTGACCGTCGCCGATTGGCCCGAAGCCGTGCGCAAGACCCTGGCCGAGGGCTGCGTCATCCCGGCGCATCTCCTGGCGCTGGACGCCGATCGCAAGCTGGATGCGCGGCGCCAGCGCGCGCTGACGCGCTATTACCTCGATGCCGGGGCGGGCGGGCTGGCGGTGGGGGTGCATTCGACCCAGTTCGCGATCCGCGAACGCGGGCTGTACCAACCGGTGCTGAAGCTGGCGGCCGAGACCGCGCGCGACTGGGCCAAGCGGCCCGCGGTGTTGATCGCGGGCCTGGTCGGCCGCACCCCGCAGGCGACCAAGGAGGCCGAGATCGCGCGCGGCCTCGGCTATCACGCCGGCCTCTTGTCGCTGGCCGCCTGGAAGGGCGCGGCCGAGGACGAGATCGTCGCCCATTGCCGCGCGGTGGCGCGGGTGATGCCGCTGGTCGGGTTCTATCTCCAGCCGGCGGTGGGCGGCATCCTCTTGGGCGCGGGCTTCTGGCGGCGCTTCGCCGAGATCGAGCAGGTGGCGGCGATCAAGATCGCGCCCTTCAACCGCTATCGCACCTTGGACGTGGTGCGGGGCGTGGCCGAGGCCCGGGCCGAGGGCCGGGTCGCGCTTTACACCGGCAACGACGATCACATCGTCGCCGACCTGCTGACGCCGTTCCGCGTGCCGCGCCCGGGCGGCGCGGTGACCCTGCGCATCGCCGGCGGGCTGCTCGGCCATTGGAGCGTCTGGACCAAGCGCGCGGTCGAGATCCTGGCGCGCTGCCATGCCGCCGTGGCGTCGGGCCGGATCGAGCCCGAGCTGCTGGCGCTGGATGCCCAGGTCACCGACACCAACGCCGCCCTGTTCGACGTCGCCAACGATTTCCACGGCTGCATCGCCGGCTGCCACGAGGTGCTGCGCCGCCAGGGCCTGCTGGCCGGGACCTGGTGCCTCGATCCCGACGAGGGGATGGGGCCGGGCCAGGCGGCGGCGCTGGACCGCATCGCCGCGCTTTATCCCGAACTGGCCGACGACGATTTCGTCCGCGCCAACCGCGATCGCTGGCTGGCATGAGGCTGGGCGCCGACGACCTCGCGCGCTATCGCGCCGCCGGGCACCTGACCGTGCCGGGGGTGTTCGCGCCGGCCGAGATGGACGCCGCCATCGCCGATCTCGAAACCTGGGGCGAGGAGTTCCTGCGCGAGCTCGATCCCGCCCAGCGCCGCTGGTATGTCGATGGCGGCGTCAAGGCGCGCGACGTGCTGCGCAAATTGGACCAGCCGGTCTTTTTCCGCCCCGCCATCCGGCGGCTGGCCTGCGATCCGCGGCTGGTCGAGATGGTCGAACAGGTCTTGGGCCGGGGCGTGGCGGTGCATTTCAGCCAGGTGTTCTTCAAGCCGCCCGAGGGCGGCGGCCCCAAGCCGATGCACCAGGACAACGCCTATTTCGGCCCGTCCGACCCCGACGGGCTGATCACCGCCTGGATCGCCCTCGACGACGCCGGCGCCGAGAACGGCTGCATGGAGTTCGGCGAGGGCTCGCATCTGCGACCGCTGCACGCCCATGCCGCGCCGGCCGACGAGCCCTTCAACCTGCAAGTGCCCGAGGCCGCGACCGCGGGCCAGGCGATGACGCTGGCGCCGGTGCCCAAGGGCGGGGTGTCGTTCCATCACGGCGCCACGCTGCACCGCTCGGGCGCGAATCGATCGAGCAAGTGGCGGCGGGCCTGCGCCGTGCACTATGTCCGCCACGACGTCGATTTCGTCCGCCCGGCCTGGGCGTTCGATGCCACCAAGCGCGTCGCCGTGTCTCGGGCGCCATGAACGACGACCGCGCCTTTCGCATCGGCCTCGCCATCCTGGCGCATCTCTTGCTGGTGCTGGCCTGGCATCTGTTCGTGGTCTATGGCGAGGTGCCGAAATTCGTCATGCCCTCGCCGCTGGCCACGCTCCAGGCGCTGACCGAGGGCAATTATCCCTGGGCCGAAAACATCCGCGCCACCGCGATCGAGATTTTCGGCGGCTATCTGCTGGCGGTGGCGGGCGGCATCGCCATCGCCCTGGCCTTCACCTGGTGGCGGCCGGTCGAGGCCTTCCTGATGCCGCTCTTGGTCAGCCTCAACATGATTCCCAAGGTGGCGCTGGGGCCGCTGATCATCGTCTGGCTGTCCTATGGCCGGGTGACCAACCTGCTGATGGCGTTCTCGATCGCGTTCTTTCCCATCGTCCTGACCACGGCGCGGGGCCTGCGCGAGGTCGAGCCCGAGCTGATCGACCTGGTGCGCACGCTGCGCGCCTCGCGCTGGCAGGTGTTCGTCAAGATCCAGCTGCCGGGCGCGCTGCCCTATGTCTTTTCGGGCATGAAGGTGGCGGCGATCCTGGCGGTGGCGGGGGCGATCGTCGGCGAGTTCCTGGGCTCGGATCGCGGGCTGGGCTATCTCATGCTGCAGGTCCAGGTCACGCTCGACACCGCCGCCATGTTCATGGCGGTGATACTGATCACGCTGATCGGCGTGGCGCTGTACGGGCTGGTGATCCTGCTCGAAACGCTGCTGGTGCCGCGGGATTCGCGGATCGGTTAGGCCGCCAGCGTATTGCCGGCGCCAAGCATCGAGGCGCCGCGGCGTTCCAGCATGGCCCGCAGGCGCGCGCCATAGGCGTCCTCGCCGGCGATTTCGGTCCACACCCGGCCCTCGTGATCGAGATCGGGCCGGTTGAGCATGGGCGAGCGCGCCGGACGATGGCTCCAATCGAACCGCGTGCCGGCGAGGATCGCCGCCCCGCCTTCGATCGCCGTCACCAGCCCGGCCACGCCAAGTTTCAGCGGATCGACCCCGAGCCCGCCGATCTCGCCTTCGTCGCCAGCATTCAGGATCAGCGGAATGCCCAGCCGGCGGGAATGCGCCAGCGCCTCGGCTAGGGGAAAAGCCCGGCGCTTGGGATATGACAGCGCCTGGCCGAAATAGACCCGGGTCTGGGCGTCCGAGTTGCGCGCGAAGCAATCCGGCGTCGCCGGATCGATGAAGCGGATCTCGATGCCTTCGGTCTCCAGGGTCTCGGCCAGGAAGGCGTGAACCGCGGGATCGATGTCGACCGCGGCGACGATGTTATCGCCGAACCCGGCCAAGGCGCGGATCGCCAGGCCGATGGCCTCGATCCGGTTCGGCAGCACGAGCGCGGGCGGGACTGTCCCCGCCGCGAACGCCGCAATGCCGATCGCGGCTTGCGACGCGGACGGAACCGGCAGGGACGGGATCGACAAGGACATGACGCGGGACTCCGAAGCGGATGCCGGCCATATCGCCCGCAAGCCGCCCGCGCCGCAAACCAGGATTTCTTGAAACAGGGTTTAGGGAAACTAAGGCAGGGAGCGGCGGCGCGAATTTCGCTTCGGCCCGACAGTCCAGTAGGTCCAACACCAAGCCCTACCCAAAGCCCGGATCGGCGCGGCGATCATGACGCCTCTTTCACCAGGCGCGCCTTCAACCATGCGACCACGCCCTCGAAATCGGTGCGGCGCGTGACCAGGTCGAGAAACATGTCTTCCAGCTCGCGCCCACGCGCTTCGTCGTCTTCGGGCAAGAGGCGATAGCCGCTGTTGTCGACAAACAGCACCAATGCCATCAGCGCCGTTCGCTTGTTACCGTCCTGGAAGCCATGGCCGCAAGCCAGCGACTGCACCAACGCCGCCGCCTTGCGTTCGATGGCCCGGTAATAGCCGCCGAACGGTCTCGCCACCGCCGCCTCGATGATCGGCAGGTTCAATACTCCGTCACGGCCGCCTGTTTCCCGTATGGCGATCTCATGCAGCCCGAGAACGTCGGAAACGGTAATGCGGTAATGCCGTCTACTTGTCGGCAAGGCGCGACAACGCCGATCGATAGGTCTTGGCGATGCGCTCGATCTTGGCCTGCGTGGCGGCGCTGGTGCGAGAAGTGACGGTGCTGCCGTCCGGGCCGCGGATGGTGCGGACCGTGCCGCCCGAGCGACTGCGTTTGGTGGTGACGACATAGCCGCCGGCCGCGCCCTGGACGGCCACGGCCTCGGTCCCGTGCTCGTTCGCCGTCGCCTTGACGGCCCTGCGCCTGCCCTCGGTCATGACGGATTCATTTTAGGCCCAGCGGACGGCAAAGCCAATCGCGGCTCGCCCGCAACAACCGACCAGCAGGCCCGGCATTGGAGACTTGACAAGTTCTCGTGTATTCACTATATGTACCGTTCTTCAATCAACCCCTCCAAAGGACCGCTCTACCCTATGGCTACCCCTGCTCTCCGTCCCGCACTCAAGCCCGGGCCGGAGGCGGCGGTTAACGGCGATTTGCGACTCTTGCACCCGACATACCTAAATTGCTCAACACAATCAAAGACATGGGTGGTTACAAATTGTCCATTTGCGCGCATTTGCGCGCATTTGCGGCTCGACTCCGCGCGCTTGGGGACTCAATCCGCGCCATTCGGGTCCCAATCGGACTGGTTCCGCCGCTTTGCGCGCAAGTGTGCGCGACGTGCGCGCGGCCGTCACTCTTACTCTTACTCCGCGCGCGACTTGACGCGCGGTCGTTTCTCTGCGCGCGACTTGACGCGCGGTCGTTTCTCCGCGCGCGACTTGACGCGCGGTCGTTTCTCCGCGCGCGACTTGACGCGCGGTCGTTTCTCTGCGCGCGACTTGACGCGCGACCCTGCGCGCGATGACGCGCGCCACTTCTCCGCGCGCAAGTATGCGCGACGGGCGGGCGAATTGACCCCCGGCTTGCGGTCGGTTAGAGGTGTAACCGGCTGGTTACAAAGGTCGGGGGCCATGGCCGAGCCGTTCATCCGTCTCGACAACGTGCGCAAGCTCTATCGCGGTCGCGGCAGCGAGTTCCTGGCGATTTCCGAGGCCAGCTTCGACGTCGGCTTCGGCGAGCTGGTGGCGCTGGTCGGGCCGTCGGGTTGCGGCAAGACCACGCTGCTCAAGATCCTGGCCGGGCTGCACGGCCACGACGGCGGCAGCGTGCGCATCGGCTCGGCCGAGCATCCGTTCGATCCGGCGCGCGACATCGGCATGGTGTTCCAGCAATCGCTGCTGCTGAAATGGCGCCGCATCGTCGACAACGTGCTGCTGCCGGCCGAGATCCTCGGCCTGCCGATGGACGCCGCGCGCCGGCGCGCCCACGAACTCCTGGAACTGGTCGGCCTCAAGGGCTTCGAACAGGCCTATCCCTACGAGCTTTCGGGCGGCATGCAGCAGCGCGCCGCCATCGCCCGCGCCCTGATCCACGATCCCAAGCTGATCCTGATGGACGAGCCGTTCGGCGCGCTGGACGCGCTGACGCGCGAGAAGATGAACCTCGAACTGCTGCGCATCTGGCGCGAGAGCCGCAAGACCATCCTGTTCGTCACCCATGGCATCGCCGAGGCGGTGTTCCTGGGAACGCGGGTGATCGTGCTGACCGCGGGGCCGGCGCGCATGGCCGACCAGTTCCCGATCGAGCTGCCGCATCCGCGCACGCTCGATCTCAAGACCCACGAACGCTTCGGCGACTACACGCGGCGGATCTACCGCCTGTTGGGAATGGAGTAGGACATGGCGGACAAGCGCCTCGGCATCGTCATGAACGGCGTCACCGGCCGCATGGGCACCAACCAGCATCTGGTGCGCTCGATCCTGGCCATCCGCCAGGAAGGCGGGGTGCGGCTGGCCGACGGCTCGCGGGTCATGCCCGATCCGATCCTGGTCGGCCGCAACCGTGCCAAGCTGGAATCCCTCGCCCGCGCCCACGGCCTCAAGCGGGTCTCGACCGACCTGGACGCCGCCCTGGCCGATCCCAAGGACGAACTGTTCTTCGACGCCGCCTCGACCAATCTGCGCGCCGGCCTGATCGAACGGGCGATCGCGGCCGGCAAGCACGTCTATGTCGAGAAGCCGGTGGCCGAGAACCTCAAGGACGCGCTGCGCATCTGGCGGCTCGCCCGCAAGGCCGGCATCAAGCACGGCGTGGTGCAGGACAAGCTGTGGCTGCCGGGCCTGCGCAAGCTGAAGCTCTTGATCGACTCGGGATTTTTCGGCCGCATCCTTTCGGTGCGCGGCGAGTTCGGCTATTGGGTGTTCGAAGGCGATCTGCAGCCGACCCAGCGACCGTCCTGGAACTACCGCAAGAAGGACGGCGGCGGCATCGTTCTCGACATGCTGTGCCATTGGCGCTACGTGCTGGACAATCTGTTCGGCGCGGTCGAATCGGTCTCCTGCCTGGGCGCGGTCCACATTCCCAAGCGCTGGGACGAAGCCGGCAAGCCCTATGCCGCCGACGCCGACGACGCCGCCTACGCCACTTTCCGCCTGGCCTCGGGCGCGATCGCGCATTTCAATTCGAGCTGGTGCGTGCGCGTGCGCCGCGACGATCTGCTGACCTTGCAGGTCGATGGCACCCACGGCTCGGCGGTGGCGGGCTTGCGGCGCTGCTGGACCCAGGGCCGGGTCAACACGCCGAAGCCGGTGTGGAATCCCGACATCCCCCAGCCGATCGACTTCTTCGCCGGCTGGCAGGAAGTGCCCGACGCCGTGGCCTACGACAACGCCTTCAAGGCCGAATGGGAGCTGTTCATCCGCCATCTCTACGAGGGCGGCGCCTTCCCCTGGGATCTCGGCGCCGGCGCCAAGGGCGTGCAACTGGCCGAAGCCGGCCTCAAAAGCTGGAAGCAGCGCCGCTGGATCGACCTGCCGGCGCTGAAGGCCTGACATGACCGCGCTGACCCTGCCCCTGCCCGGCGGCCGCACCGAGCGCTACCTTCCCGGCGCGCCGCGCGCCTTCAAGCCGCGCGCCAACCGGCCCTTCAACCGCATCGCCTACGCCGCCGCCCATGTCGTCGCCGATCCGCTGGCCGAGCACGATCCCTGGCTGGAACCGGCCATCGACTGGGAGGCGACCTTGGCCTATCGCCGGCATCTTTGGTCGCTGGGCCTGGGCGTGGCCGAGGCCATGGACACCGCCCAGCGCGGCATGGGCCTCGATTGGAAGGGCTCGCTCGAACTGATCCGCCGCGCGCTCGATGCCGCGCGCGACATTCCGGGCGCGGTCATCGCCTGCGGCGCCGGTACCGACCATCTCGCGCCCGCGCCCGGCCTTTCGCTCGACCAGGTGATCGCCGCCTACGAGGAACAGATCGGCGCGGTCGAGAAGCTGGGCGGGCGGGTGATCCTGATGGCCAGCCGGGCGCTGGCGGCGTGCGCGCGCGGGCCCGAGGACTATCTCAAGGTCTACGACCGCGTCCTGCGCCAGTTGCGCCAGCCCGCCATCCTGCATTGGCTGGGCGACATGTTCGATCCGGCGCTGGCGGGCTATTGGGGCCATGCCGATCTCGGCCGGGCGATGGAGGTGTGCCTGGCGGCGATCTCGGCCAACGCCGCCAAGGTCGACGGCATCAAGATCTCGCTGCTCGACAAGCAGCGCGAGATCGACATGCGGCGGCGGCTGCCGGCCGGCGTGCGCATGTATACCGGCGACGACTTCAACTACCCGGAACTGATCGCCGGCGACGCCCAGGGCCATTCCGATGCGCTGCTGGGGATTTTCGACGCCATCGCGCCGGCGGCCTCGGCCGCGCTGGACGCGCTGGCGGGCGAGGACCGCGCCGACTATGACCGCATTTTTGCGCCGACGGTGGCGCTGTCGCGGCACATCTTCAAGGCGCCGACGCGGTTCTACAAGACCGGGGTGGTGTTCATGGCCTGGCTGAACGGCCATCAGCGCCATTTCTGCATGGTCGGCGGCCAGCAATCGGCGCGCTCGGCCCTGCACCTGGCCGAGTTGTTCCGGCTGGCCGACAAGGCCGGGCTGTTGCGCGATCCCGAGCTGGCGGCGCGGCGGATGCGGGGGCTGATGGCCAGCCACGGGCTGGATTCCTGATATGGTCGCGCGCGCCCGCCTTTCGATCAACACCGCCACGGTCAAGCCGCAGTGGACGCTGCGGCAGGCGATCGAGGGCTGCGCTCGGCTGGGCGTGCGCGCCGTCGCCCCCTGGCGCGACAAGCTGCAAGAATGCGGCCTCGGCGAGGCGGCGCGGCTGTTGGCCGACCACGGCATGACCGTCAGCGGGCTTTGCCGCGGCGGCTTTTTCACCGCCGGCCCCGAGGCGCTGGACGACAATCGCCGCGCGGTCGACGAGGCGGCGGCGATCCGCGCCCAGTGCCTGGTGCTGGTTTGCGGCGGGCTGGTGGCGGGTTCGCGCGACCTGCCCGATGCCCGCAAGCGCATCGCCGACGGCATCGCGCGGCTCTTGCCGCATGCCCGCGCGGCGGGCGTGCCGCTGGCGATCGAGCCCTTGCACCCGATGTATGCCGCCGACCGCGCCGCCATCAACACGCTCGGCCAGGCGCTCGACGTCTGCGACCAGCTGGGCGAGGGGCTGGGCGTGGCGATCGACGTCTATCACACCTGGTGGGACCCCGAATTGGAGCGCCAGGCGATGCGCGCCGGAGCGCGCATCCTGGCCTATCACATCTGCGACTGGCTGGTGCCGACGGTCGACATGCTGGAGGATCGCGGCATGATGGGCGACGGCGCGATCGACCTGGCGCGCTTCGCCGATCTGATGGCGCGCGCCGGCTATCGCGGCCTGCACGAGGTCGAGATATTCTCGGCCCGCAATTGGTGGCGCAAGCCGGGCGAGGAGGTGGTCGCCACCTGCATCGCCCGCGCCGAGGCCATCGGCGGCTGAGAGGAGAGGCGCGTCATGGGACCGCTGGCCGGCGTCAAGGTGATCGAACTCGAGGGCATCGGCCCGGCGCCGTTCTGCGCCATGCTGCTGTCGGATCTCGGCGCCGAGGTGATCCGGGTCGACCGCCGCGAGCCCTCGGGCCTGGGCATTCCGCGCCAACCCAAATACGAGCTGCTCAATCGCGGCCGCCGCTCGGTCGCGGTCGATCTCAAGCACCGCGATGGGGTCGAGACCGTGCTCAAGCTGGTCGAGCGGGCGGATGCGCTGATCGAGGGCTTCCGGCCGGGCGTGACCGAGCGCCTCGGCCTCGGCCCCGAGGAGTGCCGCCAGCGCAATCCGCGCCTGGTCTACGGCCGCATGACCGGCTGGGGCCAGGAAGGACCGCTGGCCCACGCCGCCGGTCACGACATCAACTACATCGCCCTGGCCGGCGCGCTGGAGCCGATCGGGCTCGAAGGCACGCGGCCGGTGCCGCCCTTGAACCTAGTGGGCGATTTCGGCGGCGGCGCCATGTTCCTGGCGGTCGGCGTCCTGGCGGCGCTGATCGAGGCCAAGCGCTCGGGCCAGGGCCAGGTGGTCGACGCCGCCATGGTCGACGGCGCGGCCTATCTGGCGACCATCTTCCACGGCCTCAGCGCGTCGGGCCTGTGGCGCGAGGGCCGCGGCACCAACGTGCTGGACTCCGGCGCGCCCTATTACGACACCTACGAATGCGCCGACGGCAAGTACGTCGCCATCGGCTCGATCGAACCCAAGTTCTATGCCGAACTCTTGAAACTCACCGGGCTCGCGGGCGAGACCCTGCCCAAGCAGAACGACCTCCGCGCCTGGAAGGAACTCAAGGCGCGCTTCGCCGCCGTGTTCAAGACCAAGAGCCGCGAGGAGTGGTGCCGGATCATGGAAGGCAGCGACGTCTGCTTCGCCCCGGTGCTGAGCCTGACCGAAGCGCCCAAGCATCCGCACATGGCGGCGCGCGGCAGCTTCGTCGAGGTGGCGGGCGTGACCCAGCCCGGGCCGGCGCCGCGGTTCTCGCGCACGCCCGGCAAAATTTCGAAACCGCCCTCGCCGCGCGGCGCCGACACCGACGCCGTGCTGGCGGATTGGGGCTTCGCCGCGGCCGAGATCGCGCGGCTGCGCGGCCTCGGCGCGATCGGCTGAAACAAGGAGAGCATCATGGCAGGACGGGTCGCAGGCAAGACCGCGTTGGTGACCGGCGCGGCGTCGGGGCTGGGCAAGGCGATCGCCGAGATGTTGGCGCGCGAGGGCGCGCGCGTCGCCTGCTCGGATCTCAACCTAAGCGGCTGCGAGGCGGTGGCGCGCGGCATCGGAGCCGCGGCGCGGGCCTATCGCCACGACGTCGCCTCCGAGGCCGATTGGAACCAGGTGATGGCCGCGGTCGAACGCGATTTCGGGGCGCTCAATATCCTGGTGAATTGCGCCGGCATCGGCGGCGCCGACACCATCGAGGACACCAAGTTCGAGGACTGGAAGCGGGTACACGCGGTCGATCTCGACTCGGTGTTCCTCGGCAGCAAGGCGGCGCTCGGGCTGATGAAGCGCTCGGGCCCGGGCTCGATCGTCAACATCTCCTCGATCGCCGGCCTGATCGCCGGCCACAACATGACCGCCTACAACTCGGCCAAGGCCGGGGTGTGGCTGCTGAGCAAGTCGATCGCGCTGCACTGCGCGCGCAAGGGCTACAACATCCGCTGCAATTCGGTGCACCCGACCTTCATCGACACCCCGATCCTCGACAAGTACAAGGAACGCATGGGCGCCAAGGAGGCGCTGGCCAAGCTCGGCCGCCAGGTGCCGCTGGGCCGCGTCGGCGAACCCGACGACGTCGCCTATGCCGTGCTGTTCCTGGCCTCGGACGAATCCAAGTTCATCACCGGCGCCGAGCTCAAGATCGACGGCGGCATCAGCGCGATGTGAACGCCGTGCCGCTACCGTCCGCTCTTTTCCATCCGATCCGCCAGCGCGGTTTGGCCTTCCCGGCGCAGCGCGGCGATGACGCGTTCGCGGTCGGCCGGCCGCCGGTTCTGGCTGAGCTTGGCCTTCATCTCGATGCGTTCGATCGGGATTTCGAGCGCGACGATGCCGCGCAGCATGCCCTGCAGGAACGGCTCGGACGCGGCCGCGATCGCCCACGGCGGTTCGCGGCCGGATTCGTAGCGCGCCACCAGGCTTTCGACTATCGCCCGCGCCGCCGGCCCGGTCACCTCGCGCGGCTGGCCGTAAAGGTGCAGCGCCTCGTAGTTCCAAGTCGGCACCGAGTCCTTCACCGTGTACCAGGACGGGCTGATATAGGCGTGCTCGCCCTGGAACGCCGCCATGGCGCCGGTCTTGCCGTCGAAGGCCTGCCATTGCGGATTGGCGCGCGCCATATGGACGTGCAGCGTCCCCTTCGGCCCGCGCGTCTTGTCGTATTGGAACGGCAGATGGGTGGCGAACGGAAGCCCGTCCGGCCCGACGCTGACCAGCAGCCCGAAGCCATAGGCGTCGACGAAGGCGGCGACGGCGTCGACCGCGTCGCTGCCCTGGAAATGCGAAGGCGTGTACATGGGTTCTTCCCCGGGATCACCGGGCCTGCGCGCGCTCCGTCGCCAGCAAGGCCCGCTTGCGTTCGATGCCCCAGCGATAGCCGGTCAGCTTGCCGTCCGACCCGACCACGCGATGGCAGGGCACTACTAGCGACACCGGATTGGTGGCGCAAGCCCGCGCCACGGCGCGCACCGCGCGCGGCCGACCGATGCTGCGGGCGACGGCGGCATAGCTGCGGGTCTCGCCCGAGGGGATGCGGCGCAGCGCGTCCCACACTTGGCGCTGGAAGGCGGTGGCGCGGACGTCGATCGGCAGATCGAGCGACGGCGTCCTGCCTTCGAGATAGGACACCACTTGGGCGACGGTCTCGCCCAGGCGCTTGCGATCGGCGGCGATGGCGGCGCGCGGGAAGTCCCGCCGCAGTTCGGCCTCAAGGCCGGCGGCATCGTCTCCCAGCGCCACGAAGGCGACCCCGCGCGCGCTGGTCGCGACCAGCACAAGGCCGAGCGGACAGGGCGCGACGGCAAAGCCGAGTTCCTGCCCCTGCCCGCCCTTGGCATAGGCGCCGGGCGTCATGCCGAGCTTCATGCCGACCTCCTCGTAGACCCGGCTGGGCGAGCCGTAGCCCGATTCGTAGAGCGCGCCGGTGACGTCGCCGCCGGAACGCAGCCGCGTCTTGAAGCCCTTGAGCCGACGCGCATCCCAGTACGCGCGCGGGCTGACGCCGACCAGGCGCGTGAAGCAGCGCTGGAAATGCGCCGGCGACTGGCCGGCGACGAGGGCGAGCCGGGCGAGCCTCGGCGGCGTCTCGGCGCGATCCAGCGCGGCGAGCGCGCGGCGGATCGCCGGCAGCGCCGGATCGAGCGGCATCGCCGCCTGCGGTCGACAGCGCTTGCAGGCGCGAAAGCCGGCCAGCTCGGCCTGGGCCGAGCCGTCGAAGAAGCGGACGTTCTCGCGCTTGGGCTGGCGCGCGGGACAGCCCGCGCGGCAATAGATCCCAGTCGTGATCACGCCGAGGACGAAGCTCGGATCGGCGCGGCGTTCGACCACGGCGCGCCAGCGGCGCTCGGCGATCGGCGGATGGATGGCGTTCATGGCGGCGACTCTAGACCGCGCGTCGCGGCCCGGCTATCCGCTGTTTGCGGCCGATATCCCGGGCTATGATGCTGCTGGCTCGACATGGACGAATTGGCCCAAGCCGCACGCCTGGCGCTGCGCCTGATCACGGAATTCGACAGCGCGCTGGTCGACATCATCGCGCGCTCGCTTCTGGTCACGGCCAGCGCCACCGTGTTGGCGGCGGCACTGGGGCTGCCGTTGGGCGCGCTGCTGGCGCTGGCGCGGTTCCCTGGCCGCCAGATGCTGCTGGTGACGGTGCATGCGCTGATGGCGCTGCCGCCGGTGGTGCTGGGGCTGTTGGTCTACCTCGTCCTGTCGCGCGCGGGGCCGTTGGGGTTTCTCGGCCTGCTCTACACCCCGACGGCGATGATCATCGCCCAGACGCTGTTGATCCTGCCGATCTTGGCGGCGCTGGCCTCGCAGCAGATCGAAGAGCTGGCGCGCGAGTACGGCGAGCTGTTGCGCTCGCTCGGCGCCGGCCCCTGGCACGCGGCGGCGACGTTGCTGTGGGAGGGCCGCTTCGCCCTCGCCACCGCGCTGCTGACCGGCTTCGGCCGCGCCGCCGGCGAAGTCGGCGCGGTGATGATCGTCGGCGGCAATATCGACCGCGCGACGCGCGTGATGACCACCGCCATCGCATTGGAGACCGGCCGCGGACAGTTGGCGCTGGCGCTGGCGCTCGGGCT
Source organism: Alphaproteobacteria bacterium (assembly GCA_016869515.1). Classification (GTDB taxonomy): domain Bacteria; phylum Pseudomonadota; class Alphaproteobacteria; order VGDZ01; family VGDZ01; genus VGDZ01. The sequence continues at coordinate 12,228 of VGDZ01000025.1, read as the reverse complement.
GGTGCTGATCGCGCTCGGCGTCGGCGTGACGGTGGCGACCTTCGGCCTGCGCGCACTGGCGCGGCGGCTGAGCGCGGCATGAGCGCGATCCTGCCGCTGACGGTCGAGGGCCTCGGCTTCGCCGCCGGCGGCGAGACGCTGTTGGCCGGGATCGGCTTTGCGCTGCGGGCCGGCATGCGCAGCGTCGTCCTCGGTCCCAACGGTGCCGGCAAAAGCTTGTTGTTGCGCCTGCTGCACGGCCTGATCCGGCCGACCGCCGGGTCCATGCGGTGGAGCGCGCCCGAGCCCGCGCGCGTCCAGGCGCTGGTGTTTCAGCGCCCGGTGCTGCTGCGGCGCTCGGTTGCCGCCAATATTTACTACGCACTCGAACTGCGCGGCGTCAGCGATGCCGGGCGCGTCGACGAGGCGCTGGCGCGCACCGGCCTTACCGCGTTGGCCGACCGGCCGGCACGCGTGCTGTCGGGCGGCGAACAGCAGCGCTTGGCGCTGGCGCGGGCCTGGGCGACGCGCCCCGAGCTTCTCCTGCTCGACGAACCCACCGCCAATCTCGATCCCGCGGCGACGCGCGCGGTCGAGGAGATCGTCGCCGCCATCCACGCCGCCGGCACCAAGATCGTCATGACCACCCACGATCTCGGCCAGGCGCGGCGGCTGGCGGACGAAGTGCTGTTCCTGCATCGCGGCCGGCTGGTCGAGCATCGGCCGGCGACCGAATTCTTTGCCGCGCCGGCCAGCGAAGCGGCGCGCGCTTTCCTCAAGGGAGACCTGCCGTGGTGAGGGGTCTGCTCCTGGCCGCCGCGCTGGCGGCGCTTCCGGCCGCCGCCCAGGAGCGGTTCATCACCCTGTCGTCGACCACCTCGACCGAGCAGTCGGGACTGTTCGGGGAGTTGCTTCCAAAATTCCGCGCCGCCAGCGGCATCGCCGTGCGCGTGGTCGCGGTCGGCACCGGGCAGGCGCTGAGGCTGGGCGAACGCGGCGATGCCGACGTCGTGCTGGTCCATGACGAGGCGTCGGAACTGGCATTCGTCGCCGCCGGTTTCGGCATCGAGCGCAAGCCGGCGATGTACAACGACTTCGTCCTGGTAGGCCCGACGCCGGTCGGCAGCCCGCGCGATGCGGTCGCCTCCTTCCGGGACCTCGCCGGGCGGCCCTTCGTCAGCCGGGGCGACGATTCCGGCACGCACAAGGCCGAACTCAGGTTGTGGCAAGCGGCCGGCATCGACCCCAAGTCCGGCACGGGGCGTTGGTATCGCGAGACCGGATCGGGCATGGGAGCGACGCTCAACATGGCGGCGGCGCTGGATGCCTATACCTTGGCCGACCGCGCGAGCTGGGCCAGCTTCGGCAATCGGCGCGGCTTGACGATCGCCAGCGCGGGCGATCCCAAGCTGTTCAATCCCTATGGCGTCATGCTGGTCAATCCCGTCCGCCATCCGCACGTCAAGGCGGCCGAGGGTCGGGCTTTCATCGCTTGGCTGACCGGAGCCGAAGGCCGCGCCGCCATCGCCGCCTTCCGCGTCGGCGGCCAGCAGATCTTTTTCCCGCTGCCCGCCGCGCCCGCACCGCGCAGCTGATTCAGGCCTGTTCCTTCCCTGCCGCGACCAGGGTGGAGAACTCGGCGCGCAACGCTTCCATCTCGTCCTTGCAGAAGCGCTCGAATTCGGGGCCCGACCAGGCGCGGTGATCGCCTCTCATATAGGCCCGGGCGTTGCGGGCATAGAGCCGGGCATTGAAGCGATTGGCGATCCAGTTGTTGCGGGTCTTCACCGCCTTGCCCGGCGCACCCATGACGATCGAATTGGGCGGGATGACGGTGCGCTCCTTGAGGAAGGCGCCGCCGGCGACGATCGAGTTGGCGCCGATCTCGCAACCGTCCATCAGCGTGGCGTTGACCCCGATCAGGCAATTGTCGCCGATGCTGGCGCCATGGATGGTGCAGTGATGGGTGACCGAGCAGAAAGCGCCGATCACGGTCGGCTCGGTATAGCCGACATGGATCATGACGAAATCCTGGATGTTGGCCTGCTGGCCGATGTCGACATGGGCCAGTTCTGCCCGCACCACGACATGCGGCCAGAGCGAAGCGCCGGCCCGCACCCGCACCCGGCCATAAAGCAGCACGCCGTCGTGCACGAAGGCGCTGGGGTCGATTTCGACCTCGGATCCGTAGCGCGACGCCACCCTTGGCACCCGCCGTTCAGGCTGGCCCGCCGCCCGGGGACCAGCCCGGCGGCGCCAGCCATTCGGCCAGCGCCTCGGCGTCGAGCGGCCGGCTGACGTAGTAGCCCTGCGCCATCGTGCAACCGAAATCGACCAGCGTGTCCCAGGTGGCCAGATCCTCGACCCCCTCGGCCACCACCTTGAGGCCCAGGGTCTGAGCCATTTCGACCACCAGCCGGACGATGGTCTTGTCCTCGGCCGAGCCGCCCATCGACTGCACGAAAGACTTGTCGATCTTGATCTCGCCCACCGGCAGCGAACGGACATAGGCGAAGGAGGTGTGACCGGTGCCGAAGTCGTCGATGGCGATGGTCATGCCCATGGCCTTGAGACGCCGCGCCACCTCGACCGCGCGCGCGGTGTCGTTGATGATCGCGGTCTCGGTCAGCTCCAGCACCAGATGATCCGGCCGCACCTGCCATTTGCGCAGCAGATCCCCGATCCGACCCGGCAAGTCGACATCATGCAGCGACACCGCCGAGAGATTGACCGAGACGTGCAGGTCGTGGCCCTGGCGCAGCAGTTCCGCGATATGGCCCAAGGCGAGGTCGAGCACATGATGGGTCAGCGGGTTGATCGAGCCGGTGCGCTCGGCCAGCGGCACGAACACGTCGGGCATGATCAGGCCGCGGCTGGGATGGCGCCAGCGCACCAGCGCCTCGACCCCGGCCGGCTTGCCGGTCGCCATCTGCACCTTGGGCTGGTAGCTCAGGAACAGCTCGCCCTGGGCGATGGCCTGACGCAGTTCGCCGGCCAGCGCCAGCGGGCCGATGTCGGGACCGCCATCGGCGCCGCCATAGACCACCAACCCGCCGCGCGTCGCCTTGGCCTCGGCCAGGGCCTGGGTGGCACGATCGAGCAGCAGCTGGGGCGAATCGCCATGCGCCGGATAGAGCGAGATGCCGACCGCCATGGTCGGCGTCAGCCGCGAAGAGCCGACCACGATCGGGGCGCGCAGCGATTCGACCAACTTGCCGGCCGCATTCAGCGCGCCGTGCAGCGTGGCGCCGGTCGGCAACAGCGCCGCGAAGCGATCGGCGCCGATGCGACCGATCGAATCGGATTCGCGCAGCTTGGTGCGCAGGCGGATGCCGACCTCCTGCAGCACGCGATCGCCGATCGGCCGGCCGTGGCCGGCGTTGACGTCGCGAAAGCGGTTGATGTCGAGCAGCATCACCGCCAGCGACTGCTGCTCGCGTTGGCAGTACGAGATCGCCTGCTGCAGACGGTCGGTGAAGAGGGCGCGGTTGGGCAATCCGGTCAGGTCATCGAAGCCGATATGGCGGGCGAGCCTGTCCTCGGCGCCGCGGGCGCGCTTTTCGGCCTGGGTCAGGCGACGGGCGGCGCGCGCCGCCAACTTGAGGGCGCGAGCGTCGATCCCTTTCGGCGACAGTCCCTCGCCCGCCCCCATCTCGCGACAGGCGTCGAGCAGTTCGGGATCGTCGCCGATCGGCACCACCGCGGTGTCGACGGTCTCGGCGACGCGCAACAGCGCGCGGTCCTCGGCCAAGGCCAGCGCCGCATCGATCACCAGCACGTCGTAGCGCCCGGAATTGACCAGCGCCCGGATCAGCGTCGGATCGGGAATCGGCGCCACCTCGGCCGCCAGCCGACCCTCGCCGACGGCGCGCTTGATCTCGGCCGTCAGCTCGGGATCGCTCACCGCAATGAACAGATAGGGTTCCGCCCCCGCCACCGATCCTCGCTTTTCGGACTATTACGATCGGCGGCGCGGCCTAGAAGGTGCGCCGAAACTGCATGAAGTCGTAGCGGCTGGCCGATTTGACCACGACCTCGATCGCGCCGGACTGGCGCATCACCGTCAGCGGCACCTCGACCCCGGCTTCGCCGCTGGCCCACAGCGCGCGATAGAACGCCTCGACCGACTTGACCGGCTTGTCGCGCACCGCCACCACCACATCGCCCGGCCGCAAGCCCGCCTTGTGCGCCGGCGCATCGGGCGTGACGCGGGTCACCAGCACCACGCCGAACTGGTCGGTCGACAGCATGCCCAGCCAGGGCCGCGGCGCTCCGCTCGGGCGGCCGGCGCTGAGCAGATCGCCCATGATCGGCTTCAACAGGTCAATCGGCACGAACATGTTGCCCGAAATCTGCGAGGCGCGGTCGGCGGCGTCGTTGACGAACAGCGAGCCGATGCCGAGCAGCGTGCCGTCCTTGCCGATCAGCGCGGTCCCGCCCCAATTGCCGTGCGGCGGGCTGGTGAAGATGGCGCGCTCGAGCATGTACTCCCAATAGCCGGCGAACAGCCGGCGCGACATCACCACGCCGGCGACAGTGGCGTCCGGCCCGCCATGGCCGATCACCAACACCGGATCGCGGGCTTCGAGCTTGCGCGAATCGCCGATTCGCAGCGGCTTGACGCCGAGCGGGGCGTTGGCCCGCACCAGCCCGAAACCGGTGTCGTGGTCATAGCCCACGATCTCGGCCGCGGTAGACTTGCCGGCATGATCCTCGAGCGTCACCGCCATCGCCTCGACGATCAGATAGCCGATGGTCAGCACCAGCCCATTGTCGTCGATGACGACGCCGTTGCCTTCGCGCCGCGTGCCCAGGGTCTGCGCCGAGCGCGCGTCCTTGGGCACTTCGGCCACCAGCTTGACCACCGCCTGGAACAGCTCGGGCCCGAAATCGGCCGCTTTGAGCCCCTGATAGGGCGCCAGCGCCAGCGTTGCGCCCACCGCCAACGAGGCAAACCCGTTCTTGCCGTTGAAGCCAGCCATGCGGCCCCCACCCCGGCGCCACGATGCGCCGCTTGCGAGTCCGAGTCTAGCCCAAGCCGCGCCGCCGCGCCAAGCAGGCCTTAGTCGACGGCGCGCTTGGGACGCTCCCTAATCGCCGGCGCGCTTGAGATAGGCGATCAGATCGCGGCGCTCGTCTTCGCGTCGGATGCCGACGAACACCATCTTGTTGCCTGGGATGTAGCCCTTGGGATCCGCCATATAGGCATCGAGCGCGGCATCGTCCCAGTTCAGCCCGGCCTTGCCGCGCTCGGTCAACGCGGTCGAAAAGCGGAAGCCCTCGCGCGTTCCGGCGCGGCGACCGAATATGCCATGCAGGTTGGGTCCGACCTCGTGCTTGCCGTCGGCTTCGATGGTGTGGCAGGCCTTGCACTTCTGGAAAACGCGTTCGCCCTTGGCGACATCGCCCGAGGCCCAGGCCTGTCCCGCCAGCCCGGTCGCCGCCAAAACCGCCGCCAACACCGTCCGCATCCCGGCCCCCGCGCGCCCCGCGATTGACAGTCCGATCCCGGGTCGCATACTGGGTTTAGACGGTTCCCGCAACGGGATTTGCAAGGGAATGCGGTTCCGATCCGAGCGGATCGCAAGCCGCGGCTGCCCCCGCAACTGTAGGCGGCGAGCCCGGGTCCAAACCGCCACTGGGCAGCGATGCCCGGGAAGGCCGGACCGAGGGCGTCGACCCGCGAGCCAGGAGACCTGCCGTCGCTGAGGCTGTGCGCGTCGACGTCGGGTGGGACGAAATGGCGGCGGGTTGGCGATCGATTTCGGGATTGGCGGCTTTGGGCTCCGCGGCCGGACACGGCGCTGCGCTGGGGGTGGCGTTGTGGGCTTGGCCCGGCCCCAGCGATCTTGCGCCCGATCCCGAGCCGAGCATTGTGGTCGAGATCGTTCCGGCGGCGATCGAAGCCACCGTCGAGGCGCCGCCGAGCTTGGCGCCGCAGACAAGGCCTGCGCCCGCTTCGGCCCCGACACGCGCCGCCCTCGATCCGCTCCCTGCGCCGCCGCCACCTCCCGCCGCGACGCGCAAGACGCCGCCTTTGCCGCGCGCTCGGCCCGCCGACGCCCCGCGCGAAAGCGCTGCCGCGACCGAAGCGCCGACGGACAGCGCCAGCCCAGGGCAAGACCTGGCCGCCCTGGCTACGCCCCCGATCGCCGCGCCGACTTCCGTGCCCGCCCCGCCCCCGGCGCGCGAGGCGGCGATCGCAGGTGGCCAGCCGCCGGCCTATCCGCTTTCGGCACGGCGGCGCCAGATCGAGGGCCGGGTGCTGATGCGGGTGACGGTCGATGCCCAGGGCCGGGCCGAGCGCACCGAGGTGTTGGAAAGCTCGGGCCATGCGTCGCTGGACCGCGCCGCCGAGGCGGCGGTGCGCACCTGGCGCTATCGCCCGGCCGAGCGCGATGGGCACGCCGTCGGCGGCCGGATCGACGTGCCGATCGTCTTCCGGCTGCAAGATTGAACTCGCCAAATGCCGGAAATCTTGCGAAAGTAGTCGCCTGGAGTCCCGATCCGTGACCGAACAGTTCCATCTCACGCCGGCCGACGTTCAGCGGCTGTTGAACGATCCGTCTTCGACCACCCGCGCCGACACCGCCGCCAAGGTGGCGCGCGAATTTTCGCATCCGCTGTCCGACGCCGAACGCAAGTTGGCCGAGGACATCATCCGCGCCATGATGCGCGACGTCGAGGTCAAGGTCCGCCAGATGCTGGCCGAAAACCTCAAGGACAACCCGGCGGTGCCGCGCGACGTCGCCAAGGCCATGGCTAAGGACGTCGAATCGGTGGCGCTGCCGATCCTGACTTATTCCTCGGTGTTGAGCGAGGACGATTTGCTCGAGGTGGTGCGCACCAACGACACCGCCAAGCAGCTGGCGGTGGCGCGTCGGCCGATGGTGTCGGAAAAGGTCTCGGACGCGCTGGCCGACACCGGCAAGACCGAGGTGGTGGCGACGCTGATGGCCAATGACGGCGCCCAGATCTCGGAAAAGACCTTCGTCAAGGTGATCGAGCGCCACGGCAACGACGAGACCGTCGGCGCCGCGATCGTGCATCGCCGGACGCTGCCGGTGGCGGTGTCCGAGCGGCTGGTGGCCAAGGTCTCGCAGCGGCTGCGCGACGAGCTGGTGACGCGCCATCAGCTGCCCGAGAGCATGGCCACCGATCTGATCCTGCAGGCGCGCGAGCGCGCCACCATCTCGCTCTTGTCGGCCGATGCCGACCGCTTCACCATCGACGCGCTGGTCGACCAGCTGCATGCCAACAAGCGGCTGACGCCGACCATCGTCGTGCGCGCGCTGTGCATGGGCGACATCCTGTTCTTCGAATCCGCCATCGCCAGGCTGACCAACGTCTCGCCCGGCAACGTCTACCTGCTGCTCAACGACATGAGCGGGCGCGGGATCAACTCGCTGCTCGAGCGTTCGGCCATCCCGCGGCGTTTCCACGACGTCATCCGGGCGGCGTTGGAAGTGGCGCGCGAGACCAGCTATGACGGCGGTCCCAACGACCGCGAACGCTTCCGCCAGCGCGTCATCACCCGCGTGTTGACGCAGTTCGAGGGCGGCTTCGACACCGACAATCTCGACTACCTGATCCACAAGCTGGCCGCGGCGTAAGTGGCGCTGCGATTGACTCAGGCCCGGGGGGTCCATAAAGTCGATCCGGCACGGGGGGAGTTCGAATAACGTCACTGATCGATCTGGGAGGTATCACATGGTGAAATCTAGTTGGTTGGGCGTCATTGCCGCGGCGGGCATCGCGCTCGGCGCCGGCATGGCGTCGGCGCAGCAATCGCGCACGCTGAACACGCAGTCGACCTGGCCGGCTTCGCTGACGCTGCACGAGCAGTTCGTCTACTTCGCCGAGCGCGTCGACAAGATCTCGGGCGGCCGGCTCAAGTTCAAGACCGACCCGGCGGGTGCGGTCGTGCCGGCGTTCGAAGTGCTCGACGCCACCCACAAGAAAGTGATCGACGGCGGCCATTCCTGGGCGGCCTACTGGGTGGGCAAGAACAAGACCGCGGTGCTGTTCACCGGCGGTCCCGGCGGCACTTTCGGCATGGACTTCATCGACTACATGGGCTGGATGTATCACGGCGGCGGCTGGGAGCTTTACCAGGAGTTCTACCGCGACGTGCTCAAGCTCAACGTCGTGGTGTTCCCGATCCTGCCGGCCGGCCCGCAGGCCTTCGGCTGGTTCCAGCGCGAAATCAAGGACTTGGCCGATTTCAAAGGCATGAAGTGCCGCCAGACCGGCATGGCCGCCGAGGTCTTCACCGCCATGGGCATGCGCGTGGTCAACATGCCGGGCGGCGAAATCATCCCCTCGGCCCAGCGCGGCGTGATCGATTGCGCCGAGTGGGTTGGCGGGGTCGAGGATCTGCGGCTCGGCTTCCACAACGTCTGGAAGATCCACTACACGCCCGGCATGCACGAGAACGTCACCGTCGGCGAGCTGCTGATCAACGGCGACGTTTGGAAGAGCCTGGCGCCGGATCTGCAAGAGATCGTCAAGTCGGCGGCCAACGAGGCCTTCATCATCTGGTGGCCGAAGTGGCAGAAGCAGAACGCCGAGGCGCTGAAGGAACTGCAGGAAAAGCACGGCGTGCGGATCCTCAAGACGCCGAACGAAATCCTGTACGAATTCCTCAAGGCCTGGGACAAGCTGGCCGCCGAGGAAGCCGCCAAGAACCCGTTCTTCAAGAAGGTTTGGGACTCGCAGCGGGCCTACGCCAATCTGGTGGTGCCGGCCAAGCGCTTCATGTTCCCGCCTTACGAGTTCGCGGCCAACTACTACTGGCCCGAAAAGAAGTAGCCTGAGACGGCGGGGCGGCGGAGACGCCGCCCCGTTTCTTTTTGCGCCTTCCGACCTGAGAATCGCCATGACTTCCGACGCACCTGACGCCGCGCCCGCTTTCGTCGGCGTGATCGAGGCGGTCGACGCCTTCACCGGCGGCTTCGGCCGTCTGCTCGCCTGGCTGTTCATTCCGCTGGTCGGCGGCCTGACCTGGGAAGTGGCGGCACGCTACGTCTTCAACGCGCCGACGCTGTGGGCGTTCGACCTGACCTACATGCTTTACGGCACGATCTTCATGCTGGGAGCGTCCTACGCGCTGCTCAAGGGCGCGCATATCCGCACCGACATGCTGTGGGAAAAATTCAGCGACCGGACCAAGGGTAAGATCGACACCTTGGCCTATGTGCTGTTCTTCTTCCCGGCCATGATCATGCTGTTCTCGACCTCGATCGACGACGCGATCTACTCGTTCTCGATCAACGAGAAGTCCGAGCAGACCGCCTGGCGGCCGGTGATCTGGCCGTTCAAGTCGGTGATCCCGCTGACCGCGCTCTTGCTGCTGATCCAGGGCACTTCGGAACTGCTCAAGAGCGTCCATGCCTGGCGCACCGGCCGCATCTACCGTCCGACCGAGAAGATCGAAGTATGACCTTCAACGAAATCCTCGGCCTGGTCATGCTGATCTCGATGATCGGCGTGATCTTCATCGGCTTCCCGATCTCGTTCACGCTTCTGTTCCTGGCGCTGGCGTTCGGCTGGGTCGGCCTGGGGGCGCGGGTGTTCGATCTCGCCTTCTTCCAGACCATCGGCCTGATGAAGGAAGAGACCCTGGCGGCGGTGCCGCTGTTCATCTTCATGGGCTACATCACCGAGCGCGCCGGCCTGATGGAGCGCCTGTTCCAGGCCTTCCGCGACCTGCTGGCGCCGGTGCGCGGCGCGCTCTATCTGGTGGTGATCCTGACCGCCACCGTGTTCGCCATGGCCACCGGCATCGTCGGCGCGGCGGTGACGGTGCTGGGCATCATGGCGGCGCCGATCATGATCAAGGCCGGCTACGATCCGCGCCTCAGCGCCGGCGCCATCGCCGCCGGCGGCACGCTCGGCATCCTGATCCCGCCTTCGGTCATGTTGATCGTGATGGGGCCGGTGATCGGCGTGTCGGTGGCCAAGCTCTACGCCGCGTCCTTCGGTCCCGGTTTCATGCTGGCGATGATGTACATCGCCTACACCATGATCCGCAGCTTCATCAACCCGACGCTCGGTCCGCCGGTGCCCGAGGACGAGCGGGTGCACGATACCGGCCAGATCGTGCGCGAAGTGTTTGTCGGCATCGTGCCGCTGGCGGCGCTGATCGCCTGCACGCTGGGTTCGATCCTGGGCGGGTTGGCGACGCCGACCGAAGCGGCCGCGGTCGGCTCGACCGGCGCGCTGGTGTTGGCGCTGGTCTATCGCCGCCTCAATCTGGAGGTGCTGAAACAAGCCATGATCAGCACCATGACCACCTCCTCGATGGTGCTGTTCCTGGCAGTGGCGTCCAACGTCTTCGGCGCGGTGTTCTCGCGGCTGGGCTCGGCCCAGGTGGTGACCGACGCGCTGTTGTCGCTGCCGCTGCCGCCGATGGCGGTGCTGATCGTGGTGATGATCCTGATCTTCCTCTTGGGCTGGCCGTTCGAGTGGCCGGCGATCATCCTGGTCTTCCTGCCGATCTTCTATCCGGTGGTGCTGGCGCTGAAGATCGACATGTTGTGGTTCGGCGCCCTGGTGGCCATCAACCTGCAGACCGCATTCCTCTCGCCGCCGGTGGCGATGTCGGCCTACTACCTCAAACAGGTGGTGCCGCAATGGGGTCTCAGCACGATCTATCGCGGCATGGCGGATTTCATGATCATCCAGGTCATCGCCTTGGTGCTGTGCCTGGTCTTTCCGCAGATCGTGCTGTGGTTCCCCTCGGTTGCCTTCCGCTAAACCGAGATTCAGGCGCTCTTGAGGCCCCAGGCCTGACCCCAGGCCAAGCTTCGGCGGGTGTCGGCGGTCGAGGGACGATATTCGGCCGAGACCCAGCCGGCATAGTCCGAGGCCTCGATCAGCCGCAGCAAATTGGGGTAGTTGATCTCGCCCTTGCCCGGCTCGTGGCGCTCGGGCGGATCGGCGACCTGGACATGGCCGATCAGCGGCCGGAAGGTGGCGAACCGCCGGAACAGATCGCCCTCGCTGATCTGGGTGTGATAGGCATCGAATTGCAGCCGCAGATTGGCATGCTCGACCATGTCGATGGTCAGCCGCGCCTGGGCGTTGGTGGCGAGGAAATAGCCCGGAATGTCGCGGGCGTTCAAAGGCTCGATCAGCACCGTCACGCCGCGCGCGGCGGCCTTTTCGGCGGCCTGGCGCAGGTTGGCGATGTAGGTCTCGGCGCAAGCCTCGCGGTCGGCGTCGTGCGCGGGCACGCCGGCCATGACATGCAGCCGCGGACAGTTGAGCGCCTCGCAATAGTCCAGCCCGCGCGCGAGGCCGTCGCGGAACTCGCTTTCGCGCCCGGGCAGGGCGGCGAAACCGATCTCGCCCTTGTCGGGCGCGCCCGAGGGCACGTTGAGCAACACGCATTGCAACCCGGAGGCGTCGCGCCAGCGTTCCAGATCCTCGGCGCGATGGGCATAGGGCCGCAACAGCTCGATGCCGCGGAACCCGGCCTCGGCGGCGGCGGCAAAGCGCCGCTCCATCGGCAATTCCTGGAACAGCCAGTCGAGATTGGCCGCCAACCTAAGCATGCCCAACTCCTTTCTCCAGCGCCGCCGCCGGACTGGCGGTCAGCGCCTCGAGCCATCGCGTCGTCGCCGCCACCAGCGGCTTGGCCCCGGCCAGATCGGCGCCGAACACCGCGGCCAACCCCAGCACGCCGCTGACCACTTCGGCCGGCGTGCCGCGGGCCCGACGCTTGAGTTCGGCCCCGAGCGGGTCGTCGAGCGAATCCGACAGCACGATGAAACGCATCCAGCCGGCCACGGTCAAGGCCAGGGCGTCGATCGGCTCGCCGCGCGCGAGCCGCTCGCGCAGGCCCGCCAGGACGCGCTGCGGCAATTTTTGCGATCCGTCCATGGCGATCTGCAAAAGCCGATGATTGAGCGCGGGATTGGCGAAGCGCTCGATCAGCGCACGGCGATAGTCCGCGGTCGGCACCGGCACGGTCGGCGCGGCTTCGGCCCACAGCCGTTCGACCGCCGCCCGCAATCGCCGATCTCCGATCGCCTGATGCACATAATCGTGCCCCAGCAGCCGGCCGAGATAGGCCAAGGTCGAATGCGCGGCGTTGAGCAGGCGGAGTTTCATCAGCTCGTAGGGCGCCACATCCCCGACCAACTCCGCCCCGCCCGCCTCCCAGGCGGGACGCTCGGCGGCGAAGCGGTCCTCGATCACCCATTGCCTGAAGGGTTCGGCCACCACCGCGCCGCGATCCTCGAA
>VGDZ01000024.1 GCA_016869515.1 Alphaproteobacteria bacterium | reverse complement strand
GGCCGCGCGCTGCCACTTCCCGCTGGCGGGCGCGGCATGAGCGCGGCGCTGGTCAGCCTCGATGCCGTCAGCAAGCGCTTTGCACTGCGCTTGTCCTTGGGCGATCGCATCGCCGCCAGGCTGGGGGCCGGCGTCGAGAACCGCGCCGTGCGCGCGGTCGAGGCGGTCAGCCTGGAGATTGCGCGCGGCGAGACTCTCGGCCTGGTCGGCGAGTCGGGTTGCGGCAAGTCGACCCTCGGCCGCATCGCCGTCGGCATCCTGGCGCCCGATGCCGGCGAGGCCCTGATCGACGGTCAGCGCGTGATGGAAGGCGGTCCGCGTCCGGTCAAGCGCACCACCCGCATCCAGACGGTGTTCCAGGACCCGTTCGCCTCGCTCGATCCGCGCATGAAGATCGGCGACATCGTCGCCGAAGGCCCGATCGCGCATGGTTTCGTCACGCCGGCCGCGGCCCCGGCTTATGTCGCCGAGTGGCTGGCGCGGGTCGGCCTGGAGCCGGATCACGCCGCGCGCTATCCCCACCAGTTCTCGGGCGGCCAGCGCCAACGGGTGGCGATCGCGCGCGCGCTGGCGATGCGGCCCGACGTGCTGGTGTGCGACGAGCCGGTGGCCTCGCTCGACGTCTCGATCCAGGCCCAGATCGTCAACCTGTTCCTCGACCTCAAGCGCGAGCTCGGCCTGACCATGCTGTTCATCAGCCACGATTTGGGCGTGGTGCGCCATCTCAGCGAGCGCATCGCCATCATGTATCTCGGCCGCGTGGTCGAGCTGGGGTCGACGGCGGAGGTGCTGGCGCGGCCGCACCATCCCTACACCAAGGCGCTGCTCGACAGCGTGCCGAAGCTGGTGCGCGCGGGCAGCGGGCGCGCCGCCTTCAAGCCGATCGCGGGCGAGATTCCCTCGCCGCTGGATCCGCCGGCGGGCTGCCATTTCCATCCGCGCTGCCCGCATGCTTTCGCGCGCTGTCGCGCCGAGCGGCCGAATCTGGCAATCATCGGCGCAGGCCGGCATTCCGCCTGCCTGCGCGAGGAGCATGCGACGTGAGCCGGACGGTGCTGGCGATCCATGGTGGCTGCGGCGTGCTGCCGCGCGCCGAGATGACCGTTTCCATGGCAGCCGATTTCCGCCAGGGCCTCGAACAGTCGCTGCGCGCCGGCTGGGCGATCCTGGAAAAGGGCGGCCCGGCGCTGGACGCGGTCGAGGCGGCGGTGCTGGTGATGGAGGACCTGCCGCTGTTCAACGCCGGCCATGGCGCGGTGTTCAATGCCGAGTTCGGCCACGAACTCGACGCCGCGATCATGGACGGAGCCGATCTGCGCGCGGGCGCGGTGGCGGCGGCGCGCGCGATCCGCAATCCGATCCGGGCGGCGCGCGCGGTGATGGAGCACACCGATTGCGCCCTGCTGGCAGGCGAAGGCGCCGATGCCTTCGCCAAGCAGCACGGGCTGGAAGTGGTCGAGCAGGACTATTTTTCGACCGAATGGCGGCGTCGCGCGCTGGTGCGGATGAAGGTGATGGAAAAGGACGGCACGCAGAAGGCCGCCACCGAAGCCCAGAAGCACGGCACGGTCGGCGCGGTGGCGCTGGACGCGCGGGGCCATCTCGCCGCCGCCACCTCGACCGGCGGCTATACCAACAAGCGTCTCGGCCGGGTCGGCGACAGCCCGATCCTCGGCGCCGGCACCTATGCCGAGGACGGGGTGTGCGCGGTCTCGGCCACCGGCAAGGGCGAGTTCTTCATGCGCAAGCTGCTGGCCTACGACATCGCCGCGCGGATCAAGTATCGCGGCGAGACTCTGGCGGCGGCGTGCGACGCGCTGGTTCAGGGCGAACTCAGGCGGCCGGGCTGGTTCTCGGGCGCGGGCCTGGTGGCGGTCGACGCCAAGGGCGCGATCGCCATGCCCTACAACACCGAGGGCATGTATCGCGGCGCGGTCGGCTCGGATCGGGCCTTGAGCGTCGCGATTTACGGCGACTGAGCCGCGCGGACTTTGAGCTTGAATAGGCCGGCGCCAACCAGGATGCCGCCTAGGATCAGCACCAGGCCCGCGACCAGCTCGGCCGTCAGGGCCTCGCCCAAGAGGATGGTTCCCAGCGCCATGGCCGCGATCGGATTGAGCGTCAGATAGAGAGCGGTCGTGGTCGGCGGCAGCCAACGCAACGCCCACATGTAGAGCGAGAACTGCAAGGCGCCGGCGAAACTGCCGAGGAACAGCAGCGCCAGCCAGCCGCCGAAGCTGAAGGCCGGAAGCGCCATGCCGCCGCCGACGGCAACCACCGGGGCCAGGGTCACGACCGAAACCGCCATGCCCATGGCGGTGACGAACAACGGCCCGTGACGCATCAACGTCGGTCGGCTGAAGACCGAATAGACCGCGGCACAGAGAACGCCCAGCAGCATCAGTACGTCGCCCAAGAGATAGTCGGCCCCGACCTGCCCGAGGGCCGCCGCCCCGAAGGCGACGGCGATGCCGCCGAAGGCCAGCAGCACGCCGCCGATCTTGGCGACGGTCAGGCTCTCGCGCCCGAAGGCCGCCGCCACCAGCAGGGTCTGGATCGGCACCGTCGCCAGCCCGACCGCGCCGCGCGCCGCCGGCACGATCTCGAGCGAGGCGTTGAAGCCCCAGGGAAACAGCACGAAGAACAGGATCCCGAACAGCGCGATCTTGGCGGCCTCGGGCAGGCTCAGCCCCTGGCGTGGCCATAGCATCGGCAGGAACGGCGCGAAACACAACACCGAGATCAGGTAACGAAAGAACACCAGCGACAGCGGATCGGTCTCGCCGATCGCGAAGCGCGTCGCCACCACCGCCGTGCCGGCGCTGAGCGCCGCCGCAGCGGCGGCGGCGTGGGCGAGGAGGGTCCGGTTCATGACGTCCTTCCGGCGCGCGATTGCGCCATATCCAGTGACTTGCAAAACGCAAGTGACGATAGGCCGGAAGCTTTCATTATGCAAGTGACTGGGTTATCTTGGTGGCGCGAGAACTGTCGGGGCGGGTGAGAGCGGCTGGGGTCGGCGAGAGCAGTCTTGGCAGGTTGTGAAGGTGGCGGAGAGCGAGGCGACGATGAGGGAGGCGCGCATGCCAAGGCACCGATTCCGTTCCGCATGCTCGATCGCGCGGACCTTGGAAATCGTCGGCGACAAGTGGACCCTGCTGCTGGTGCGCGACCTGATGTGGCACGGCAAGCACGGCTTCCAAGCCCTGCAACGCAGCGCCGAGCGGGTGCCGACCAACATCCTGTCCGAACGGCTGAAGCGGCTGGAGCGCTGGGGCTTGGTCCGCCGCGAGCCCTATCAGCAAAGGCCGCTGCGCCATGCCTATCGCCTGACCGATGCCGGTAAGGCGCTGGAACCGGTGCTGCTGCAGATCATGGCCTGGGGCCATGAGCGCCTTGGCGGCGGTCGCTTCGATCCGGCGACCGGCCAGAGCCGAAGGCCGGGCCGCCGCGCCTAAATCATCGCGCCGCAGGCCGCGAGCATGGCCTTCATGTGCTCGGGCACGGGCGCCTGAGCCTCGATCCGCGGGCGCGCCGGGAAATAAGGCAGGGCGATGGCGCGGGCGAGAAGGTGTAGCTTGCCGCCGGCTTCGGCCGCGCTGCCCTTGCCGTAGATGCGATCGCCCAGGATCGGCCAGCCCATCCCCGCGCAATGCACCCGCAACTGATGGGTGCGGCCGGTCTTGGGCATCAGTTCCAGCCAGGCGATGCCGTCGCCGCGGCCAAGCACGCGAAAGCGCGTCACCGCTTCCTGGCCGGCGGCATCGACCTTCATGTGCCAGCCGCGCTCGGGACTCTTTTTCGCCAGTTTGAGATCGATCGTGCCCGCATCTTCGGCCGGCGCGCCCACGGTGATCGCCCAATAGGTCTTTTCGACCCGCCCGGCCTCGAACAGCGCATGCAGCCGCACCAGCGCCTGTTTGTGCCGCCCCAGCACCAGGCAGCCCGAGGTCTCGCGATCGAGCCGGTGCGCCAGGGCCGGCGGCTTGGGCAGGCCGAAGGTCAGCGCCGAAAGATAGTGGCCGAGATGCGGCCCGCCCTTGGGTCCGGCATGGACCGGCAATCCGTGCGGCTTGTCGAGGATCAGGACATTGGGGTCGCGGTAGAGCACCCGCGCCGCCAGCTCGGCCGGACGCAGCACGCTCAGGTCTTGGCGCGGTGCAAGCGGTCGAGCAGCGCCGCCGCCGCGGCATCGACGATCGCCGGCGCGTCCAGCCCATAGGCCCGGAACAGCGCCGGGATGTCGCCCGACTGGCCGAAGCCTTCGACCCCAAGCGCGCGGATGGCATGGCCCGCGACCGCGCCCAGCCACGACAAGGTGGCGGCGTGGCCGTCCTGGACCGTGACCAGCGCCGCGTCGGGAGAAAGCCGCGACAGCAGCCGGGCCACGGTCGAATCGCGGCCGCGCCGGCGCCAGTCCAAGTGCAACAGCTCGGGCGAGGTCGCCACCATCAGCCCGGCGCCCGGCAGGTCCTCGGCCAGCTCGGCCAGCGCCGCCTGGGCCTCGGGCAGCACCGCGCCCATGGCGACGATGGCCAGCTCGGCGCCGGCGCGCGGCTCGACCAGCCAATAGCCGCCGGCCACCACCGCCTCGGCCAGCGCGCGATCCATCGTCCGCACGGGCTGGACGACGGTCCGGGTCGAAAGCCGCAAATAGACCGCATTGCCCTCGGGCCGCTGCATCCAGTCGAAGCCCCAGCGCATGATCGCCAGCAATTCGTCGACGAAGGCCGGCTCGAAGCTGGTCAGGCCGGGCTGGCTGAGGCCGATCAGGGGCGTGGCGAAGGACTGGTGCGCGCCGCCCTCGGGCGCCAGCGCCAGGCCCGAAGGCGTGCCCACCAGCATGAAGCGCGCGTTCTGATAGCAGCCGTAGTTGAGCGCATCGAGGCCGCGGGCGATGAAGGGGTCGTAGACCGTGCCGATCGGAATCAGCCGCGTGCCCAACAGCGGCTCGGCCAATCCCGCCGCGGTCAGCAGTAGAAAGAGATTGTTCTCGGCGATGCCGAGTTCGACATGCTGGCCGTCATGGCTGCGAATCCATTTGAAGGTCGAGCCGACCTTCTGCTGGCGGAAGACGTCGTCGCGCTCCTTGCGGCCGAACAGGTTGCGGTGATTGACCCAGCCGCCGAGATTGGTCGAGACCGTGACGTCGGGCGAGGTGGTCAGGATGCGGCGCGCGAACTCGCTTTCGGCCCGGCCAAGCTCGGTCATGATGCGGCCGAAGCCTTCCTGGGTCGATTGCTTGGGCGCGGCCGGAAGCCGGATCTCGGGCATGGCCAGGACGGGGGCGAAATCCCATTTCGCCGGCGGCCGGCGCAGATAGGGCGCTTCGGCGACGAAGCGCTCCAAGGTCGCGGGGTCGGCGTCGACGTGAGCGAAGCGCTCCCATTCGGCGCCGTCGGGCACGCCGGCGGCGCGCTTGTAGGCCGTCAACTGTTCGGGACCGAGCAGGCCGGCGTGGTTGTCCTTGTGCCCGGCCAGCGGCAGGTTGTAGCCCTTGATGGTATAGGCGACGAAGCAGCGCGGAGTGTCGTCGCCCTCGGCCTCGGCGAAGGCGGCCAGGATCGAGGCCATGTCGTGGCCCGCCAGATTGGTCATCAGCCGCGCCAGCGCCGCGTCGTCGTGCTCGGCCAGCAGCTCGGCGATGCCGGGCACGCCGGAAAGATCGCCGCCGATCCGCTTGCGCCAAGCTTCGCCGCCCTGGAAGGTCAGCGCGGCGTAGAGATCGTTGGGGCAGTCATCGATCCACTGCCGCAGCCGCTCGCCGCCCGGCCGCCGGAAGGCGGCCTGCAGCAGCGTGCCGTATTTCAGCAGCACCACCTTCCAGCCGACGGTGTCGAAGAAGGACTGGATCTTGCGGAACAGCGCGTCCGACACCACGCCGTCGAGCGACTGGCGATTGTAGTCGACGATCCACCACAGATTGCGGACGTCGTGCTTCCAGCCCTCCAGCAGCGCCTCGTAGACGTTGCCCTCGTCCAATTCGGCGTCGCCCAGCAGCGCGATCAGCCGCCCGGGCGTACGCTGCGCCGGTGCCAGGCCGCGCAGGCGGATGAAATCCTGCACCAGCGAGGCGAACAGCGTCGCCCCCACGCCCAGCCCGACCGAGCCGGTCGAGAAATCGACGTCGGTCTTGTCCTTGACCCGCGAGGGATAGGATTGGGCGCCGCCGAAGGCGCGAAAGGCTTCCAGCGCGGCGCGGCTTTGGCGGCGCATGACGTAGTGCGCAGCGTGCAGCACCGGGCTGGCGTGCGGCTTGACCGCGATGCGGTCCTCGGGCCGCAGCTGGCGGAAATAAAGCGCGGTCAGCAGGGTCACGGCCGAGGCGCAACTCGCCTGGTGGCCGCCGACCTTGAGGCCGTCGCGATTGGGGCGCAGGTGGTTGGCGTGATGGATGGTCCAGGTCGAAAGCCAAAGCAGCTTCTTTTCCAGCGCCTGCAGCATGGCCAGATCGCGCGGCGGCACCAGATTGGTGCCGGCCTGGACGGCGGGTGCTCCGGCGTTCATGGCAGGCCTCCGCTCAGCCGGCCAGCGCCGCCCGGACCTCGGCCGGCACCGGCACCGGCTTGAGGCGCTTGGGATCGTCGGGATGTTGGATCACCCAAACCCGCTGCTCGTGGCCCTCGACCGCCAGCTTGCCGGCATTGACGATGCGATGGCCGACGGTGAAGCCCTTGTCGCGCCATTCCTTGACGCCGCTCTCGATCTCGATGATGTCGCCGAAGCGCGAGGGCGAGAGGAAATTGCACTTGGCCTCGGTGATCGGGCAGCCGACCACGCCATAGCGGTCGAACAGCGTCTTCCACGCCAGGCCGACGCTTTCGAACAAATGCCGCGTCGCCTCGTCGATCCATTCGAAATAGCGCGGATAGAAAACGATGCGCGCGGGGTCGCAATGCCCCCATTCGATCGAGACGCGGTGGATATGGGTTTTCATCGGCCTCGGGCTCTGCGATCCTGGGACTCGGAACTAGACTAGTCGATAGCGCGATGGAGGCGAAGTGAGCAAGGCGCATCAAAGTGCGGTCGAGACGGCGAACGCGATCCGCGCCGGCCGGACCAGTTCAGCCGCCGCGGTCGAGACGCTGCTGGCGCGCATCGCCGAACGCGACGACGCGGTGCGGGCCTGGATCCATCTCGATCCCGAACAGGCACGCGCTGCGGCCAAGCGGCGCGATGCCGAACCCAACAAAGGTCGGCTGCATGGCGTGCCGATCGGCATCAAGGATATCGTCGATACCGCCGACATGCCGACCGGCTACGGCTCGGCGATCTATGCCGGTCACCGGCCCAAGGCGGATGCGGCTTGCGTCGCGCGGTTGCGGGCCGCAGGTGCGGTGATCCTGGGCAAGACGGTGTCGACCGAGTTCGCTTATTTCACGCCCGGCAAGACCCGCAATCCCCATCACCCCAAGCACACCCCGGGCGGTTCGTCCTCGGGCTCGGCGGCGGCGGTGGCCGACGGCCAGGTGGCGCTTGCGCTCGGCACCCAGACCGCGGGCTCGGTGATCCGACCCGCGTCCTATTGCGGCGTCTTCGGCTTCAAGGCCTCGTTCGGCGCCGTCGACCGCGCCGGCATCAAGCCCTTCGCCGACAGCTTCGACACGCCCGGCTGGTTCGCGCGCGACGTGGCCGACCTGGCGCTATTGGCGGAAGTGCTGCTGCCGGGCGTCACGGTGCCGCCCGCGCCCAAGGATCGGCCGCGTCTGGGCTATTGCCGCACGCCCTATTGGGGCGCGGCCAAGCCGGCGATGCGGGCCACGATCGAACAAGCCGCCGAGCGCCTGGGCGCCGAGGAAGTGCGGCTGCCGACCGAATGCAACGCGCTCAACGCCGCGCAAAGCGTGGTGATGGCGGCCGAGGCGGCGCGGGCCTATGCGCCGGAATATGCCGATCACAAGCCGCGGCTGGGGGCGCGGCTGGTGGCGCTGATCGAGCAAGGTCAGACCGTGACGCCGGGCATGGAAAAGGACGCCCGTGCCCTGATCGCCTATGGCCGGACGGCGGTCGCGCCGCTGTTCCAGCGCTTCGATGCGCTGCTGGCGCCGAGCGCCCCCGACGAAGCGCCCGAGGGTCTTGGCGCCACCGGCGATCCGGTGTTCAACCGGCTGTGGACCGCGCTGCATCTGCCCTGCGTCAACATTCCGCACGGCAGCGGCGCGACCGGACTGCCGCTGGGATTGACCCTGGTCGGTCCGCTGGGCGGCGATGGCGCGGTGTTGGCGACGGCCGCGGGCGTCGCCGCGCTGCTGCGTTAAGCCGCCGGCCGCCCGGGCGGCCAGGTCTTGGGGTGGGCGCGGATCATCTGCGGCGCATAGGCGGTCTCGACCCCCAGCGCCCGCGCCGCGTGCCAAGGCCAGCGCGGATCGTCCATGGCGCCGCGCGCCAGCGCCACCATGTCGGCCTGGCCCTCGGCGACGATGGTCTCGGCCTGGCGCGGCTCGGCGATCAGGCCGACTGCCATGACGGCGATGCCGGCCTCGCGCTTGACCCGGGCGGCGAACGGCACTTGGAAACCGGGCGCCGGCGCGAGCTTCTGGCGCGGATCGAGCCCGCCGGTGGTGACGTCGACGAAATCGCAGCCGCGCGCTTTGAGTTCGACCGAGAGCGCGACGGTCTCCTCGGGCGTCCAGCCGCCCTCGACCCAATCCGTCGCCGACAGCCGAACGCCCAAGGGCCGCGCCTCGGGCCAGGCGGCGCGGACGAGGTCGAAGGTTTCCAGCGGCAGGCGGGTGCGGCCGGCGAAATCGCCGCCATAGCGGTCGTTGCGGCGATTGCTCAGCGGCGACAGGAACTGGTGCATCAGGTAGCCGTGCCCCATGTGCAGCTCGACCAGATCGATGCCCAGCCGCGCCGCCCGCTCGGTCGCCAAGGCGAAATCGCGTTTGAGCTTGGCGATGCCGTCCATGTCCAGTGCCGCCGGCGCGGGCCAATCGGCGTCGTAGGGCAAGGCGGACGGTGCCTGCGCCATCCAGGCGCGATCCTTCGGCAGCGGCTTGCCGCTTTCGAGCGGGGTCAGCGCCGAGCCCTTGCGGCCGGAATGGGCCAGTTGGATGCCGAATTTGGCGACGCCGTATCTGCGGGCGAAGGCCAGCACGCGGCCGAGCGCGGCCTCGTCGCGGTCAGAGTAAAGACCGAGGCAGCCCGGCGTGATGCGGCCCTCGGGCGAGACCGCGGTGGCTTCGATGCAGATCAGCCATTCGGCCAGGGCCAGGCTGCCGAGATGCATCAAATGCCAATCGGTCGCGGCACCGTCCTCGGCGGCGTATTGGCACATCGGCGAGACCACCAGCCGATTGGGCAAGGTCAGGCCGCGCAGGGCGATGGGGGAAAACAAAGCGCTCGGCATTTGGTTCTCTGCTTCAGGCGTGTGCCGGGCTGCGCCGGCGCCACAGCGCCTTGATGTCCTCTTCGATCGCCACCATCGCCGGCACCACGAACACCACCAGCGTCATCGACACCGCCAGCCCGAAGGAAATGGTGATCGCCATCGGAATCAGGAACCGCGCCTGCAGGCTGGTCTCGAACATCAACGGCGCCATGCCGCCGATGGTGGTGATCGAGGACAGCAGCACGGCGCGGAAGCGCTCGACCGAGGACGCCACCAGCGATTCGAACACCGGTTCGCCGCGGTCGAGATGCTCGTCGATGAAGTCGACCAGGATGATCGAATTGTTGACGACGATGCCCGACAGCCCGATCAGCGCCACCAGCGACAGGATGGTCAGGTCGTAGCCCATGACCTTGTGCCCCAGCACCGCGCCGATCAGGCCGAAGGGGATGATCAGCATGACCGAGAACGGCCGGCCGAGCCGGCCCAGGATCCAGGCAACGATGATGTAGATGCCGACCAGCGCGATGCCGACGCCCAGCCGCAGATCCTCGAGCGTGCGCGCCTGCTCCTCGGCCTTGCCGGCGAAGCGCCAGTCGAGGCCGTGGCGGCGGGCGATCTCGATCACCCCGTCGCCCGGCAGGCGCGCCAGGATGGCGTCGGGCTTGACCAAGGCGAGGTCGATGTTGGCGGTGATCGAGACCTCGCGCACGCCGTCCTGGCGGCGGATGCGGGCGAAGCCGACGGCTTCGGAAATGGTCACGGCCTCGGTCAGCGCCACCTCGGCGCCGGTCGGGCCGCGCAGGCGCAGTTCGCGCAAGGCGGCCTCGCCGGCGGCGGCGCGCGGATACATCGCCTTGATCGCGATCTCGTCCTCGCCGCGGGTGAAGCGGGTGGCGATCTGACCCTCGAAGGCGCCGCGCACCTGGCGGGCGACGCTGTCGGTGGTGAAGCCCAGGCTGCGCCCGCGCGGCGTCACCGTCAGCGAGAGATCGGGCCGGCCCTCGGGCAGGTCGTCCTCGACGTCGCCGATGCCGGGATAGCGCGCCAGCAGCGCCTTGGCCTCCTCGGCCGCGGCCTTGAGCTTGTCGGGCGCCCCGCCGGACAGCCGCAAATCGATCGGCCGGCCGGGCGGCCCGCCCTCGCGCTCCAGCATGGTCAGGCGTTCGAGTCCTGGCAGCGGCCGGATCTCCTTGCGCCACTCTTCCATGAAGACGCGGGTGCGCAGGTTGCGGACGTCGGAGGGCGCCAGCTCGACCATCATGCCGGCCAAATGCTCGCCGACGATGGTCTCGAACTGCCGGCCCTGGGTCTCGCCCAGGCGGCCGAAGCGGCCGACGACCAGCGACCTGCCGTTGCCGTGGCGCGCCTCGACCGCATCCAGCGCGCGATCGAGTTCGGCCAGCATGGCTTCCGACTTGGCCCGCGGCGTGCCCGGCGCGAAGGCGAAATTGGCGTAGACCACGTCGGCCTCGGGCGCGGGGAAGAAGACGAAGCCGACCCGCCCACCCCCCACCAGGCCGAGGGTCAGCAGAAGCGCCGCCAGCGACAGCGCGATCGTGACGTAGCGCCAGCGCACCGCCCAGGCGACGGCGGCCGCGAACGGTCCCCGCCGAAAGCGGTCCAGCGCCGCCTCGACATGGCGGCGCCAACCGGCGGGCGGCCGGCGGACGCGGTGCAGCACCGCGCGCAGATGCGCCGGCAGCATGAGGAAGCATTCCAGCAGGCTGGCGCCGATCATGGTCGCGACCAGGATCGGGATCGCGATCAGCACCTGGCCGAGGATGTCGCGGATCATGGCGATCGGAATGAAGGCGCAGACCGCGGTCAGGGACGAGGCCAGCACCGGCCCGAACATGCGGCCGGCGCCGCCGACCGCGGCCGCGACCGGGTCCTCGCCGCGGGCATAGCGGGAATCGATCTCCTCGGCGACGACGATGGCGTCGTCGTCCATCATCCCCGCTGCCATGATCAGGGCGAACAGGCTGACCATGTTGATGGTCTGGCCGGTCATCCACATGATGGCGAAGGTCGCCAGCATCGCCGCCGGCAGGCCGACCGCCACCCACAGCGCCAGCCAGCCGTTGAGGAACAAGAACAGGCAGATCAGGATCAAGGTCAGGCCCTGCAGCCCGTTCTCGATCAGGGTCTTGAGGCGGTCGTCGATCAAATCGGCCTGGATGTCGTAATGGATCAGCTCGACCGAGGGCGGCAGCGCCGCGCGCGCCTGGTCGAAGAATTCCTTGGTGCGCTTGGCGGCGACCAAGGCATCGGCGGCGGGCGCGCGCAGCACGTGCAGTTCGATCGCCGGACGGCCGCGATGGCGCCCGGCCGGCTGGGCGCGGTCGTAGGATTCGGTGGCGGCGGCGACGTCGCGGATGCGCAAGGTCTCTCCGTCCGAACGCGCGCGCAGCACGATGGCGCCGACGCCGTCGGCGTCCTGAGCCTGGCCGAGGCCACGCAATTGGCGCTCGACCCCGCCGTCGAGCCGGCCGAGCGGCACGTCGCGCGAGGACTCGCCGATCGTCCGCGCCACATCGGCCAGCGTCAGGTCGAGCCGCCGCAGCGTCGCCGCCGGCACCTCGACCCGGATCTCGGCGTCGCGCAGGCCGTAGAGCTGGACCTTGTCGATGCCGCGAGCCAGCAGGCCGTCGCGCAAATCGCGGGCGATGCGGCGCAAGGTCGATTCCGGCTGGTCGCCGGTGACGACGATGCGGCTGATGGTCTCGTCGAGCGAGGTGCGGCGGATCACCGCCTTCTCGGCGTCGCTGGGGAAGGTGGTGATGCGCGCCACCGCCGATTCGATGTCGCTCTGGGCGTTGGGCATGCGGGAGCCGATCTTGTATTCGACCACCACCACGCCGACGCCCTCGAGCGCGAAGCCGCTGACCCGGCGCACGTTTTCGAGGAAGCGCACCTCGGGCTCGATCGCCTCGACGATGTTGGTCTCGACGTCGGCGGCCGAGGCGCCGGGCCATTCCATGCGTATGGTGACGACATCGAAGCCCAGCGTCGGGAAGAATTGGGCGTTGAGCCGCGTCACGCCGATCGCGCCCATCAGCACGACGATCGCCAGCAGCAGGTGGTGCGCCGTCGGATGGCGGACGAACCACGCGATCAGGGGCTGGATCACGTCGCCGGCTCGCGCACCCTGAGGCCCGGGCCGATGCGCGTCAGGCGGGTGACCAGGGCGCGTTCGCCCTCGGCCAGCGCGCCCTTGACCAGCACGTGCTCGCCGTCGCGGGCCAGCAATTCGACCGCGCGCGCCTGCAGCCGGCCCTCGGCGACGACATAGACCGTGCCGCCGGCATAGAGCGCCGCCGCCGGCAGGCGGACGGCGGCGTCGTATTTGCGGTCGGGCAGGCGCAGCTCGACGAAGGCCCCTGGCCGCAGCCGCTGGCTCGCCGGCCCGGCGGCGAGGCGGGCATAGAGATTGACGCCGCCGGTGCCGGCCGAGATGCGCGGGCCGATGCGGGCGATCTCGGCCGAAACCGCCTCGGTCAGTTCGCCCGTGCGCCAGACCAGCTTGGCCGACCGGCCCTCCAGCGCATCGCCGGCCGCGGTCAGGCGGCCGTAATCGGCGTCGGGCAGGAAGACGCGCGCCTCGTAGCCGGCGGGATCGGCCAGGATCGCGACGCGGTCGCCGATCGCAAGCCGCTTGCCGACCGCGACCTGGATCTCGCGCAGGATGCCGTCGAACGGCGCGGTCAGGCGGGTGTTTTCGAGATCGCGCTCGGCGCGGCGCACGCCCACCGCCATGCGCTCGATCGCCGCGCGCTGCTGGTCAAGCTGGGCGACCAGCGCGGTGACGGCGTTGGCGCGCCCCTCGACCACCACGCGTTGGCGCATCATCGCCAGCCGTGCATCGTCCAGCGCCTTTTCGGTGCCGGTACCCTTGCCGAACAGTTCGGTCTTGCGGTTGGCGTCGCGCTCGTTCAATTCGAGCTGGCGGCGGTCCCAGGCCAGGGCATCGACCTCGGCCTTGCGGCGGGCCTCGATCTCGGCCGTGCGGGCGCGCGCTTCGACCAGCTGCGCCCGGCGTTCCTCGAGCGTGGCGCGGTATTCGAACGGATCGATCGCCACCACCAGCGCATCGGCCTTGACGGCGGCACCTTCCAGCAGCGCGGGCGAGGTTTCGACCACTTGTCCCGCGACCAGGGCGCGCAGCTCGGCCTCGCGGCTGGCGACGATCTCGCCGAACAGCAGGATTTCGGGCCGGTGGCTGGCCGGGCGCACCGCCACGGTCTCGACCGGCCATACCGTTTCCTCGGGCGGCTTGGCCTCGACCCGCGGCCGGGTCTGGATCAGCCACGCCGTCGCCATCAGCGCCGCCAACAGCACCAGCGCCGGCAGGCCGATGCCGATCAGCCGCCGCATGGATGGAGTCCCGCTTCGAGCTTCATGGCCGAACCTTATAGCGGTTTGGCGTCGGAGCCGGCAAACCGCTATATGTCGCGGCATGACGCGCGGCGCCGACACTGGGGCTCTGACCGAACTGCTGCTGGCGGCAGCGCGGGTATTTTTCCGCATGCGCGCCGCGGGCAAGCGTTCGGGTGCGGTCACCGGCTGGGGCGGAGGCATGTGGGGGTTTCTCCGTTCGTTGGCGCTGGGAGGAGCGATGACGGTGCCGCACATCGCCCGTCTTCGTCCGGTCGCGCGCCAGCGCATCCAGCGGCTGGCGGACGAAGCGGCCGCGGCCGGGCTGGTCGAGTTCGTGGCCAATCCCGGTCACAAGCGGTCCAAGCTGGTGCGGCTGACGGCCAAGGGCGAACGCCGCTATCGCGCCATGTCGGCCAAAATCGATCGCCAATTGGCGGGGTTGGCGGCGACCTTCCGGCCGTCGGACGTCGCTACCGCACGGCGGGTGTTGGTGCGGCTGTCGGCGGCGATCGGCAAGGCGGGAGGAGCGGCCTCCGAGACAGATTGACAATATAGTTGTCATTATGGCAACTTCGTTGCGATATCCGAATGGACATCGATGGAGGTCGCCATGTGGGGATCGCGTTTGCTGCTCGCAGCCGTGTTGTCGTCCGCCGCCGTAGCGTCAGCTGCGGCCGATCAATCCTGGTTTCATGGCCGCCACGGCCGCGGTGCCGCCGACTGGTGCGGTCCCCAGGCCGCGGCGCGGCTCGACGGCATGCTGACCATGACAGAGGCCGTGCTGCGTCCGACCGCAGGGCAGCGCGCGGCGTGGGAGGCCTTTGCCGCTGCGGCGAAGACCGCGCGGGCCGAGCTTGAAACGGTCTGTGGCGCCGCGCATAGCTTGCCGGACAAGTTGGCTGCGACCGCGGCAGCATTGGACAAAGTACGGCCGGCGTTGGATGCGCTTTATGGCGTGCTCGACGGCGAACAGCGCCAGTGGTTGGATGGAATGGGGCAGCGGAGGCGCGGTTGAGCCAGGACAATGCCGGAGTCGCGATTCGCCCGCCGATCCTGGTGGCGATCGCGCTGGCACTGGGGTGGGGACTGGATGCGCTGTGGCCCTGGGGATTCGGGCTGACGACGGAGTGGCGCATCGGGTTTGGGGTGGTCGTGCTGGCGGTCGGCCTCGGTTTCGCGGTCCCGGCCATAAGGCTGTTCCGCCGCGCCGGCACCAACGTGCCGACCAATCGTCCCAGCACGGCGCTGGTGATCGAAGGGCCATACCGCCTGACCCGCAATCCGATCTATGTCGGTCTGTGCCTGCTGCAGCTGGCGATCGCGCTGTTCGCCGACATCGCCTGGATCGCGGCGCTGCTGGCCGCGACCTGGGCGGTGCTGAACTGGGGCGTGGTGGCGCGCGAGGAACGCTATCTCGCAGCCAAGTTCGGCCGGCCTTATCTGGACTTTGTCGCGCGGACGCGGCGCTGGTTCTGACTTCGGCGCGCGGGGTTTGCATGGGCCTCGGCCGGCCCCTATAACGCCGGCCATGAACGGATTGCCCTTCCGCAAGATGCACGGGCTCGGCAACGATTTCGTGGTGCTGGACGCTCGTCGCCAGCGGCTGGCGCTGACGCCGGCGCAGATCCGCGCCATCGGCGATCGCCGCCGCGGGGTCGGTTTCGACCAGCTTTTGACGCTGGAGCCGCCGCCGCCGGGAGCCGACCTGTTCCTGCGCATCCACAATCCCGACGGCTCCGAGGCCGGCGCCTGCGGCAACGGCACGCGCTGCGTGGCGGCGCTGGCGATGGCCGAAAGCGGCGCGAGGTCGCTCAAGATCGCGACCGTGGCCGGGTTGCTGGATGCCCAAGCTGCGGCCGATGGAAGGGTCGCGGTCGACATGGGTCCGGCGCGGACCGACTGGCGCGATATTCCCCTGGCCCGCGCCATGGACACGCTGCATGTCGACCTGGCGGCCGAGGATTTGCGCGATCCGGTCTGCACCTCGATGGGCAACCCGCATGCCAGTTTTTTCGTCGCCGATGCCGAGCGGGTCGATCTGGCGCGGCTCGGTCCGCGGCTCGAACGCGATCCGCTGTTTCCCGAGCGCGCCAATATCGGCATCGTCCAGGTGCTGGCGCGCGATGCGCTGCGAGTCCGGGTGTGGGAGCGCGGCGCCGGCATCACCTTGGCTTGCGGGTCGGGCGCCTGTGCGGCACTGGTGGCGGCGGCGCGGCGCGGGCTGAGCGAACGCCGCGCGCGCGTGGTCATGGACGGTGGGCCGCTTGAGATCGAATGGCGCGCCGACGGCCATGTGCTGATGACCGGCCCAACCGCGACCAGTTTCGAGGGCCGGCTGGATTCCAACCTGCTGGCTTTGGCATGAGCGCGGTCGAGAGCCTGTCCTTCGGCTGTCGGCTGAACGCGCTGGAGGCAGCGCTGCTGGCGCGCG
This sequence comes from Alphaproteobacteria bacterium, assembly GCA_016869515.1. Taxonomy (GTDB): domain Bacteria; phylum Pseudomonadota; class Alphaproteobacteria; order VGDZ01; family VGDZ01; genus VGDZ01. Next base: position 25,214 of record VGDZ01000024.1, on the reverse strand, counting down.
CGCCCGAATATGCCGGCAAGGTGGTGGTCAACACCTGCGCCGTCACCGCCGAGGCCGAAGCCCAGGCACGCCAAGCCATCCGCCGCCTCGCCCGCGAGCGGCCGGACAGCGAGATCGTCGTCACCGGCTGCGCGGCGACGCTCAGGCCCGAGGCATGGCGCGACCTACCGGGGGTGCGTGCGGTGGTGCCGAACGCGCGCAAATTGGCCGGGGCGTCGCAGCGCGGCGCGCGCCTTTTGGCGCGGGCCTATCTCGAAATCCAGAACGGCTGCGATCACGCCTGCACCTTCTGCGCCATCGCCGCCGCGCGCGGACCCTCGCGCAGCCTGTCGCTGGAGAGCGCCGTCGCCGAGGCCCGGCGCCTAGTCGCCGAGGGCGCCAACGAGCTGGTCTTGACCGGGGTCGACCTGACCGCCTGGGGCGAGGATCTTGAGGGACGACCGCGCCTCGGTGATCTGGTGGCGGCGCTGTTGGATCGAGTCAGGGACCTGCCCCGGCTGCGGCTTTCCAGCCTGGACGTGGCCGAGATCGATCCGGCACTCGAATCCCTGATCGTCTCGGCGCCGCGGCTGATGCCGCATCTGCATCTGTCGCTGCAATCGGGCGACGATCTGATCCTCAAGCGCATGAAGCGCCGCCATGACCGCGCGCAAGCCGTCGCGTTCTGCCGCCGCATCAAGGCGGCGCGGCCCGAAATCGCGCTGGGCGCCGACCTGATCGCGGGCTTTCCGACCGAGGACGAGGCGGCATTTGACAACACGCTGCGGCTGATCGCGGACTGCGATCTGACCTGGCTGCATGTCTTTCCGTTTTCGCCGCGCCCAGGGACGCCGGCTGCGCGCATGCCGGCGCCCGAGCCCGGCGTCGCGCATGACCGCGCGGCGCGGTTGCGGGCAGCGGGGCATGCAGCGATCGGACGCCATCTCGACCGCGTCGTCGGCCGCGAAGTCGAGCTGGTGATGGAAAATGCCAACATCGGGCGCGCGCCCGATTACGTGCCGGTGCTGGTCGACCGCCCGGCCGAGATCGGCGCGCTGCTGCGCGTGAGAATCTCGGCCCGAGCCGGAGACCGGCTGCTCGGGAGCGTGATGGCGTGAGTTGGCTCAAGCGCCTGTCCCAGGGCCTCAAGCGTTCGGCCGGCAGGCTGGGCGAGGGCATCGCCGGCATCTTCACCCAGCGCGCGGTCGATGCCGCCACGCTGGGCGAACTCGAGGAGCTGCTGATCGCATCCGACATGGGCGTGGCCGCTTCCGGCAAGCTGCGCGCGGCGCTGGCCAAGCGACGCTTCGACCAGGATGCCGGCGGGGATGCGGTGCGCGAGGCGCTGGCCGAATCGATCGCGTCCCTGCTGGCGCCGTGCGAGCGGGTGCTGGCGCCCGATGCCGCAGCGCGGCCGGCAGTGGTGCTGGTCTGCGGCGTCAACGGCACCGGCAAGACCACCACCATCGGCAAGCTGGCGGCGCGCTGGCGGCGCGAGGGCAAGCGGGTGACGTTGGCGGCTTGCGACACCTTCCGCGCCGCGGCCATCGAGCAGCTTGAGGTCTGGGGCCGCCGCGCCGAGGTGCCGGTGGTGCGCGGCGCAGTCGGCGGCGACGCCGCCGGCATCGCCTACGAGGCGCTGACGGCGGCGCGAGCGCGCGGCGACGACATTCTGGCGATCGACACCGCCGGCCGGCTGCAGAACAAGGCGGTGCTGATGGCCGAACTGGAAAAGCTGCCGCGCGTGCTGGCCAAGCTCGACCCCGCGGCACCGCACGCGGTGCTGCTGGTGCTGGATGCCACCGTCGGCCAGAACGCGCTCAGCCAGGTCGAGGTCTTCCTGCAGACGGTCAAGGTCAGCGGCTTGGCGATGACCAAGCTGGACGGCACCGCCAAGGGGGGCGTGCTGGTGGCGCTGGCCGAGCGCTTCGGCCTGCCGGTGCATTTCATCGGCGTCGGCGAAGGGATCGACGATCTGCAGCCCTTCGTCGCCCGCGACTTCGCCCGCGCTTTGGTCGGGTTGGAGCCATGAGCCGGCGCGCCAAGATCGGACCGCTGCTGCGGCTCGGGCTCGATCTCGGGCCGCTGTTGGTGTTCTTTCTGGTCAACGCCCGCGCCGGCATTTTCGCCGGCACGGCGGCGTTCATGGCGGCGATGACGGCCGCGCTGGCGATCGCCTGGACGATCGAGCGGCGGCTGCCGACCATCGCCCTGGTGACCGGGATCTTCGTGCTGATCTTCGGCGGGCTGACACTGGCGCTGGAGGACGATCTGTTCATCAAGATGAAGCCGACCGTGGTCAATGGGCTGTTCGCGGCGATCCTGTTCGGCGGCCTGGCCTTCGGCCGGCCGCTGCTGAAGCCGCTCTTGGGTCACGCGTTTCCGCCCTTGCGCGAGGAGGCCTGGTTCATCCTGACGCGGCGTTGGGCGGTCTATTTCGTCTTTCTGGCCCTGGTCAACGAGGCGGTGTGGCGCACCCAGACCACCGATGCTTGGGTCGCGTTCAAGACCTTCGGCGTGCTGCCGCTGACCCTGGTCTTCGCCTTCGCCAATATTCCCCTGATCAAGCGCTATCTGATCGAACGCTCCTGATCGGGCCGGCCGAACACCAGCGCCAGCAGCATCAGCGCCGCGATCACGGCGCCGGCGGACAGCCAATAGCTGATCCGCGCCCGCCACAGGAACATGGCGTCGCGATCGCGCAATTCGGCGATCACCGCCAACGAGGTGCCGGCGACGGGACGGCTCGCGGTCCATACCGCGTCGTCGCCCGCGCCGCCGAGGACGGTCGGTGCCCAGCCGCGATAGGGCGGCTCGCGATCCTCGTCCGGCACCGAGACCAGCACCGTGCCGTCCTCGCGCAGCACCAAGAGCCGGCTTTGGCCGAGATCGCGGAAAGCCTGCAGGCCGAGCAGCGATTCCGGATGCAGCGTCGCCGCCGCCAAACCCCCGAACCCGCCGTCCTCGCGCACCAAGACCCGCGCCAGCAGGATGTCGGAGGGGTTGCCGAAGGTCAGCCGCGACGCTACCTCGACGGTTAGCGCGTCGCGCGGCCGATGGCGCAGCGCGGCCAGCGCCGCCTCCATCGCCGGCGGCGGCAGTTCGTGCTCGCCGATTTCGGCGATGACCTCGCCCTCGGCGCCGACCGCGACCGCGGTCAGCACGTCGGGCAGGATCGAGGCGACTCGCGCCAGGCCGCGTTCGACCGCTTCCTTAGTCTTCGGCGGCGACGGCGTCGAGCACGAAGCGCAGGCCGAGATCGGCGCCGGCCAGGGCCTGGGCCAATTGCGCGGCGACGGCATCGGTCGCCAACTCGGCCTCCCAGCGCGCGGCGTCCGCCGCCTCGCGCCGCATCTGGGCGATGTCGAGCCCGATCAACGCCGCCAGCGCGGCCAGCGCGCCGCCGCGCGCGGCACCGGCAAGCGGAAGCCGCGGACCAGGGAGAAGGCCCGGGCGATGCGGATCGAGCTCGTCATTCAGGCCTCGACCGGCTTGCGCGCGCGCAGCGCGGTGGCGATGGTGCCGTCGTCCATGTAGTCCAACTCGCCTCCCACCGGCACGCCGCGCGCCAGCCGCGTCACCGCCACCCGATAGGGTCGCAGCCGCTCCGAGATATAATGCGCCGTGGTCTGGCCGTCGACCGTGGCGTTGGTGGCAAGGATGACCTCGGCGACGCCGCCCGAGGCGATGCGCGCCACCAGTCCCGGAATCGCCAGATCGTCGGGGCCGATGCCGTCCAGCGCCGACAGCGCCCCGCCGAGGACGTGATAGCGGCCGCGGAAGACCTGGGCACGCTCCATCGCCCACAGATCGGCCACGTCCTCGACCACGCAAACCAGGCCGGGATCGCGCCGCGGATCGGCGCACACCGCGCAGGGATCGGCGGTGTCGAAATTGCCGCAAGTTGCGCAACTTTTGACCGTGTCGGCCACCTCGCGCAAGCGCGCGATCAGCGGTTCCAGCAGATGGTCGCGGCGCTTCATCAATTGCAGCACCGCGCGCCGGGCCGAACGCGGACCCAGCCCCGGCAGCCGCGCCAGCAGCCGGATCAGTTCCTCGAGCGCGGGTCCTTCGGCCATCGAATCAAAACGGCAGCTTGAAGCCGGCCGGCAGGCCCATGCCGCCCAGCATGGCCTGGGCGCGCTCGCCGACCCGCAGTTCGAGCTTGGCGCGGGCGTCGTTGGCGGCGGCGACGATCAGGTCCTGGACCACGCCGGCATCCTCGGGCTTGAGCAACGAGGGATCGATCGTCACCCGCTTGGTCTCGTGCTTGCCGTTGACCACCACCTTGACCAGGCCGCCGCCCGAGCGGCCTTCGATCTCCATTGCCGCCAGTTCGGCCTGCATCGCGCCCATCTTCTCCTGCAGTGCCTGGACCTGCTTGAACATGTCGAGCGGGTTCACGACTCGTCGTCTCCGAAGAACTGTGCCGCCAGGTCCTCGGCGCTCGGCTCCTCGAGCGCGGCCTCGTCTTCCGGCGCCGTGGCCTTGTCGAGCTTGACCTCGCGCAGCTGGGCGTCAGGAAAATGCTCCAACAGCGACAGCACCAAAGGATGGGTCAGCGCGCCGGCCTTGTGACTCATCTCGGCGTCGGCCAGCGTCGGCTGGCCGTCCTCGTCCGAGATCACCACCGTCCAGCGCTGGCCGGTCCAGTCCTGCAACCTGGTCATGAGCCGGCCCGGCAGATCGGCCGGCGCGCGATCGGCGAGCCGCAATTCGATCTTGCCCGGCTCGAACGCCACCAGATGCACGCCGTATTTCAGCTCGGTGACCAGGCGCAATTCCTTCCTCTGCTCGGCCAGGGCGACCATCGCCTCGAAGCTGGCGGGACCAGGCAAGGCGCGGGCTTGGGTTTGGGGCTGAACGGAAGGCTGCGGCCGAGGCTGCACCGCCGGCGTCGCCTGGATGGCGACCGAGCCGCGCGAAGCCGGCGGAGTTTGAGGCATCGTCGCCGGCGGTGCGGCGGTCGAATGCGGCTGGGATTCGATCCGCCGCACCAACTCGCCCGGGGTCGGCAGTTCGGCGACATGGCACAGCCGCACCAGGGTCATCTCGGCCGCGGCCAGCGCCGAGGGCGCGATGCGCGCCTCGCCCAGGCCCTTGAGCAGCATCTGCCAGGCGCGGCTCAGCACCGGCACGCCCAGCTTGCGCGCCAGCTCGGCGCCGCGGGTGCGTTCGCCCTCGGACAGGGTGACGTCGGTCGCGACCTCCTGCACCAGCTTGAGCCGGGTCAGGAAATGGGTGAAGTCGAGCATGTCCTGCAGCACCACGCCCGGCTCCACTCCGAGATCGTATTGCGCGCGCAGCAGGCCGAGCGCCGCCTCGACCTTGCCGGCCATGACGGCCTCGTAAAGGTCGATCACGCGCTCGCGATCGGCCAGGCCCAGCATGTCGCGCACCGGCTTGGCGGCGACGGCGGCGTTGCCGTGGGCGATGGCCTGGTCCAGCAGCGACAGCGCATCGCGCACCGAACCTTCCGCGGCGCGCGCGATCAGCGCCAGCGCCTCGGGCTCGGCCGTCACCTTCTCCTTGCCGCAGATCGCGGTCAGGTGCGCGATCAGCGTGGCGGCGTCGATGCGCCGCAGGTCGAAGCGCTGGCAGCGCGACAGCACCGTCACCGGCACCTTGCGGATCTCGGTGGTGGCGAAGACGAAGATCACCTGCGGCGGCGGTTCCTCCAGCGTCTTGAGCAGGGCGTTGAAGGCCTTTTCCGACAGCATGTGGACTTCGTCGACGATGTAGACCTTGTGGCGCGCGCTGACCGGGCGGTAGCGCACGCCGTCGATCAGATCGCGGATGTCCTCGACCCCGGTGCGCGAGGCGGCGTCCATCTCCAGCACGTCGACATGGCGGTCCTCGGCGATGGCGCGGCAGTGCTCGCAGGCGCCGCAGGGATCGAGCGTCGGACGGCCCTTGCCGTCGGGGCCGACGCAGTTGAGGGCGCGGGCGATCAGGCGCGCGGTCGAGGTCTTTCCGACCCCGCGCACGCCGGTCATGACGAAGGCATGCGCGATGCGGCCCTGGGCGATGGCGTTGCCGAGCGTGCGCACCATCGCGTCCTGGCCGATCAGTTCCTCGAACCGCGTCGGCCGGTATTTGCGCGCCAGCACGCGATAGGGGGCGGGGGCTTCGCTCATCGGCCCATTATAGCGGGATCGGCCGGGGGAAAAGGGGCGAGGGGGCGGCGAGAGGCGAGTGAGAGGCCGGCCAACGACCCGGACCGGGTTCGTTACGGCTGCTTCCTTCCGGACCTGACCGGGTTGGCGAGCGGTCCGTCCGCGACCGACCTCCCGCGGCGATCAGTGGCACAAAGCCCGGCCCGCGCGCAAGGGGCGGGAACCGGCAATTTGACACCCCCTCCGGGCGCTTGGTAAGGAGCCGGCACGCGTCGCTGCGGATTCCGGGCGGCGCCTTTTTCGTCCATTGTCGTCAACCCCCATGTGGAGCGAGGTGTCGTGATCCCTGCCGTCCTGCCAACCTATGCACGGGCCGATATCGGTTTCGTGCGCGGCGAAGGTCCCTATCTGTGGGGCACGGACGGCCGACGCTACCTCGATTTCGGCTGCGGCGTGGCGGTGACCTCGCTCGGCCACGCGCATCCCAAGCTGGTCAAGGCGCTGAAGGACCAGGTCGACAAGGTCTGGCACGTCTCGAATCTCTATCAGATCGAGAACCAGGAGCGGCTGGCCAAGCGGCTGACCGCGGCCACCTTTGCCGACAGCGTGTTCTTCTGCAATTCGGGCGCCGAGGCCAACGAATGCGCCATCAAGATGGCGCGCAAGCATTTCTACGCCGCGGGCCAGCCCGAGCGCTTCCGCATCATTACCTTCGAGGGCGCCTTCCACGGCCGCACCCTGGCCACGCTCGCGGCCGGCGGCCAGGCCAAGTACCTGGAGGGATTCGGTCCCAAGGCCGAAGGCTTCGATCAAGTGCCGTTCGGCGACTTGGAGGCGACCGAAAAGGCCATCGGGCCGGCGACCTGCGCGCTGATGATCGAGCCGATCCAGGGCGAAAGCGGCATCCGCGTCGCGCCGCCCGATTTCCTTAACGGCTTGCGCTCGCTGGCCGACAAATACGGTCTGCTGCTGATCTACGACGAGATCCAGACCGGCGTCGGCCGCACCGGCAAGTTCATGGCCCACGAATGGTGGGGCGCCAAGCCCGACATCATGTCGGTGGCCAAGGCCATCGGCGGCGGTTTCCCGCTCGGCGCCTGCCTGGGTACCGAACGCGCCGCCGCCGGCATGGTGGTCGGCACGCACGGCTCGACCTTCGGCGGCAATCCGCTCGGCACCGCGGTCGGCAATGCGGTGCTGGACATTGTCCTGGCCGACGGTTTCCTCGAACACGTCGTCGCCATGGGCCAGCACCTCAAGCAGCAGCTGGCGATGGTGGCCGAGCAGCATCCCAAGGTGATCGAGGAGGTGCGCGGCATCGGCCTGCATCTCGGCCTCAAGGCCAAGGTGCCGGTGGGCGATCTGCTGGCGGCGATGCGGCGCGAGGGGCTGATCGGCATTCCCGGCGGCGACAATGTCGCCCGGATCATGCCGCCCTTGGTCATCGAGCGTACCCACATCGCCGAGGCGATCGACAAGCTGGGACGCGCCTGCGCCGGCCTGGCGCCGTGAATCCCAGGCACTTCCTCGACATCGATCGCCTGAGCGGTCCCGAGCTGCGTTCGATCCTGGACCGCTCGGCGGCGATGAAGCAGGCGCGGCAGGGGCTGCCGCGCGGCACGCCCGATCCCGACCGGCCGCTGGCCGGGCGGCTGTTGGCGATGATCTTCGACAAACCCTCGACCCGCACCCGCGTCTCGTTCGACGTGGCGATGCGGCAATTGGGCGGCGAGACGCTGCTGCTGCATACCGGCGAGATGCAGCTTGGCCGCGGCGAGACCATCGCCGACACGGCGCGGGTGCTGTCGCGCTATGTCGACGCCATCATGCTGCGCACCGGCCGGCAGGGCGCGCTGGACGAACTGGCCGAACACGCCAGCGTGCCGGTGATCAACGGCCTGACCAATGTCAGCCATCCCTGCCAGATCATGGCCGACATCATGACCTACGAGGAGCACCGCGGCGCCATCGCCGGCCGGCGCGTGGCCTGGGTAGGCGACGGCAACAACGTCGCCAATTCGTGGATTCACGCCTCGGCCCGGCTGGGATTCGAGCTGCGCCTCGGCTGTCCCGAGGAATTGGCGCCGACCAAGCGCGTCTTGGGTTGGGCCGAAAAGCAGGGCGCGCAGGTCAGCCTGAGCGCCGATCCCTACCATGCGGTCGCGGACAGCGATCTGGTCGTGGCCGACGTCTGGGTGTCGATGGCCGACGATCCCGGTTCCAAGCGACACAACGTGCTGGCGCCTTATCGGGTGGACGGCAAGCTGATGGCGGCGGCCAAGCCGGATGCGTTGTTCATGCATTGCCTGCCGGCGCATCGCGGCGAAGAGGTCACGGCCGAGGTGCTGGACGGCCCGCAATCGGTGGTGTGGGACGAAGCCGAGAACCGCCTGCACGCCCAAAAGGGCATCCTGACCTGGTGTCTCCTGCGGGCATGAGCGCGGCCCAGTTCGACGGCGTGCTGCCGTTCGACGTGCCGGCGCTGGGCGTGTTCGGGCGGCTGGCGCGGATGCGCGGCGTGACTGCCGAGGCGCTGGGCCATCACCGCTATCCCCAACCGGTCGAGCGACTCTTGGCCGAGCTGCTGGCGCTGGCCGCGGCCTTGTCCAGCCGGCTGAAAGTGGTCGGCACCTTCACCTTGCAGATTCGCGGCGACGGGCCGGTGCGGCTGATGGTGGCGGATTACGCCGTGCCGGGTCGGCTGCGCGGCTATGCGCGGTTCGATGCGGCTGCGGTGGCGCGCTTGGCCGACGACCTGCCGATGGCGCAGTTCGGTCGCGGCACGCTGGTCTATACCCTCGACCAGGGGCCCGAAACCGAGCGCTATCAGGGCGTGGTGCCGCTCGAAGGCAAGACGCTGGCCGAGTGCCTCGACATCTATTTCCGGCGCTCGCAGCAAATGGACGCGATGGTGCGGGCGGCGGCGCGGCGGGGCGAGGACGGGGTCTGGCGGGCGGGCGCTCTGATCGTCGAACGCGAGCCGCGGGCGCCGGGGGATGCGAGCGAGGCGGGCGAGCCCTGGCGCGAGGCCCGTGCGCTGGGCGGCAGCGTGGCGGCGGAAGAACTGACCGCCGACGGCCTGACCTCGACCGAGCTGGTGTGGCGGCTTTACGGCACGCATGCGCCGCGGCTGCACGAGACGCGGGCGCTGGAGTTCGGCTGCCGCTGCAGCGAAGGCCGCATCCGCGACGCGCTGCGCGGATTTCCGGCCGAGGATTTGCGCGCCATGGCCGAGGCCGATGGCCGCATCGGCGCGACCTGCGAGTTCTGCGGCCAGGGCTATCGGCTCGACCCGGCGGCCGTTCTGGCGCCTTGAATTCGCCGCAATCGCCGCTCATCATCCCGCCCGATTCCAAGCGGAGGCCGCGCATGACCCGTCGTCGCACGCTGTTGCTAGCCCTGGCCCTAAGCGCGCTGGGCGCTGCCTGTACCCAGGCTCCGCCGCGGCCGACTTTTCCCGACATCAGCTTCGCCCACCAGCCGCCCTTCCGCTTCACGGTCGCCAACATCGAGGTGGTCAACGAGGCGGCCAAGGCCGAGGCGGTGTTCCCGGTAGCGCCGATCGACGCCGCCCAGCGTTGGGCACGCGATCGCCTGCAGGCCGGCGGCGGCGACGGCAGCCTGCGCTTCGTCATTCGCGAGGCCTCGGCCAAGGAGACCGAGCTTGCCAAGAAGACCGAGGCGCTGCGCGATCGCATGACCGCGCAGCCGATCGAACGCTACGACGCCGCCATCGACGTCGCCGTGGTCTATCGCGATCCCTCGGGTTTTTCGACCACCGCCCAGGCGCGTTCGGCGGCCTATCGCACCGGGCACGAGGACGACAGCATCAACGAGCGCGAGAAGAAGCGCTACGAACTGGTGCGCGACGTGATGCGGGAGCTCGACGCTTTCCTCGACGCCGAGATCAAGCGTCACCTTTCGCAGCACTTGAAGTAAGGCGCGCCAGCAGCCGGCCGTCGATCACCGCCAGGCCGCAGGCGATCAGCGCCATGCCGGCATAGGCGGTGGGCGCCGGCTGCTCGTCCAGGATCGCGGCCGACAGCAGCAGCGAGCTGACCGGGATCAGCAAAGTGACCAGCAGCAAATTGGTTGCGCCGGCCAGTTGCAGCACGAGGAAATAGAGCCAGTAGCCGAAGGCGGTGCAGATCACCGCCAGCACGCCGAGCGCGATCCAGACTTCGGCGCTGGGCCACGCCAACGTCCACGGCCGGTCGATCGCCAGCACCAGCGGCAAGGTCAACAGCGAGGAACCGACCATCTGGCCGGTGGCGGTGACCAGCGCCGGGCGGCCGGCGAATCGCCGCCCGAACAGCCCGGCGAATGCGTAGCTGCAGGTCCCGGCCAGCATCGCCAGCTGCGCCAGCACCGCCGTGCCCAGCCCGGCCAGGGCCTCGATGCCGACCATCACCGCGACTCCGCTCATGCCCAGCGCCACGCCTGCGAACTTGCGCGGGCCCGCTCTTTCGTCCTCGGTCAGAAGATGCGCCAGCAGGATCGTAAACAGCGGCGTCGCCGCGTTCAGGATCGCCGCCAGCCCGGCCTCGATATGGGTCAGCGCCCAGAACATCAAGCCGAACGGGATCAGATTGTTGATCAGGCCAAGAACCAGGAAATCCCGCCACACCCCAGGTTGGCGCGGCATGGCCAAGCCGACCGCCGGCAGGACCGCCAGCATGGCGAAGGCGGCCAGCGCCACCCGCAGCAGGACCACGGTCAGCGGCGGCAATTCGACCACCGCGATCTTGATGCAGATGAAGGAGCCGCCCCAGACCACGGACAGCAACAGCAACAGGAGCCAGGCGCGGGCGCTCATGCCCGCGTCCTAGCCCTGTTTTGGAACGAACGCTATCCGAAACGCGCGATCAATTGGCGATGCCGGCCGACATCCGCAATTCGTCCAGCCCGGTGACCCGGCCATGCATCGGCAGGATCTTGTCGATCGCCAGCCCGAGCCGACGGAACTCGTGCCACTGGTTGACGATGAACGGGTTGGGATTGGTGGCCACCGCCGTGATCGGATCGCGCGGGCTGTAGCCGTCGGCCAGGATCATGATTTTTTCCTTCGGCAGGTAGGCCACGGTCAGGGCGTCGTTGTGCAGATTGCCCTGCAGCCGGTGGATCTCGATCGTCCGCTCGCCGTCGGTCAGGACGTGCTTGTCCTCGAACGAGAGGAACTGAGCCTGCTTGCCCGATTTGGCGAGCGTATCCGGCGCGATCGTCCGCGGCGCGGCGTAGGCGGCCTCGAAATAGGTCTTGTTCATCGCCTGGGTGACGATGGTGGCCCCGGCCGCGGCCGCGGCGCGCAGGCCGCCGGAGTGGTCGAAATGGTGATGCGAGTTGACGACATAGCGGATCGGCTTGCCAGGGATGGTCTTCTGGATGACCTCGATCACGGCGTTGGTCCGGGCGTCGCCCAGCGGCGCTTCGTACATCACGACGTGGTCGCGCATCTCGATCGCGGCCGAGTTGTGGCTGCCGCCATGGATGAACCACACGCCCTCGGCCACCTTGTCGACCGCGACCTGGATCGGGGTCTGGACGATGCGCTCGGGCTTGGCGACAGCAGCGCCGTTGACCTTGACCTCGGTCACGGCCATGTCCAGCACCGGATGCCCGCCCATGCTTTGCTTGATGCGGGCGGGGAAGGCGACGCCGCCATGATCCTTCCAGTCGGAGTATTCGGTCACCACCGCCATGTCGCCCAGCACCGGATTGTCCATCCAGGATTCGACCTTGGCGACGCGGTTCTGGGCGTCGAGCGTGGCGCGCGCCTTGAAGCGCCCGGCCTGCGCGACCTCGAAGCTGTTGCCGCTGATCGCGGCCTTGTTGGCCAGCGCCGCCTTGACCATGCCGTGGGGCGTGGTCCACAGATCGTGCAGGTGCGCGGCCGGGCCGGATGCGACCATGATCGGCCCGGCGACGTTCCAGGCCGCGTCCCCGACCACGCCGCCGCCGCGGCGCTGTAGGCCCGAAATCGGCTGGGTGCCGCCGCCGCGCGGCGGGTCGAGCGCCTGGGTGACGCCGAAATCGACCGAAGTCGCCGCATTGGCGTAATCGGCCGTGCGACGATAGCTCTGCAGGTTCATCCGCGGCCAATCGACCCCAGGTCGGTGGCTCTGGCCGATGGCGAAAAACGACCCCGTGCCGGAGAATTCGATGCGCTCGAGGCTGGCCGCCCCCATCGCCTTGGCGACGTCGTCCAGCGTCGCCGCTTGGACGGCGCCGAACGCCATCATCGCCGCCAGCCCGATCGCCGGCGCGCCCGTCCCAATGCGTGACATCGTACCGCTCCTTCCCTTTGCAGAGCCCCCGGAGCGCGACGCCATGATAGCGGCAAAGCCGCGGGCATGGCAAAGCCCGCTCAGTCGTATTTGCGGGCGTCCTCGATCGCCTTGAAATCGTTGGGCAGGCTGCCCGGCGCCACCAGTTCAATCTTGCCGCGCAGCTTGCACACCGATTGCAGGCTGTCGCCGATGCGATGCTCGATGCCGGCGGTTCCCGGTGCGACTTCGCATCTCAGGGTCATGGCGTCGAGATTGTCGACCGTGGTCACCACCAACCGCGCCTTGAGGATTTCGGGATGGCGGCGCTGGATCTCGGCGATCATGGTCGGCATGACGAACATGCCCTTGACCTTGGTGGTCTGATCGGCCCGTCCCATCCAGCCGCGCAGGCGCATATTGGTGCGCCCACAGGGGCTCGTGCCCGGCAGCACGGCGGAGAGATCGCCGGTGGCGAAACGCAGCAGCGGATAGTCGGGTTTGAGCAGCGTGACCACGACCTCGCCGACCTCTCCCGCCGTCACCGGATCGCCGGTGGCCGGATGCAGGATTTCGACGACGATGTTTTCGTTGACGATCATGCCCTCGAGGGCCGGGCTTTCATAGGCGATCAGTCCGAGCTCGGCCGTGGCATAGCCCTGCAGCACGGTCTTCATGCCGAGCTCGCCCAGCACTTTGCGCAAGGCCGGCGGCAGGGCCTCGCCGCCGACCGAGGCGTGTTCGAGGCTGGAAGTGTCCGCACCCGTCTCGCGCGCGCGCTCGAGCAGGATCTTGAGGAAGGAGGGCGTGCCGCAATAGCCCGAGGGCCGCAGATCGGCGATGACCTTGAGCTGCTGCTCGGTATTGCCGGTTCCGGCCGGGATCACCGGGCAGCCGACGGCACGGGCGCCGGATTCGACCATGCGCCCGGCTGGCGTCAGGTGGTAGGCGAAGGTGTTGTGGATCAGGTCGCCTTCGCGAAATCCAGCGGCATAGAAGCCGCGCCCATAGCCCCAGAAATCGGCCTGGTCGGTCTCGGGTTCGTAGATCGGTCCGGGGGATTGGAAGATCCGCACCAGTCGCGCGTGGCGCGGCAAGAGCCCGCCGAAGGGCGGCCGAGCTTTCTGCATGGCGGGAACAGAGGACTTGCGCGTGACTGGCAGCTTGGCCAGGGCGGCGCGGCTGGTGACGGCGTGCGGATCGACCGCGGCCAGCACTTCGGCATAGTGGTCGGTTGCGGACTTGGCATGCGCCACCTGGCCGGGCAGCGCCGCCATCAGCGCAGTTTCGCGCGCCTCGGCATCGCGGGTTTCGAGGACGTCGTAATGCCCGCTCATGCCAGCCAGCGCTTGCGGCGGCGATAATGCTTGGTGTCGCGATAGCTCTTGCGGCCTCCGGCCGAGAGGCCGAGATAGAATTCCTTGACGTCCTCGTTCTCGCGCAGCGTGGCGGCGTCGCCGTCCATCACCACCCGGCCGTTCTCGAGGATGTAGCCGTAGGTGGCATATTTCAGCGCCATGGTGGTGTTCTGCTCGGCCAAGAGGAAGCTGACGCCTTCCTCGCGGTTGAGGCGCTTGACGATCTCGAAGATCTCCTCGACCAACTGCGGCGCCAGCCCCATCGAGGGTTCGTCGAGCAGGATCAGCTTGGGCCGCGCCATCAGCGCGCGGCCGATGGCGCACATCTGCTGCTCGCCGCCCGAGATGTAGCCGGTGAGCGATTCGCGCCGTTCCTTGAGGCGCGGGAAATAGCGATAGACCAGTTCGATGTCGGTGGCGATGGCAGCCGCGCCGTCGGTGCGGGTGTAGGCCCCGGCCAGGAGATTCTCCTCGACGGTGAGATGGGGGAAGCAGTGGCGACCCTCCATCACCTGGATCACGCCCTTGACCACCAGCTCGGAGGGCGACAGGCCGTTGATGCGCTCGCCGCGAAAGCGGATATCGCCTTTGGTGACGTCGCCACGCTCGGACTGCAGCAGGTTGGAAATCGACTTGAGCGTGGTCGACTTGCCGGCGCCGTTGGCGCCCAGAATTGCGACGATTCCGCCGGCAGGCACGTCCAACGACACGCCCTTGAGCACGAGGATGACGTGATCGTAGATCACCTCGATGTTCTGAATCGACAGCAGGGGCGCGGCTTGCGTCATCCGTCAACTCCAGGACAAAACAAGACGGCCCGAATCGCGGGCCGCCCAATCGCGGGACCAGCCCCCGCCCGCGCCGGATGGGGCGGGGCGGGGGAGTCCACCAACCTTACCCTTCCTTCGAGCAGTCGCGCGGCGTGATCTGCTTTTCCGCCGCGTACTTGGCGGCCGACGCCTCGATCTGGCCGCGGACCAAGGCCCGGTCGGGCGCGATCCAGTCCGAGATCAGTTTCCACTGCTTGCCGTCCCACTGCTGCAACCGGACCCAGCCGCCGCCCTCGTGATCGAGGCAGGACAGCTTGATCTCGGGCAGCACGCCCTCGAGGCCGAGCGCGTTGATGCGCGCGGCGTTGAGGGTCAGGTTTTCGAGGCCCCAACGCACTTCCTCGCCGCGCAGCGACTTGACGCCGTACTTGCCCTGGGCGGTGCGGATGGCCTCGGTCGAGACCACCGCCGCGACCATGGCGTTGTTGTAGAGCACCTCGCCGATGCGTTCGCGCGGGCCATGGCCCTTGCCCTTGTCGTAGACATAGCGGCCGATGTCGCGATGCACCGGGTAGAGCGCGCCCGGCGATCCGAAGGTGGTGGCGATGTAGCCCTTGGCGGCGTCGCCGGCGGGGATCACCGTGGTCTCGTCGCCCGACCACCACACGCCGATGAACTTGTTGCGCGGATAGCCGACCGCGGCCGCTTCCTTGACGGCGGTGGCGTTCATCACGCCCCATCCCCACATCAGCAGCCAATCCGGGCGCACTTGGCGGCCGATCTGCAGCCAGACCGCCTTCTGCTCGTTGCCCGGCGGGCTGACCGGGAAGGTGTG
The DNA here is from genome assembly GCA_016869515.1 of Alphaproteobacteria bacterium. Classification (GTDB taxonomy): domain Bacteria; phylum Pseudomonadota; class Alphaproteobacteria; order VGDZ01; family VGDZ01; genus VGDZ01. The sequence continues at coordinate 9,893 of VGDZ01000024.1, read as the reverse complement.
CAATTCGAAGCCGTGGCGCTGGGCCAGGGCCTGCAGCACCGGGATCGGCTCGCGGCCATAGGCGCTCTCGAGGAATAAATGGCCGATCTTCTTGCCCTTGAGCTTGTCGTGGCCGCCTTCCTTCTGGGCGATGAAGTTGACGATCGCCGACGCATTCGACCAATAGGTCGCCAGCGCCGGGAAGGCATAGGGCCACACCCGGCCGTCGGCCGCATCGGTGCGGCCATAGCCCAGCGACAGGATGGGAATCTTGTCGCGCTGGGCGCGCTCGAGAATGGCGTAGGTGATGCCGGTCGAGTAGGGATTGACGAGGCTGGCGCCGGTCGGGCCCTTGTTCTTGAGGCGCTCGTAGCACTCGACGCCGCGGTCGTTGTTGTACTGGGTCTCGCACTCTTCCCAGGTGACCTTGATGCCGTTGATGCCGCCATCGCGCTCGTTCAGCAGCGCCAGATAGTCGGCGAAGCCGTTGGCCGAGGGGATGCCGCTGGGGGCGAAGGGACCCGAGCGGTAGGTCAGGAGCGGAATGAATTGCTCCTGCGCCGCAGCCGAAGCCGCCCATAGCCCGGTCGCGGCGACCGTCGCCGCCACCACGCCCAAGCCAAAACGTCGAACCGTCATGCCTTCCTCCCTTTGTGAGGCGCCCTGCCGGGCGCCCGTCAGACTTGCCCCGAGATTACCGCCCCGCCCTCAATAGGGGAAGGGCCACAGCCTGAGCTTTTCCTTGGCGATCTGCCATAGCCGCGCCAGCCCGTGCGGCTCGACGATCAGGAAAAGAATGATCAGGCTGCCGAAAATGATGAATTCCATGTGCGAGATGAACGCGGTCGAGAGATTGAGGCCAAGGCCGGTGCCGGCGATGTTGATGAAGATCGGCAAGAGAATGATGAAACCGGCGCCCAGAAACGAGCCGAGAATCGATCCCAACCCGCCGATGATGATCATGAACAGGATCTGGAACGAAGTGTTGATGCCGAACGCCACCGGCTCGACCGTGCCGAGATAGAGATAGGCCCACAAGGCGCCGGCGACGCCGCAATAGAACGAGCTGACCGCGAACGCCAGAAGCTTGGTCTGCATCGGCTGGATGCCGATGATCTCCGCCGCCACGTCCATGTCGCGGATCGCCATCCACGACCGGCCGATGCTGCCGCGCACCAGGTTCTTGGCCACCAGCGCCATCGCCGTCACCACCGCCAGCGCCAGGACGTAGCGCTCCCAGGATTCCTCGACTTTCCAGCCGAACATGTCGATCGGGGTGGCCGAAATCACGCCCGAGGGCGCATAGTTGGTGAACCAGGGAAACTTGGTGAAGCTCCACTCGATGAAGAACTGCGCCGCCAGCGTCGCCACCATCAAATAGAGACCCTTGATGCGCAGCGAGGGAATGCCGAACAGCGCGCCGACCGCCGCGGCCACCAGCCCGCCGAAGACCAGCGCCAGGATGAAATTGATCTCGGGCACGCGGACCAGGAGGTTGTAGACCGAGAACGCGCCCACCGCCATGAAGCCGCCGGCGCCGAGCGAAACCTGCCCGGCATAGCCGGTCAGGATGTTGAGGCCGATCGCCGCCAGCGAATAGATCAGGAAGGGCGTGAAGATCGAACGCAGCCAATAGTCGTTGCCCAGGATCGGAACCGCGACGAACGCCACCGCCAGCAGCGCCAGCATGGCGTAGCGGTCCTGCGCGATCGGGAAGATGGCGCGGTCGTCCTCGTAGGTCGACTTGAACTGGCCGGAATCGCGATACAGCATGGCTCAGACCCGCTCGATGATCTTTTCGCCGAACAGGCCTTGCGGCCGGAACAGCAGGAACAGCAGCGCCAGCACATAGGCGAACCAGTTCTCGATCGCGCCGCCGAACAGGGGACCGATGAACACCTCGGCCAGCTTCTCGCCGGCGCCGACGATCAGCCCGCCAATGATCGCGCCCGGGATCGAGGTCAACCCGCCCAGGATCAGCACCGGCAACGCCTTGAGCGCGATCAGCGCGAGCGAGAACTGCACCCCCGACTTGGTCCCCCACATGATGCCGGCGACCAGCGCCACCAGGCCCGATACCGTCCAGACGATGAACCAGATGTGGCGCAAGGGGATGCCCACCGACAGCGCGGCCTGGTTGTCGTCGGCTACCGCCCGCAGCGCGCGACCGATGCGGGTCTTCTGGAAGAAGACCGCCAGCACCGCCACCAGCAGCGCCGCCACCGCGCCCGCGACCAGATCGAACTGGTTGAGCAGCACGCCCTGGACCTCGAACGGGTCCTGCGGGATGCCGAGATTGAGCGGGTAGACGTCCGAGCCCCACACCAATTGGCCGAAGCCATCGATGAGGAAGGTCATGCCGATGGTGGCCATGAACATGATGATCACGTCCTGATTGACCAGCGGCCGCAGCACCAGGCGCTCGATGACGTAGGCCAGCGCCATCATGATGACGACGGTCAGCGCCATCGACAGCAGGATCGAATTGGTGATCTCGATCAGCCGCACCAGCGACAAGGCGGCGAACAGGGTCATGGCGCCTTGGGCAAAGTTGAACACGCCCGAGGCCTTGAAGATCAGCACGAAACCGAGCGCCACCAGCGAATAGAGCGTGCCGGCCAGCAGCCCGCCGATCAGCACCTCGAAGAAAAACGTCCAAGAAAAGAAAATCTTGCCGGGATTGGCGATCACAAGCGCCCCCAGCCCCAGCACGATGAAGCCGGAAACCCCGATCGAAATATTGCGCCAAGCGGCTTGGGACATCGCGGTTTCCTAATGGCTCACGCCGAGATAGGCGTCGATCACGGTCTGATTGCGGCGCACCTCGTTGGGCGTGCCCTCGGCGATCTTGCGGCCGTAATCCAGCACCACCACCCGGTCCGAGATGTCCATCACCACGCCCATGTCGTGCTCGATCAGGGCGATGGTGGTGCCGAACTCCTCGTTGACGTCGAGGATGAAGCGGCACATGTCCTCCTTCTCCTCGACGTTCATGCCGGCCATCGGCTCGTCGAGCAGCAAAAGGTCGGGCTCGGCCGCCAGCGCGCGGCCAAGCTCGACCCGCTTCTGCAGGCCGTAGGGCAGGCGTCCGACCGGGGTCTTGCGGATGGCGTTGATCTCGAGGAAGTCGATGATGTCCTCGACCTTGCGGCGATGCTCGACCTCCTCGTCCAGCGCCGGGCCGAAATAGAGCATCTGCGCGAACAGGCCGCGTTTCATCTTCAAATTGCGGCCGGTGAGGATGTTGTCGAGCGTCGACATGCCCTTGAACAGCGCCACGTTCTGGAAGGTGCGGGCGATGCCCATCGCCGCCGCCTCGTGCTTGTCCATGTCGTGGCGCGGCTGTCCCTTGAAGGTGATGATGCCGTGCTGGGGATGGTAGGCGCCGTTGATGACGTTGAGCATCGAGGTCTTGCCGGCGCCGTTGGGGCCGATGATGGCCAGGATCTCGTGGCGCCGGATCTCGAAGCTGACGTCCTGGATCGCTTTGACCGCGCCGAAGGACAGGGTGACGTTCTCGACCTTGAGCAAGGTCTCGCCGATCGCCTTGCGGGACGACTGCATCGCCGATCTACCCTGCCTGCTTGAGGGCGTGGACGGCGTCGGCGCCCGCGATCTTGAGCCGCGCCTTCATGGTGCCGACGCGTCCGTCCTCGAACGCCACCTTGCTCTCGATCTCGACCTCGTCGCGATCGGAATAGAGCGCATCGATCAGCGGCGCATAGCGCTCGGCCACGGTGTTGCGGCGCACCTTGCGGGTGCGGGTCAGCTCGCCGTCGTCGGCGTCGAGTTCCTTGTGCAGGATCAGGAACCGCCGGATCTGCGATCCCGCCAGTTGCGGATCGGCCGCCAGATCGCGGTTCACCTGTTCGATCTGGCCCTTGATCATGGCGTAGACCTCGGGCCGCGAAGCCAGGTCGGAATAGCTGGTATAGGCCAGTCCGTTGCGCTCGGCCCAATTGCCGACCGCGCGCAGGTCGATGTTGATGAAGGCGGCGACGAAGTCGCGATCGGAACCGTGGGTCACCGCCTCCATGATCGAGGGGAAGAACTTGAGCTTGTTCTCGATGTATTTGGGCGCGAACAGCGAGCCGTCCTTGAGCCGGCCGACGTCCTTGGCGCGGTCGATGATGCGGAGATGGCCGTCCTGGGTGAAGATGCCGGCATCGCCGGTCTTGACCCAGCCGTCCTTGGTCTTGGTTTCGGCGGTGGCCTCGGGGTTCTTGAAGTAGCCGACGAACACGCCTGGGCTGCGATAAAGCACCTCGCCGCGGTCGTCGATGCGCACTTCGACCCCCGGCGCCGGCGGGCCGACGGTATCGGCGCGCACGTCGTCGTTGCGCTGGATGCAGACCATGACCGAGGATTCGGTCTGGCCGTAGAGCTGCTTGAGATTGATGCCGAGCGAGCGGAAGAAATCGAAGATGTCGGGGCCGATCGCCTCGCCGGCGGTGTAGGCCAGGCGGATGCGCGACAGGCCGAGCGCGTTCTTGAGCGGGCCGTAGACCAGGGCGCCGCCAAGAACGTAGAGCAGGCGATCCAACGCCGAAACCGGCTTGCCTTCCAAAATCCGCACGCCCGAGCGTCGCGCCAGCGCCATGAAATACTTGAACAGCCAACGCTTGACGGCGTTGGCGTCCTCCATCCGCACCATGGTCTGGGTCAGCAGGGTCTCGAAGATGCGGGGCGGGGCGAAAAAGTAGGTCGGCGCCAGTTCCTTGAGATCGATCGTCACCGTGGCGGCCGATTCCGGGCAGTTGACGGTGAAACCGACCACGATCGACTGGGCATAAGAGAAAAAGTGATCGCCGATCCAGGCCATCGGCAGATAGGCCAGCACGTCCTCGTCCTCGCGCAGGCCCTCGAACTTGGCGCTGGCCTGGGCCGAGGGCACCAGATTGGCGAAGGACAGCATCACGCCCTTGGGCCGTCCGGTGGTGCCCGAGGTATAGGCGATGACGCCGATGTCGTCGGGCTGGCCCTTGGCGACCTCGGCCTCGAAAAAGCCGGGATGGCCGGCATCGAAGGTACGGCCGTGTTCCAGCACTTGATCGAAGGCGGTCAGCCAGTCGTGAACGTAATTGCGCATGCCGCGCGGGTTGACGAACACGACGTGGCGCAGCTTGGGCAGGCGGTCGCGCACCGCCAGTATCTTGTCGACTTGCTCCTGGTCCTCGGCGACGACGAACGAGACTTCGGCATGGTCGAGGACGTATTGGAACTCGTCGGCGACCGCGTCCTGATAGGCCGGCACCACGGTGCAGCCAAGGCTTTGCGCGGCGGCGATCGCCCAGTAGAGCCGCGGCCGGTTGTCGCCGACGATCGACAGCTTGTCGCCGCGCTTGACGCCGAGACGGTGCAACCCGCAGGCCAAGGCGCGGACCTGACGCAAGGAATCGGCCCAGCTATAGGCCTGCCAGATGCCGAATTCCTTTTCGCGATAGGCCGGGCGCTCGCCGCGCTCCCGGGCATTGCGGATCAGCAATTTGGGAAAGGTGTCGAGGCGCGCCAAACTCGCGCCCACCGCCGCCTGATCCATCCGTCGCGTGCCTCCCGAAGCCCCGGGCGGTATTAGGAAAAAGCTTTGTCGCGGTCAAGCCGCTTATGGCTGTGCCGGTTTCCCGTGCCGCCCGGCGCCCAGGGCGAAGCGCGCGGCGCCGGCGCGACCCTCGGCCATCAGCGAAGGAATGCCGAGGCGGAACTCGTTGGCCAGGGCGGCCGGAAAATCGAGATTCCATTGCTGATAAGCCGACAGCCGATCCGAGCGCATGCAGAGTTCGGGATGACGGGCGATTTCGGCCGCCAGCGCCTCGGCCGCGGCGCGGGACTGGCCCTTGGGCACGACGCGATTGACCAGGCCCATCGCCAGCGCTTCCTCGGCCTTGACCGACCGGCCGGTCAGGATCAGGTCCAGCGCCCGGCTCATGCCGATCAGCCGCGGCAGGCGAATGGTGCCGCCGTCGATCAACGGCACGCCGAAGCGCCGGCAGAATACGCCCAGCACGGCGTCCTCCTCGGCGACACGCAGGTCGCACCACAAGGCGAGTTCGATGCCGCCGGCGACCGCATAGCCGGAAATCGCCGCGATCACGGGCTTGGACAGCAGCATCCGGCTCGGTCCCATCGGCCCGTCGCCATCGGGTTCGAGCCGGCTGCCGCGACCCGACGCGAAGGCCTTGAGATCGGCTCCGGCGCAGAACGTGCCATGATCGCCGAACAGCACCGCGACTTTGGCTTCGGCATCGGTATCGAAGGCCTTGAAAGCGGCGACCAGCGCATCGGCCGTCGGCCGGTCGACCGCATTGCGCGCCGCCGGCCGATCGAGAATCACGGTCGTGACCGGGCCGGCTTTTTCAACTCGTAGCGACATCGCCTAAACTCCCTCCGATTTGCGCCTCGCGGCCCAGCCGATAGAATACGTGATCCCAGGGGGTTGGGAATGAGTGCTTCGCCGCCGCCCATGATCGCGAATCCGCTTCCAGGCGGCGATGGCCGGACTCTATCGTTCGGCCTGAAGCGGCGGGTCGCGGCATTGGGCGTGGTGGCGGTGCTGCTGGTCGGATCGGGCGGCGGCTACATGCTGGCGAGTTCCTTGCGTCAGGAATTGGAGGCGGCATCCAACGAAACCCGTCGGCTGTCCTTGGCGGTCCAGCAGCATGCGGCGCGGGCTTTCGAGACGGTCGATCTGTCCTTGCGTTTTGCCGGCCGCGAGTTTCAGGACGTCATGGCCGCGCGCAGGCCCGATCCGGAATCGATCTACCGCTCGCTCAATCCGTTGATCCAGTCCGGCGCCCCGGTCAGAGGGCTGTTCGTGGTCGACGCGACGGGCGCGCCTCTGGGTCGGACGGGTAGCACCGAAATGCTGCCGTTGAGCGCCGCGGATCGGGAATACTTCGCGGTCCATCGCGAGCGGCGCGATGTCGGCCTCCATATCGGTGCGCCGCTGATCAGTCGCGCCGCGGGCACGCCGGCGATTTTCGTCAGCCGGCGGCTCGAAGCCCAGGATGGGCGGTTCCTCGGCGTGGTGGCCGCGTTTGTCGAGCCGCTTTACTTCGAGCGCTTTTTTTCCGGCTTGGCGCAGCGTCCGGGCGATGGTTTCGAGTTGGCGCGGCGCGATGGGACACAATTGGTCGGCCACCGGGCGGAGACGACCGGCCTGCCCTCGGGATCGAGCCGAGTCGGGAATGCGATCGGCGCTTATGTCAGGAATTGGGCGACGACCGAGGCGGTGTTGCACCTGGGCGAATATCCGCTCCAAGTGCGGGTGTCGTTCGACCTTGGCGCGGTCATCGGGCCTTGGCTGCGGCGCAGCATCGACGAAATCGCGGTCGGAGCCGCGGCGCTGGCGGCGATCGGCGTGCTGACCGCGGTGCTGCTGCTCCAAATCCGCCGGCGCGAGCGCGCCGAGCGCGACCTCGCCGATCGCGAAGCGCGCTGGTACCAGGCGGTCGGCAGCGTCGCCGACGTGGCGTGGGAGGTCGGGCCGGACCTCAAATTCCGCTACGTCGAAGGGCGGCGACGCGGAAAGATTTTCGAGCAGGCGGTCGGGCAGGAATACCAGATGCTCGATCCGCACGGCCTCAATCACGAGGCCCTGGCGGCTTTTCGCGCGGCGATCGACGCCGGGCGCCCGGTCCGCGACGTCACCCTGCGCGGCATGGGTCGGGATGGCCGGCCGCGCTATTACACCGCCTCGGGCCGGCCGATCTTCGATGCCGGAGGCAAGTTCGTCGCGTTTTCCGGAGTCAGCCGCGAAATCACCGCCGAACTCGAAGCCGAGCATCGGGCGCGGCAGATGGAAAGCCGCCTGGTCGATGCCGTCAAGGCGATATCCGAAGGCTTTGTGCTGTGGGATGCGAGCGACCGCCTGGTGATCGCGAATGAGCGGTTCATCGACATGCTCGATCCGTCGATCCGCCAGTTGGCGGTGCCGGGGGTGAGTTACGAAGACCTGACCCGGGCCATGATGCGCTCGCCCAGGGCGCCGCAGGTCGACGACATCGAGGCCTTCGTCGCCGAACGCGTGCGCAGCCGGCAGAACCCCGGCCGGCCGCGCAAGATCCATCTCGGCGACGGCAGCGTGCTGCTGATCGGCGATCATCGCACCGCCGACGGCGGCGTGGTCGGCCTCTACGCCGACATCACCGAAAGCGAGGCGCAGTTGGAGGCGGTGCGGCGCAGCGAGGCCCGCGCGCGGTCGCTGATCGAAAACAACGTGCTGGGCATCCTGGTGGTGGTGGGGGCCAAGCCGGTGTTCTGCAATACCGCCTACGCACGGATGCTGGGCTACGACACGGCCGAAGAGGTGCTGAAACTCGACAGTTTCCTTCTGACCCTGGCGCCCGAGGCGCGGGAGGAATCGCTGGCGCGCGCCAGGCGGCGCGCCGCCGGCGAGGCCACGCCCGAAAGCTTCGATACCGTCGGCATGGATCGCCATGGCCGGCGCTTCACCATCAACGTCCAGTTGCGGTCGTTCGAATGGGACGGCCAGCCGGCGGTTCTGGTCTCGGTGGCCGACGTTTCCGAGGTGCGGCGGGCGGCGCAGGAGATCGCCGAAAGCCGCAGGCTGCTTCAGGACGTGATCGACGAGTTGCCGGCCGCGGTCACGGTAAAGGACCGCGATCTGCGTTACGTCTTGGCCAATCGCCAGATGGCGCGCAATCGCGGCGTCGAACGCGACGATCTGATCGGGCGGCGATTGTCCGATTTCGCCACGGCCGAATTAGCGTCACTGATCGAGGGCCGCGACCGCATGGTGTTGGAAACCGGTCAAGCCTTGCCGCCCTACGACTTCACCAGCGTAACGCCCTTCGGCAAGCGCGATTGGCTGGGGTGGAAACGGCCGCTTTTGGACGCCGAAGGGCGAGTCACAGGCGTGCTTTCGGTCCAGCTCGACGTCACCGACCGCAAGGCGCAGGAGCGCGAACTGATCGAAAGCCGCCGCTTGCAGGCGGCGGTGATGGACGCGATGCCGGGCGTGGTCAACGTCAAGGACCGCGAGGGCCGCTACATCATGGTCAATCGCGGCCAGCTCGAAGTGCTGGGACTGACCTCGGCCGAGGTGCTGGGACGATTGCCCCACGAAGTGCGCGACTTGGGTTCGGCCGAGATCATCATGGCGCAGGATCGGCGGGTGCTCGACGGCGGCGTGACGCTTGTCAACGTCGAGCAGGCGCTTTCGACTCCGATCGGCGGCAAAGGCGTGTGGCTGATCAACAAGCGCCCGGTGCGGGACAATGACGGGCGCGTCACCGCCGTGGTCACGGTCAGCGTCGACATCTCCGAACTCAAGCGCGCCGAAGCCGCGCTGCAGATCAGCGAGCAGCGTTTCCGCGGCTTCGCCGAATCGGCGTCCGACTGGTTCTTCGAAATGGACAAGGATCTGCGTTTCAGCTTCATGTCCGAACGGGTGCGCGAGATCACCGGCGACGGCCCCGAATTCCACATCGGCAAGACCCGGCGCGAACTGGCCTTGAGCGCGGGTGGCGATCCCGACGTCTTGCCGCGCGAAATCACCGAGGCCGAAAGGACGCGCAAGCCCTATCGCAACGTGGTCTTGCGGCGTCGGCGGGCCAATGGCGAATTACGGTGGTTCCGCACCGGCGCGATTCCGGTGTTCGACGAAAGCGGCACCTTTACGGGGTATCGCGGCGCGGCCAACGACATCACCGATTTCAAGCGCGCCGAGGCGGCGCTGGCGGCGTCGAACGCAATCTTGCGGTCGGTGATCGACCTGTTTCCGGGCATGGTCAGTCTCAAGGACCGCGATCGGCGCTTTGTCCTGGTCAATCGCGGCGTGGCGCTGGTGCACGGCATCGATGCCGACGCCTTCCTCGGCAAGACGCGCGAGGAGGTGACGCCGGACCTGGCGGCGCCGACGGTCGCCGCCGAGGACTTGGAGGTGCTCACGAGCG